>JAFSVB010000043.1 GCA_017450325.1 Bacilli bacterium | reverse complement strand
AGTGATGGATGGCCTTTTGTTTCGATGTCGCTATTTTTGTGGCAATTGCCTCATTACTTGCCTTGGAGGTAGTTGTCGATGACGCTGACCACATGGCTACGATCGAGCATCTTCGCGCCTTCGATAGCAAGGTCAGCAGGCACGCCTTTATCAACGTTGACGAGTTTGCCGCCCTCTTCGGTCACGATTTCGGTTAAGCCAGAGGTAGCATAGGACGCGCCGAGCCCGCTGAAGACTTCGCGGACGACGCAAGCCCCGCCAGCGCTTCTTTCGCCGACGGTCTTCACCTTGGCGTTATTGGCTTTGGCAAGGGCCGGGAAGGCGTTGGCGCTCGAGAAGGAGAACCGAGAGTCAAGGATCATGATGTTATATCCCTTGTCGATCAAGGGGACGTCCTTCTCGTCGACTTTGCCATCGAGATTGATGTCCGCCTTATAGGAGGCGCGGCCAACCGCTCCCGAAAGCGGATTCCTGACGATGGTCTTCACCTCGCCAAGTAGCGTGGAGAGCCCATAGATCAGCGCGTCGGCGGCACCGCCTTCGTTGGTCGCGAGGTCGACCACGACGGTTTTGGCTTTGCCTTTGTTGGCTTCCGCGGTGAGGAAGGAATAGGCATTGGAGAACTGCAGGGCCGTCTGGGTGGCGATCGCCTCCGCGGTCCACTGGTTCTTCGGCGAATAGAGAAGGCTCTCGTTGACCGCGGCGAACGAGTTGAAGGATATGAAATAGACGTCGCCGCTAAGGTGATTGCCTAGCGGAGAGGTGGACGCGGCCCGAGACGAGGAGAACACCTCGCCGTCGTCAACCCATTTGGTACGGGTGGCGTTCATGCGGGTGGGGTCGTCGTCGAGTTCTCCAAACCCATACAAAGGCGAGTTCACCGCCACCGCCGTATGGCCATCGACGAGATGGGAGACGGCATAGCGAAGAGCGGCGTCGGCTTTTTTGGTATCGGAGTTATCGAAATCGCCCTTGAAGCCCTTATCCTGTATGAAAGAGGCGAAGGACGCAAAGCCCTTATCGGCCTTAAGACCATAGAAATAATCGAAGTTCAGGCAGGTTTCTTGATAATGGAACTTCTTGAGCTCCTCGGTCAAGGTCGCTTTCTTCGGACCGGCGAAGAAGGCCTCCCCGATCTTGGTGAGCTTTGGGGTTGAGCCGGAACGGTCCACGAGCGAATCGTTCGGCAAAAGGAAGAGATTCTGATAGTTATAGGCGAGGTTGGTGAACTGAGTGACGTTGAGGAACATGTCGTTGAACGTCGTCAGGGGCATATAGAGCTCCTCGCCCTTCTCGTAGAGGTCGATGCCATCGTAGTTCTTGAGGTTGACGGTTACGGCGCTTCCCTTGGTGAATTCGCTGCTCGTAAGAGCGATGGACTTCCTGCCCTTGGGGATGGTAAATAGCGCAAAAGGCTTTGCCGTGGTGGTGTCCGTAAGCGCGCAGAACGAATCGAAATCCTCATAGAGAACCGTCTGGTCCTTCACGTTGAAATGGGCTTTGGTCCCCGCTTCGTTGACGACGACGTATCCATTGTCCTCTTTGCTGACCTTGTAGAAGAAACGCTCGTTCTTGGTGTCGCCGGTGTGGACGCCTTTGACCACGTTGAGAAAGTTGAACCCCTCCTTGATGGAGACGTAGGGGATCTCGCTGTTGGCCTTGAAGAGGAGATTAAAGCCTTTGTCGCGCTTTACCTCGCCCTTCTCGTTTGGGTAAACCATCTCGCTATAGCGGATGGTCTCGTGGTCGACGGGACCGGAGATGGGGGCCTCTTGCTGGCCGCAAGCGCATAGGAGCAAGCTGGAGCCAAACAGGAGGATAGAGGGAATTGCTTTGGCATTCATCGTATTTTTCCTTTCGAATCGCATGAATAGAAATGGTTATTTATTGAGCTTGGAGACGAAGGCGTCGAGCTTGGTGAGGTCGTACCAGGAATCGGCGGCGAGCTCGTAATCGACGGGAACGCCCGCGTCGAGGTGATGGAAGGATTCGCCTTCCTGGATCATGCTCACAAGCGGGGAAGAGAGGTTATAGAAGGAGCCAAGTCCATCCGTGAATCCGCCGACCGTGGCCGCGCCACCGCCGCTTTTCATGCCGATGACCTTCGCGCCACGATTCTTTACAAGCGTCGGAAGCATGTTCGCGCAAGAGAAGGAGAAATCGCTCGTGAGGATGAAGAAGTTGTACTTTCCTTCGTAGGTATCGCCCACGTCGCCCCACTTCTTATCGTGGTTGAGGTCCACTTTGTAGTGGTATTCATTAACGACGCCACGGTTCATGTCCTTATATTGCATCATAGGATCCTTGCTGATGTGGGCGAGGATATATGGGAGGACGTTGACCTGGCCGCCGAGGTTGCAGGTGAGGTCGATGATGACGTTTTTGATGCCTGTTATCTTGCTGAGCTGATAGAAGGTCGCGTCGAAGCCAAGGGGGACGTTGCCTTGCTGGAAAGCCGCGGCGGCATCAATCTTCTCGATTTCGCCTTCATCATACATATTGGTGACGAACATGCCGGGATTGCTGAACATGTCGAAGCGGATGAGGGCGGTGCTATCCTTGGTGAAATACCCAATCGCCTTGGCTTGCTCCGTCTCTTTAAGCCCGAGCGCTTCATTACGGGCTTTCTGATAACGTTCTAGCTTCTCTAACAAGCCCTTGTAACGGGGGCCGGAATGCTTGGTCGCGTACGCCTTCCCCTCGACGGCTCCCTTGCCCGAGAAGGCGCTTGGCAAGACATAGCGGGTATGGCCATCGTCAATATCCTTGCAAGTGAGCTCGGCAAGAGCTTCGTCATAGGTGTCCGCGTCTTCGCTCAAAAGGCGTTCCTTAAGCCCTTTGGAAACGGCGTACTGGTCGAAGTCCTCGTATTTCGCGACGTCCTTCAGGCCATAATAATGGTCGAACTGGAAGCGGAGGAGGTCATAGGTGAACGCCGCCACCTCCTTGGAGCGTTTCTTGGCGCCGAAGAAGGTCGGGCGAAGAGGGATCTTCCACGTTCCTTGCGTGACGGAGCTATGCTCTTTGGTCGCGGGATTGATGTCGGAAACGATGGTCGTGACGAGCAAGGCGTCATCCTTCTTCTCCCAGGTGTAGGAGATGGTCGTGCCATCTTGGGAGGCCTCGGTGCCTTGTTCGCCCGGGTTTGCGGCGGAGAGGAGTTTGCCTTTGCCGTCATTCGTCAGCGAGAGTATGGAATATTCCTTCCCTTCCTCCATCTGATAGGCATAGCGGTAGGATTCGCCTTGCAGGGCGGGATAGGACTTGGCTTCCTTGCCTTCGGCCGCCATGAAGCGGTTCTCGTTGGCGTAGAAGCTGCGGCTCACCGCGGGGATGGTCCCGCTTTGGACGGCGCCCGCCAGGTAAAAGTCCATGCCGTTATAGAGGATATCGGCGCCGAGGTTACGGTAATAGAGGTTGCTCAAGAACGCGCTGGGAAGATAGCATTTGTCGTCTTTTTCCACGGCCTCGATGTTGTATTTGGAGAGGTTATAGACTTCCTTCACCGGGGTGCCGATGGATTTGGTGGAGCTGCTTGGACGGACGGCGCAGGCTTCTTCGTCATAGGGGACTGCCGGATCGGGACCGATTCCGTTATTAAGTTGAAATAAGCCACTCCAATGGCCGAAATTATCCAATGCAACGGTGTTTTCCTTCGGATTCACGGTGAAGAAGAGATGCCCATCCTGACCGATGACCTGATAGGTATCATCGACTTTCTTGACGCTGGAACGGACGTTGCTAAGGCCACCGTTGGCGTAGAAGAATTCGCCTATTTCGTTATAAGGAACCTCGCCGGTTTTGCTATAGCGGTAGGTCGGAAGAGTGATGGATCCTTTGTCATCGAAGGATTGGATAACAAGACGCGAGGAGGCATCATAAAGGCTAAGGGTTGCCGGTTGAAGGCCGCATCCCGCGAGGGAAACGACGCTTAGGAACAACGGGGAGAGGATGAAGATT
>JAFSVB010000042.1 GCA_017450325.1 Bacilli bacterium | reverse complement strand
GCCTTCTTTCTTCGTTTCGACGAAAGGCTCGGTCACAATCGTTCCATAGGAATAAAGGGAAAAAGAATAGGCCGAGGAGCAGGCTAGCAGCGAGATGGCAGAGAATGCCAGCGTCGTTTTTCCCATTCTTTTCGCGTTCATCGTAGGAAATTATAACCCGATTCCTATGTACCCACGCGCATGAATGCATCCAGAAAGCTCCCTACATCGTCCATCAATTCCAAATCGAACGGGTTTTTGCGATGGATTTCGCGAAAAAACGCCCCCGAAACCCAGTTGGGCTTCGAAGGCGTTTGATTCACGAATCGACGGCTTAGTCTTCCTGATCGGGACGGTCGTGCTTCTCGATGTATTGCGACTTGACGACTTTCATCGAGGAGAGGACGTCGAAGGTGGAGAGCTTCTCCGCCTCGGCTTCCTCGGAGAGCAGACCCGTACCAGCCGGGATGAGCTTGCCGGTGATGACGTTCTCCTTCAGGCCATGGAGGTCGTCCCTCTTCGCCTTGATGGCCGCATCGGTGAGGACGCGGGTGGTCTCCTGGAAGGAGGCGGCGGAGAGGAAGGAGTCGGTCTCGAGGGCGGCCTTGGTGATGCCAAGGACGAGGGGCTGGGCGACCGCGGGGCGATGGCCATAGAGCAAGGCGACGCGGTTCTCGGCCGTGAAGCGGTTGATGGAGACGCGGGTGCCCGGGAGCATGTTCGTATCGCCTCCGTCGATGATGACGACCTTGCGGAGCATCTGACGGATGATGATTTCGAGGTGCTTGTCGGAGATGCCGATACCCTGGGCCTTATAGACCTTCTGAATCTCTTTGATCATGTAGACTTCGAGTTTCTCGACGTCCGCCACTTCAAGGAGCTTCTTGGGGTTGATGGCGCCTTCGGTGATCTTGCCACCGTTCTCGACATGGCTGCCGACTTTGACGCGAAGGTGCGCGCCGAAGGGGGTGAGGTAGGTCTTCTCTTCGAGGTCATTGCGAACCACGACCTCGCTGCGGGTGCCCTGCGGGGTGATGGAGACGACTTCGCCGGAGATCTCGGAGATGAGCGCTTCGCCAGCGGGGTTACGCGCTTCGACGAGCTCCTGGACACGGGGAAGACCGGAAGTAATGTCGCTACCAGCCATACCACCGGTGTGGAAGACACGCATGGTGAGCTGGGTGCCCGGTTCGCCGATGGACTGGGCGGCCATGATGCCGACGGCCTCGCCGAGCTCGACGAGTTTGCCGGTGGCCATGTTGCGGCCATAGCAGTGACGGCAGATGCCATTGCGGGTCTGGCAGGTGAAGACGGAGCGGATCTCAACTTCCTTGATGCCCGCGGCCTCGATGGCCTTGGCTTGCTTCATGTCGATCATCTCGTTCGCGGCCACGAGGACCTCGCCCGTCGCGGGATCGACGATATCGTGCATCGCGTAACGGCCATCAAGGCGCTCTGCGAGCGAGCGGATGACTTCGTCACGGGCGGTGTTGCGGATTTCACGGACCTTGAAACCGTGGTCGCAGTGGCAATCCTCTTCGCGGATGATGACGTCTTGCGAGACGTCGACAAGGCGGCGGGTCAGATAGCCAGAGTCGGCGGTCTTAAGGGCGGTATCGGCGGAACCCTTACGGGCGCCGTGGGTGTTGATGAAGAACTCGGAGACCTTCATACCTTCGTGGTAGGACGAGACGATCGGAAGCTCGATGGTTTCGTTCTTCGGGTTGGCGACGAGGCCTTTCATACCGATGAGCTGCTTGAAGTTATCGACGGAGCCACGGGATCCCGAGTCGGCCATGATGACGAGCGGGTTGCGCTTATCGGCTTTCATGGCGGCCTCGACCTTGGAGGCGACCTCCTTGGTGATGGCGGTCCAGATGTCCTCGATCTTCTTGTGGCGCTCCTCTTTGGTGAGATAGCCCTTCTTGAAGAACTTCTCGACCTGCTCGACCTGCTCGTTGCCCTTGGCGACGATCTTGTACTTGTCGTCGACGTCGTTGATGTCGCTGATGGCGACGGTGACGGCGGAGATCATGGAGAAGCGGAAGCCCTGGTCTTTGATCTTATCGAGGACCGCGGAGGTCTTCGAGGTGCCGTATTTGGCGAACACCATGTCGATCAGAGGTCCGAGCTGTTTCTTGCCAACCGCCTTCTTTAGCGGAAGGGTGGAGATGTATTGGGCGAGGGGGTTATTGAACTTCTTCTCGTCGAACTTGATGGCTTTCTCGACGTCCTCGGGGCTCACGAACCAAGGCTCCATGAAGGAGAGGTCCGTGGTGGAGGCGGGAGTGCCGTCGTTGATATAGGGGAAGTCGTCCGGAAAGACGGCGTTGAAGATGACTTTGCCGACGGTGGTGATGAGGTATTTGCCTTTCGCCGAAAGCGGCATGCCGGTGCCGAGGTCCTTGTGGATGGCATGGGCGGGAATCGCGATGCGGGAATGGAGGGAGAGTGCGCGGGTGACGTAGGCCATGCGCACTTCGTCGGTGTTATGGAACACCTTGCCTTCTTTCTCGGCAAAGCTGATGTTGGCGTCCGCCATCTGGATGAGGGCTTCGTATTCGTCCTGCGCGACGCCGGTGGAACGCTCGAGTTCCGCGAGGTCGCGGAGGTTCTTCGCGCGGTCATGGAAGTCTTCGCGGGATTCTTCGGTGGTGAGGTGGAAGTTGCCAAGGATCATGTCCTGAGAAGGGATGACGATGGCTTTTCCATCCTTCGGGCCGAGGATGTTGTTGCTCGCGAGCATGAGGTCGATGGCCTCTTGCTGGGCCGCTTTGGAAAGCGGGACGTGGACGGCCATCTGGTCGCCGTCGAAGTCGGCGTTGAAGCCGGTGCAGACGAGCGGGTGGAGACGGATGGCGCGGCCGTCGACGAGCTTGGGCTGGAAGGCCTGGATCGAGAGACGGTGGAGGGTCGGCGCGCGGTTAAGGAGAACCGGGTGCTGGCCGATGATTTCCTCGACGATGTCGAAGACGACGGGGTCATAACGGTCGATGAGGCGGTCGGCGGCGCGGTGGGCGCTGACGAGCTTCCTCTGAATCAACAAGGCCGCGATGAAGGGGCGGAGCAATTGGACCGCCATTTCGCGCGGAAGGCCGCACTGGTACATCTTGAGGTCCGGTCCGACCGCGATGACGGAACGTCCGGAGTAGTCGACGCGCTTGCCGAGGAGGTTCTGACGGAAGCGGCCCTGCTTGCCCTTGAGGCCCGAAGAGAGGCACTTGAGGGGGCGTCCGCTCGGCCCGGTGACGGGTTTGGAGCGGCGGCCGTTGTCGATGAGAGCGTCGACGGCCTCCTGCAACATACGCTTCTCGTTCATGAGAATGACGTAAGGAGCGGACATGTCGATGAGGCGGCGGAGACGCTTATTACGGGAGATGACGCGGCGATAAAGGTCGTTGAGGTCGCTCGCGGCGAGACGTCCGCCATCGAGCTGGAGCATCGGGCGGAGATCCGGTGGGATGACCGGGATGACGTCGAGGACCATCCATTCGGGCTTCTGCTTGGAATCGCGGAAGGCCGAGATGACCTCAAGACGCTTGGCGAGCTTGATGCGGCGCTGGGAGGTCGCGGCGCGGAGTTCCTCGGAGATGGTGGCGAACTCCTTGTCGAGGTCCACTTCGTGGAGGAGACGCTTGACCGCATCCGCGCCTTCGCCGAATTCGGCGCCGGTGTACTTCTTGATGAAGGCGGAAACGGTGAAGAAGTCGAAGGCCTCGGCGGCGCTTTGCAGACGCTCGATGAGGGTGTCGGCCTTCATCGCGTCGGCGGTGCCTTCCTCGAGGTTGCCGCGGAATTCCATGATCGCGTCCACGAAGATGGTACGACCGATGGATTCGTTGATGAACTGCTTGTACTTTAAGACGGTGCTGGTGCCCGGGTTGAGGACCAAGTGGCCAGCGAAGTAGATGACGTCTTCAAGCTCCTTCGGGGCGATGTCCAAGACGAGGGACATGCGGGAAGGGATGGACTTCAGGTACCAGATGTGGGAGCACGGCGAGACGAGCTCGATGTGACCCATGCGCTCGCGACGCCATTCTTTGGAAATGACCTCGACGCCGCACTTTTCGCAGGTGATGCCCTGATAACGGATCTTTTTGTATTTGCCGCAATGGCATTCGTAGTCCTTGCTAGGCCCGAAGATCTTCTCGCAGAAGAGACCGTTCATCTCGGGCTTCTGGCTACGGTAGTTGATGGTTTCGGCGCAGGTGACTTCGCCATGGCTCCAAGAACGGATGTCCTCGGGGGAGGCTAAGCCGACCTGGACGGCAGCGAGGTTATTGATGTCGAAGGTTTTGGATTCGCGCTTCCTTCCGGAGAATTCCGCGCGGGGTTCGAATTCGCGATTTTCAGACATTTCGTGTTCCTCCTTCCTTAATCAACGTCGCCGCTAAGCGAGCCGGTGGCCCTCACGGAGAGCCCTTCTTCTTCTACCGCGGCAACCTCGTCCACAGGCAAGGTATCGGGTAGGTCGTCGTCCTTAGGCGACATGGCGGAGCGGATGGCCGAGTTCACCTTGCGCTCCTCGATGAGGGAGGCGCGGGCGAGTTCGTCCATATCGATGACGCTGTCGTTGTTGTCGTAGAGCTTGGCGTTAAGGCCCAAGCCCTTGAGTTCCTTGAGGAAGACCTTGAAGGCCTCGGGGATGCTCGGACGCGGGATGGGGTTGCCCTTGATGATGGCTTCGTAGGCCTTGCGGCGGCCGACGCGGTCATCGGACTTGATGGTGAGCATTTCCTGGAGGGTATGGGCCGCGCCATAGGCTTCGAGGGCCCACACTTCCATTTCGCCGAAGCGCTGGCCGCCGTTTTGAGCCTTACCACCAAGCGGCTGCTGGGTGATGAGGGCATAGGGTCCGGTAGCGCGGGCGTGGAGTTTGTCGTCGACCATGTGCACGAGTTTGATCATGTACTGGACGCCGACGGCGATGCGCTCGGCGAAGCGTTCGCCGGTACGGCCGTCATAGAGGACGGTCTTACCGTCGGCGGAGATGCCGGCTTTGCGCATGATGTCGAAGACCTCGTCGTTGGAGACGCCGTCGAAGGCCGGCGTGGCGACCCTCATGCCGAGCTTGCGGCAGGCGAGTCCGAGGTGGACTTCGAAGATCTGACCGATGTTCATACGGGAAGGGACGCCCATCGGGGAGAGGAGGATGTCGATCGGGGTGCCATCGGCGAGGAAGGGCATATCCTCGACCGGAAGGATCTTGGAGATGACGCCCTTGTTGCCGTGACGGCCGGACATCTTATCGCCCTCGGAGATTTTCCTCTTCTGGACGATGTAGACATGAATGGCGATGTTGACGCCCGGAGGGAGCTGGTCCTTGTTCTTGCGGGAGAAGATCTTGACCGCGTGGACGATACCGCCGCCGCCATGAGGCACGCGGAGGGAGGCGTCTTTGCCTTCTTTGGTCTTCTCGGCGAAGATGGCCATGAGGAGCTTCTCTTCGGGAGTGGGTTCGGTCTGGCCCTTCGGGGTGACCTTACCGACGAGGATGTCGCCTTCTTTGACTTCGGCGCCCGGCACGATGATGCCGTTCTCGTCGAGGAACGCCTTAGCTTCCTCGGAGACGTTTGGGACATCGCGGGTGATCTCTTCGGGACCGAGCTTGGTCTCGCGGCACTCGCAGGTATGGCGCTCGATGTGGATGGAGGTGAAGACGTCATCCTTGACCATCCTCTCGGACATGACGACGGCGTCTTCGTAGTTGTAGCCATTCCACGTCATGTAGGCGATGAGGACGTTCTGGCCGAGGGCGAGCTCGCCATTGCGCATGGCGGGGCCGTCGGCGATGATCTGACCCGCGACGACTTTGTCGCCGGCGTGGACGATCGGGTTCTGGTTGATGCAGCTGCCTTGGTTCGAACGGTCGAACTTCAGGAGCTGATAGGTGTAGGTTTCCTTGGCTTCCTTGACGACGATGGTCGCGGAGTCGACGGACTTGACGACGCCGTCGGCGCGGGCGATGACGGCCAAGCCGGAGTCGCGGGCGACGAGGCGCTCCATGCCGGTTCCGACATAGGGGACGGAAGGACGGAGCAAGGGGAGAGCCTGACGTTGCATGTTCGCGCCCATCAACGCACGGGTGGCGTCATCGTGGGCGAGGAAGGGAATGCAAGCGGCGGCGATGGAGATGACCTGCTTTGGCGAAACGTCGACGTAATCGACGATATCGCGAGGAACGAGGATGTTGTCATCGTCGTGACGGACGACGGATTCCTCGTCGAGGATCTCGCTGACGATCTCATCGGGATCGGCTTGCGGATCGACGGTGCAGAGTTTGATTGGGTCGGCCAGCTTGACGTTGGCTTCGGCGATATAGTGGCCGCGCTCGTCGTCGGCGGAGAGGTAATCGGTCTTCGTCTGGGAGACGTAGGTCTTGCCACCGATGTGGTAGACGAGACGGTACGGGGTCATGATGAAGCCGTACTTGGAGATCTTCGCGTAGGTGCAAAGGTTGTTGATCAAGCCGATGTTCTGGCCTTCAGGAGATTCGATCGGGCAGATACGGCCATAGTGGGTATAGTGGACGTCGCGGACTTCCATGGAGGCGCGGTCGCGTGTCAAGCCGCCAGGGCCTAACGCGGAGATACGGCGCTTATGGGTGAGTTCGGCGAGGGGGTTGACCTGGTCCATGTACTGCGAGAGTTTGCTCACGGCGAAGAACTCGCGGATGGAGGAGGTTAACGGGCGGATGTTGATGAGGGACTGCGGGGTGACCGACTCCATATCGGAGATGGACATCTTCTGCTGGACGGTCTTGCTCATCTTGGTGAGGCCGACGCGGAATTGGCCCTGGAGCAATTCGCCGACGCAGCGCACGCGGCGGTTGCCGAGGTGGTCGATATCGTCGGTGTCGCCGATGCCATCCATGATATTGAGGAAGTAGGAGAAGCAGGCGACCATGTCGGAGATCGTGATGCGATTGATCATGCAGTTGAGGTCGGTGCCGATGATGTTGACCGGGTTCTCGGTCGCCTTGTCATGGGCGAAGACCTTGACGATGTTGACGTCGCTGTGGGTATCGATCTTCTGGTTGGTCTTGAGGGTGACGCGGTGGGCACCAGCCTCGAAGAACTCCTCGTCGCGGAGGGCTTGGACGTCCTCTTCGGTGAGGGTGTGGCCCTTGGGGAAACGGATCTCGCCATCGGCGGAGATGAGGTTTTCCGCGAGGACGCGGCCAGGAAGACGGTTGTAGATACCGAGCTTCTGGAGGTATTTGAAGCGGCCTGCCCTACCGAGGTCATAACGCTTATCGTCGAAGAATTTCTGGACGATGAAGTTGACGATACCTTCGGCGGTGATGGGCTCGCCGGGCTTCAGTTTACGGAAGATCTCGATAAGGGCGGCTTCGCCGTTTTCGACGCCGTCTTTCTCGAGGGTGCTCTTCATGGCTTCGGTCTCGCCGAAGAGGTCGTAGATGACCTTCTCGGTCTCGAGGCCTAACGCCTTGAGGAGGATGGTCGCCGGCATTTTGCGCGGCTGGCGGTCGACGCGGCAGAACAACGCGTTCTTCGCATCGGTCTCGAACTGCAGCCAGGTGCCGCGGTTCGGGATGATCTCGCCGTTATAGACATGGACGCCAGATTTGTCGACGGACTCGTCGAAATACGCGCCCGGGGAACGGACGATTTGGGAGACGATGACGCGCTCGGCACCATTGATGATGAAGGTGCCCGACTCGGTCATTCTCGGGAGGTCGCCCATGAAGACTTCGGCTTCTTTGATTTCGCCGGAATTCTTGAAGCGGAGGCGCAGCGTGACCTTGAGTTTGCTGGAATAATTCAAGTCTGCGGCCTTGCACTGCATGGGGTCGTGCTTGGGCTCTTCTAAGCGGCAGGAAACGTAGTCGATGAAAAGGGTGTTCGAGTAGTTGGCGATCGGAAAGCATTCCCGAAGCACTTCGTCGAGGCCTTTTTCGAGGAACCACTTATAGGACTCCGTTTGGATTTCGACCAGGTAAGGGAGGTCGAGGCGGCCAGAGATTTTGGAGAAATCGAGGCGGCCGTTGACGCCGACGGGATAGGGTTTGCCTTCCGGATCCTTGTAGTCGGTCATCGGAATGAAGTTCTTTTCTAATGGCATGTAATACTCCTTATTTCTTCGCGATGAGGATGCGATATCCTTTGTGTTGCGCTAAGACGGACACGCTTTGGAAGAGCGTCTCGAGATAACGCTGGCAGGAGGGAGCCCCCTGCGCTTTTCGGATGACTAGGATCAACGAGCCGCCTTCATTAAGATGGCTCACTGCGCCCGCGTACATCGCGTATGTAACCTTTTTTCCCGCGCGGATGGGCGGATTGGTCACAATGGTGGAGAAGGATGTGGTGATGTTTGAGTAGACATCGGATTGCAGGATGCGGACCCGCTCCCCTACTCCAAGCGCCTCGGCATTGGCTTTGCAGCATTCCAAGGCTCGGAGGTTGACGTCGGCGAGGGTCACCTGCCGACGGGGATCGAGTTTGGCGAGGGTGAGCCCAATGGGCCCCACGCCACAGCCGAGATCGAGTATTTCTACGCCAAGATCGGTCTTGGCGATGGTTTCCAGCAGCAATCTGCTACCATCGTCGAGGCCATCTTTGCTGAAGACCCCGGCATCGCTTTTCAAGGTGTATTCCTCGCCGAACAGCTTATAGCTGTAGGTGATGTTTTCATGGGCCAAGCCTTCGACATTATCGAAATATTGGGGCATTTCTTCGTACTCCTTAAAAGGCGCAAACCCCGCCCTAAGACATTCCTAGGGCGGGATTGGTTTTGTCCGTTGCTTGGGGAGAGATTACTTGATCTCAACTTCGGCGCCGGCGGCGACGAGCGCTTTCTTGTGCTCTTCGGCCTCGACGGGGGAGATGTGCTCTTTGACCGGGGCGGGGACAGCGTCGACGAGCTTCTTGGCATCCATCAAGCCAAGGCCGGTGATGGCCTGGACGGCTTTGATGACGGCAACCTTGGAGCCACCGACGGCTTTGAGGATGAGGGAGACCTCAGCGGGTCCCTTCTCGACGGGAGCCTCTTCCTCGGCGGGAGCGGCAGCGGCGGTCGCGACGGCGGCGGTGACGCCGAATTCGGCCTCGACGGCCTTGACGAGCTCATTGAGCTCGAGGACGGTCATCTCCTTCAAGGAGGCGATGATTTCTTCGTTGGTAAGTTTTGCCATGGTTGGATACTCCTTTCAATTGGCTTAGGCCGGCTGGCCTTTCTCCGCGAGGGCCTTGACGGTCGCCGCGAACTTGGTGACGGGTGCGTTGAGGCACGATAGGAACATAGCGATGAGGCCGTTCTTGTCGGGAAGCTTGGAGACTTCCTTCACTCCAGCGGCATCGAGGACCTTGTTCTCGACGAGGCCGCCTTTGACCACGAGAGCTTCGTGACGACGGGCGAACTTGACGAGGGCCTTCGGGCCTTCGGAGATCTCTTTGGAGAAGACGAATCCGTTAGGACCGTTAAGCAGGTCGCCGAGGTCGGCGTGCTTGCCTTCTTCGAGGGCGCGGCGGACGAGCGTGTTCTTGTAAACGACGAGCGAGGAGCCACATTTGGAGAGGGTCTTGCGGAGTTCTTGCATCTCGGCGACGGTGAGACCCTGATAGGAGACGACCGTCAAGGAGCCGGATTCTTCGATCGATTTGCTGATTTCAGAAACGGTTTCCTTTTTGGCAGAGAGAACATTCTGGTTCATGGTTATGTACCTCCTTTCTTTGTATATGTGATGCTTCGATATAACTAGTGAGTTGTGAACGTTTACCTCAGCAGGGTGATGTTATTAAGGCACGTGCCCCCGGCTATCTTAGGTATATCAAGCGATTCACCGAAGTGATTAGTTCCTTCCGGGGAAGGTGATGGCAATGCCCGGGCTCATCGTGGAAGAGATGACGGCATTGACGATGTAGGTGCCCTTGACGGTCGAGGGACGGGCTTTGACGATCGCGTCGGTGATCGCCTTGAAGTTCTCGACGAGCTGCTCCTCCGTGAAGGAGACGCGGCCAACGCCCAGGGAGAGGTTGCCGTTGCGGTCGACACGGTAAGCGATCTTACCACGCTTGATGTCGGCGACGGCGCCTTTGATATCCATCGTGACGGTACCGGTCTTGGGGTTCGGCATGAGGCCTTTAGGACCGAGGACGCGGCCCATTTTACCGAGCTCGCCCATCATGTCCGGGGTCGCGACGATGATGTCGAATCCGAACCAGTTCTCACGAGTGATCTTCTCGAGGATGTCCTTGCCACCCACGAAGTCCGCGCCAGCCTCTTTGGCTTCGTCGGTCTTGGTGTTGGTGACAACGAGGATCTTCTTGGTCTTGCCGTTGCCATGGGGCAGGGTGATGGTGCCACGGATGAGCTGATCGGCGAGGGTGGGGTTGACGTTCAGGTTGAACGAGATATCGACGGAAGCGTCGAACTTCGCCGAGGAGATCTCCTTGACGAGCTTGGCGGCCTCCTCGAGGCTGTAGGTCTTGTTGGCGTCGACTTTCTCGAGAGCCGCTTTGTATTTCTTAGCAAACTTTTTCATTGTGGTCTCTCCTCTTAGTCAACGATGGCGATACCCATCTGCTTGCAGGTACCAGCGACGATCTTCTCGGCGGCTTCGACGTCCTCGGTGTTGAGGTCCGGGAGCTTGTACTCAGCGATTTCGCGGAGTTGGGCTTTGGTGATCTTGCCGGCGATGGTCTTCTGGTTGCCCGCACCTTTGTCGATGCCCGCGGCTTTCAAGATAAGCGGGGCGACCGGGGTGGTCTTGATGACGAAGTCGTAGGACTTGTCTTCGTAGGCCGTGATGATGACTGGAACGACTTGGCCCCTGCGGTCGCCGGTCTTCGCGTTGAAGTCGGTGCAGAACTTGGCCATGTTGACGCCGGCGGAAGCCAGCTTCGGTCCCGGATGGGCATCGCCACCAGGGAGTTCCATTTTGACGACTTTGGTAATCTTCTTTCTCATGGAAATTCCTCCTAAAAGTAATTTACATGCAGTGGTTTCGCGGACCCTCGTCAAGGTCCTCCCACGCATTGCGCCCAGAAACGAGCGCTCGGATATGTTACGCGTAGGAAATATGCGTGTCAATAAAAACTTTTATGAATTTTCACGCGCTTTAAATTGTCAAAGAAAAGCTCAATTAAATAATTAAGTTCCGTTTTAAAAGCAAGTTCGCCCGATTTCAGTTTTAATTTCCGTTTTTCCTTTTGTCGGTTAGTATTCAGCCATACCCCGGGTTCCGTGGTCGCCGACCGTGAAAGGAGGTAAACAACATGGGCGATTACGTACCAACAAAAGAGAAGAACAAACACCTTTCTTTGGGCAACCGCATCGACTTGGAGAACAGCCTGAACCGCAACCTTAAGCTCAAGGAGGCAGCCGCCTACGTCGGATGCGACGACCGGACCGCCTCCAAGGAGATAAAGCGGAACAGGGTCCTCGTCGAGACGAGGGAGCCCAACAAATGCTCGCTGAAGACGGTCTGCCACAAGCACCTCGTCTGCGGCGGCAACGGCCACTGCGGCGACGAATGCAGGCGCTGCAAGGAACGGAACTGCAACGATTGCTGCCCGGACTTCCGCGCGGAGCCAAGCTGCGCAAGGGTGACGAAATACCCCTTCGTGTGCAACGGCTGCCCCACGAGGAACACCTGCCGCCTCTGCAAGTTCTTCTACTCCGCCAAGCAGGCGCAGGAATCCTACGAGGGCAAGCTCTCGCTTTGCCGCAGCCACGTCCATTACACGGACGACGAGGTCAAGGCGATCGACGCCGTCGTCTCGCCGCTGATCCTCAAGGGCTACTCGCCCGAGGTCATCCTCATCGAGAAGGGCGGGGAGCTGCCGCCGATGTCGGTGGCGACGCTGTACAAGCTGATCGACCTTAGGCTGCTCTCGGTTCGCAACATCGACCTCGAGCGCAAGGTGCGCCGCGCCTTCAAGGCGTCGCGGTCGGCGAAGCGGGAGAAGCCCGACCCCAAATGCAAGGAGGGCCGATGCTACGAGGACTTCCTCGAGTACGTCGGCGCCAACCCCAGCCTGGGCGTCTGGGAGCTCGACACGGTCGAGGGCAGGAAGGGCGGCAAGGCGCTGATGACCTTGCTCGAGCGCAGGAGCAACTTCATGCTCGTCTTCCTCATCAGGAAGATCTGCAAGGACGAGATCGCGCGCGTCTTCGCGCTGATCCGAAGGAGGCTCGGCGCCGAGCGCTTCGCGAGCACCTTCCCCGTCATCCTGACGGACAACGGAAGCGAGTTCCTCGGCCCGGACGACATCGAGCTGGACCCCGAGACGGGCGAGAAGCTCTGCCGGCTCTACTACTGCGCGGCCAGGCATTCGGAGCAGAAGGGCAAGATCGAGAAGAACCACGAGCACCTTAGGGAGATCCTCCCCAAGGGCACCGACTTCGACTTCCTCGACGACGAGGCCGTCTTCCTGGTCTCCAACAACGTCAACAACTACACCAGGCCGCAGTTCCGCGCCAGCCCTCTGGCGATGGTCCGGCCTTACATGGACAAAAGGGTCTTAGGGCTGAACAAGCTTAAGCCGATCAAGCAGGTCAACCTAAAACCCGATTTGCTACAGGGCTTCCGCGACAAACGGTAGGGAAGCCGACGCGGCCGACCGCGGCCCCGGGGAAAGCGGAACTTAGCCGGAATCCACCTCGAAAAACCAGGAAGCGGGCAAAGCGCCGTCGCTTTTCCACGCGCTTTTTCGGGCCGGCAACGGCCACGTCCACATTATATTCCCCGAAAACGCGGAAGTCTCTTTTAAAATAGGCCCCGAAAAATGCCGCAAAAGTGGAAAAAAGCGGAAAAAAACGGAACTTGCTTTTAAAACGGAACTTAATTATTTAATTGAGCTTGTCAAAGAAAACACGCGAAAAGGACAGGGCCATTTCCGCTTGAAATATGTTTTCAAAAATAGGTGGTTTTTGCAGGGAAAACGCCCTACTTCTTCTTTTTTGCCCTCACTCTGCGGACGATTTTTGGAATGAAGATGCCGCAGAAAACTCCGACGAATGCCAGGAAGATAATCGTGGACCCGATCAGTCCAACCATGCTGCCACGCTGGGCGCAGACAATGGCCACCGCCGGATAGATAGGCGGGACAAGAAGCGTCAGAATCATGGGCATGGAATTGTCCACTCCACTCACGACGTTATCGATGGGCACGTTGCCCGAGAGATTCGGATAAGCCTCTATCCATGCGAAATACCCCTTGACGACATAGGCACCGCTTTCGTCCTTTTCTGGCGTGTTGAAACCCTCGTAGTAATCGGTTTCGCCCGGGGTTTCGAAGTAGAGTAAAACCTTGGTGTCGTCGTCCCATCCGCGCAAGCTGATTCTGGGGCATGGATGGTTCGTCCCTGCCGCGAAGTAGGCTTCGAGCTGATATTCGCAGCGGGCCACACCTTCGCGTTTGGCGACGAATTTCTTCGGCGTATTGGAGAGTTCCGCAGTGAAATGGCAACGGCAAAGGACATTGCAGTCTTCGTTGTTGTAGTCCCAAAGATGGTTAATGCTTATATAACGTTCGTTGTATTTCGCCGCGAAGAAAGAGCGCGCCATGGACACATCCAGCGATTGGGTGGCTGCTAGATCGGCGATCGCGGCGCGGACGGTGGTGTCCTCTTCCGCCACTTTCTCGATGGTGACGTTCTCCTCATAGCTAAGCGTCACTTTCGGCGCGATGGCATAAAAGGAGATGTCATAGCTATCCTGCCTACGCTGATAGGAATTGAAGGAGTATTCGCCACTTGCGCCAACGGTGAAATCGGGCGAATCAGTAAACAAAGTCGAAGCACTGACATTGATGTTGAAGTATGCATATGTCGACGTGCTGAGTGTCACGGTATAGCGATAATGCTTGATGGCGGTGTCGCTGCACAGGAAATCATAGTTGGACATGTACTGTTTCAGGAGTTCCTGGCGGCTATCCGTGTCGAAATGATCCGCGTGGAAGTCGCGCGGGTCATTGCCCATAATCTGTGGAATGGCCTCCACCGCGGCGCCATCAAGGGTGAACGTCGGCAGATCAACAAGGCCATCTTTATCAAACGTCGCATAGAAGAAATAGTCGAATTCCGTCTGACCATCTCCTGTGAGGTCCATGCTATGCATAAAAGATCCCGATGGGTCGATGCGCGATTTCAGACGAGCCTCTCCGACATTGTTGGAAATTGATAGATTCGCCTCTTCGTCGATATAGCCAAAATAGGAGGCTGGGCCATAGTCCGTCTGCCTCTGGTAAATGGCCAACGTCGTGTTCGGGGCAAAGGAAAACAAGGCACCCGATAGCATGATCATAGTGAGAAATGCAAAGGCTCTGCTGTGTTTCATTTAGAACTCCTCGTGAGAAATTAGGGCATGCGTGGATGCGTTTTTGAGGAAAATGCCCGTCTCCTCGATCGTCGCATAGCTCGGCGAACCATCGCGCGGTTTGCCGATGGAACCGGGATTGAGATGGTAGGCTCCCGCATCTTTGTGGAGCGACTTCACATGGGTATGCCCATAAAGGAGCACATCCCCAGGATTGGTCGGAACATAGAACGGGGCGTGGCGCATGATGAGGCGATGACCATGATAAACCAAAGTGTTTTCTTCAGGGAGGGCGAACCCCAAAACGTGCTCGTCATAGAGATGGTCGCAATTGCCGCGCACCCCGATGACTGTCGTTGATTCTTGGCTGAGGTAGGACGCGACGGCGCGAGCATCGCCATCATAGGCTCCAAAAAGCACGTCCCCTAAACAAAGCAGCACATCGGGTTTTTCAAAACCAACCGCTTCTTTCAGCAGTTGCAGCCCCTGTAAAGAGCCGTGAAGGTCCGAAAAAACGAGGTACTTCATGGTGCACCGCTAGTATAAACCGCTTTTGATAAAACAAAAGTGGGCCTTAACCAAAGCGCCCGCTTCCCCTAAGATAGTTGTTGCTATGAAAAAGTCCCTATCCCTCTATGAAGATCTTAAAGAAGCCTTCGATTACCTCTGCCTTTCTTGGTTTAAATATCACCCTACCCCATCCACGGTAGACGATGCCCGCGTCATCCTCGCCGCGAGCGCCTTCCTCTTCGATAATCTTTTTGCAAAGGAAAACGCCGGTCGCGAAGTCACCGCCGCCGCCGCGAAAGACCTCGGGAACTCTTTCCGTCCTCGGGCGCTTTCCGAGATGGCGACGAAAATCCGCCTCGAAATGTCCGCGGACGATTTCAATCATGGCGGCACCACGCTTCGTGACTATGTGCGTTGGGTCGCGGAAGAACACCCCGTCATTCTCGATGCCCTCAAAGACAATTATGGCCTGCTCGTCATGGCCACCGCCGAGGAGATCTCCGCCCTTATCAACCACGAAAACAAAGACCACCTCGTCCCGTTGGAGGTGGCCGAACTCACGATGCTCAGCATGGCCCAAGTGTTCTTCTTGGTCTATAAAGAGTGCTTTGGGACGGCGTTCCTAAGGAACCC
Organism: Bacilli bacterium; assembly: GCA_017450325.1. Taxonomy (GTDB): domain Bacteria; phylum Bacillota_I; class Bacilli_A; order RFN20; family CAG-826; genus Alloenteromonas. Next base: position 12,632 of record JAFSVB010000042.1, on the reverse strand, counting down.
AAGCGCCTCCTTCTTCCTCGACGTCGAGTCCGAGATGGAGCGCATCAACAAGGAAATCACCGACTAAAGGTCGATGACGTATTGGTTGATCTGCAGACCGAATTGGTTCTTCCGCGGGAAATCCTGCGCCTCCGTTTTGACGTAGCGGAACCCGCATTTCTCGATGACGCGGTTGCTGCCGATGTTTTCTTTGACGGCCTCAATATGGGCTCTTTTGAAACCTTCTCGACGAAGTAAATCCAGGAGTTCTTTGCAGGCCTCGGTCATTAACCCCCTACCCCAATACGGACGAGACATACAATAGCCGATCACGGGCTCGCCATCCCAATACGTGACGACATCAATGGAACCGATTAACGCCCCGTCTTCCTTATAGACCATGCCAAAGCGGTAGGTATCAGGCTTCTTATATTCTTCCAACCAACGCCAAATCACGTATTGAGTTACGGAAACATCCGTGTGCGGTTGCCAAGAAAGATATTTGCAAACTTCGGGATCGCTCGACCACCGTTCATACATTTCCTCGGCGTCATCTAGTTCAAAAGGCCGTAGCAATAATCGTTCTGTCTCAAGGGTCATGCCATAATGATAGTCCCCATGATAAAAAAGAAAACTATTTTCCAAAAAGGATGCCTTTTTGCGCAGATTTTAAGAAAATTGCAGGTATTTCTACGACTTATTCTATCGATAATCCGAGACAAAATCCCTGCAAATCTTTAGTAGGGTATCTTAATCTCCGTCGCCCCATAATCGTAAGCGACGATCTGAAAATCGCATTGGCCTTCCGCGGATTTTTCCGTGCCACTGGCTTTCTGAAACCGCCCGTTTTCAAAATAGAAGTCAACATTTACTAGGTCGACTCCCGCGGCGGATTTCGCTGACTCGGCGTGGTAAGACTTCGTGGACTCCAAATAGGAAAACGAATTGTAGGCAAATCCGCTGCCGACGATTCCGACGGCATCGAGGATGTCCTTCATCGCTTCGTCATGGGTCACGCTAAAATAACCTGCGACCGTACCGGCGGCGGGATTCATCAGGGTGACCCACGCCTTCTCCAGATCGAGCGAATAGTATTTGACGGGTGCTAAGCCAACTCCAGGATAGTTCATATCGAGCTCAACGGCATAGGTAACGCGCTTAATGACGCTCGTTTCGCCTGCGGAGCTTTGGTATTTGAGCGATAAGTTCGCGTCCCATGAGTCGATGAGGCCGGCGTTGGTAATCAGCTTCTCAAACGTTTCTTTGTCCACCGTCGTGACGGCTTCCTCGCCTTTATGGGGATTCCCCGAACTGGAGGAGGAGCCGCAGGAACATAGAACACAGAAGGGGATCAGCAAGAGCAATGCGTGTGTTTTCATAGCAAAATCATTATCGTTCGCTTCTTAATGGTTAGCAATTGCACGTGCTAATTCACATGAATTATGCGCAAGTTTGTTTACCCGCATCAATGCCTGCTTAATTTCGTCCGTGTGCACATATATTCATAAAGGAGCTAAAACCATGAACAAACCAGTTATCTTCTTGACTTCCCTTAGTTTCCTTCTTTTCGGTTGTAACGGAGCAGATCCTGTCACATCAACCTCCGAAGGCCAATCAACTGCCGATAGTTTCAGTTCTGTTTCCTCATCGGGCCAGGAATCGTTTTCTGCCATCTCTTCTTATGAAACCGACGCCCCGAAAAGAACTAAAAACGGTGACTTGTGGTTCACGCTGCGCGAAGATGGGGCTTATTCCGTATCCTCGCATTATTCCTGGGACTCTCTTCCTAGCCGCATCGTCGTGCCCGATAGAGTCCATGGACGGCCTGTCGTCGAACTAGAAGACGGGGCTTTTAGTTACAACCAGAACCTGACAGAAATCGTTTTGCCCGAAACGATCGAACGCATTGAAAAAAAGCGCTCGCAATCGTTTCTTTGACTAGTTTCACCTGCCCAAAGGCCTTACGGATTCTTGATGACAAAGCCCTTAGTGATTGCCAAAACCTTCGCGAGGTAATCTTAAATGACAGTCTAGAAGAAATAGGCGAAAACGTTTTTGCAGGTGCACCATTAACCTCGCTTCGTCTGCCAAAAGGCCTAAGGCGAATCAACCCATTCTTCTTCTCAAGGCTTGCCAAAGGATGCACCGTGACCGTCGATTCCGATAATCCCACGATACATTTGGATGGTCCCTTTCTATATGGCGATTCCGGCAATACGCTTCTGTTTTGCTATGGCGGGCGCGATGAAAGCCAAAGTTTCCCTTCTTCTTTATCGCTAAACGTCCGCCGTATTGAATCCTATGCCTTCGTCGCCTGTTCTCGTCTAAGCGAAATCCATTTCGGAGAAAAAACGCGTGAGATTGGAGAACACGCCTTCGATCAATGCAGCTCTTTGCAAACCGTTACATTCGAAGAGGGCCTCGTCTCGCTCAATGCATCCAGTTTCATGCGAACCCCTGCCCGTTTCGCTCTCCCCTATAGCGTTTCGGAAATCATCCCTTCTACCAACGTCTTGCAGGTGGAGGATTATCATCTTCCCTTTGCCATACCGGAGCGTCATCCCCATTTTCGGATCGAAGACGGATATCTCATCCGAAACAAAGACAATTGTTTAATCACTCCCGTCTCCGCGGTTAACGACGCGATTCGGGTCCCCGAAGGCGTTGCAATCATCGGCGAGAATGCATTCCGCTTTGCTGGCGATCCTAGCCGTGGAATCGAGATTTTCCTCCCCTCCTCGCTCCGTTCCATCGAAGATTACGCCTTCGCTACCTTCGCTTATATCGATGGCATCCATTTAAACGAAGGTTTGGTTTCCATCGGGAACTATGCCTTTGGAGACAAAATTCGATTGTCCAAATCCAGTGAAGCCACGTTCCTTCTCCCTTCGAGCGTCGAATCGCTCGGGGATTATGCCTTCCCCACTCCGCTCGACGACAGCGATCCCTCAGCTCGGAAGCGCGTCACCGCCTATGAGTCCTTCACATTATCGAAAGCCTTAAAAGAGATCGGGTTCGACGCCCTTCCAGCCGCGAAAGACTATATCGTTCCGGAAGAAAACCAAGCTTTCAGCGCGCAGGACGGGCACATCCTAACGAAAGACGGGAAAGAATTCGTCATGGCAAGTGCCGCGACGACTTCCTATATCATTCCAAACACGGTCGAAACAATACGCTCAGCCGCTTTTCAACGCTCGTCCATTCGAGAGATTGTCTTCCCGTCTTCTCTGCGAGAGATCGGCGATTATGCATTTGCAACACGAGGCTTAAAGAGTTTGGATTTCAGGCAGACTTCCCTGACGCGTATCGGGGAAGGCGCATTTGAGAATTGTTCTCACCTCGCCGAGGTTTTCTTTCCTACCGGTCTATCGATCGTCGAAGGGGGCGCGTTCTACTCCTGCCCCATCACCTCCCTTGACCTCTCGGGCACTTCATTAATCAACGTGGAATCCAGAGCTTTCTATTCCTATGGAACATTAGCCGAGGTCCTCTTGCCTTCCTGTTTGACGTATATCGGCTCACAAGCCTTTCAAGGATCATTTGAGCGCCTGATTCTTCCGGTGTCCGTCTCCGAAATCGCGGATTTCTGCTTTGCTAGTTGCGAGAACCTCCGGGAATTGCGTTATGAAGGAACTGCCGCACAGTGGGAAAACGTCACAAAAGGCTGGTGGATTATTCTGGATCCCCGTTTCAGCGGATACAGTGTTCGGATTCAAGCGTCGACGTCCCCTCCCCGGAAGCGGCATAAAGCTTATCGTGGCAAAGCGAATCGGGCGAATCGTCTTTGCACGTATGTTTACGCACGTACGAATTTGTGCACGTATGAGTTGACATTCGTCTTGCTTGCGCCTACGATATCCCATGCTGAAAGGTTAGGATATAGCTATGGCTCGGAAAAAGGTTTTTTTGATCTGCGAAGAATGCCTCAGCCGCAACTACACCACCAGTAAGCGGACGGATGACCCAGAGCGGCGCGAACTGATGAAGTTCTGCCCCCACTGCGGCAAGCACACCGCCCATCGTGAATCGAAATAAAAAAGGAGGCACCCATGACCCCAAAGAAGTATGTTTCCGACGTCATCAAGGAAGGCAAGCGCATCCGCTGGCCCAAGCGTGACGTTCTCATCCCGACCATCATCGTGGTCATCCTCATCGCAGGTATCGCGGCTTTGTTCCTCTCCTTGGAAGACCTCGCCGCCGGTAGGCTCATCCAGCTCCTTAAAGACGCATTCGGAGGTAATTAATCATGCCAGCTCAATTAGGCGAAAAGCAGTGGTACATCATCAATACCTATTCCCAGCACGAATCCAAGACTGCGGATAATCTGAAAAAGCGCATCCAGTCGATGAATATGCAGGACCTCATCCTGCGTATCCTGGTCGCCGAGCAGGAAGTCCCTGTCGTCAAAGACGGACTTCCCACCGGCAAAACCAAGATGGTCAACCTCTATCCCGGCTATATCTTCGTCGAGATGATCATGACCCATCAGTCCTGGTACATCGTACGTAACACCCCGGGTGTCACCGGCATCGCGGGCTCCGGCGGCGGCGGTCAGATGCCGACACCGGTTTCCCGCGAAGAGATCGAACCCGTATTGAAGAGGATGGGTTGGGTGGACGATGCCATGTACGAACGTTACAACGTCGGCGATCCCGTCCGCGTTATCCACGGCCCCCTCGAGGGAACCGAAGGCAAGATCATCTCCATCGACAAGGAGACGGGTGCTTGCCGCGTCGAGACGGTCTTCTTCGGCCGTTCTACGCCCGTTGACGTCGACTTCTCTGAAATCGAGAAGCTCTAATCGTCTAATAGGTCTTCACTTCCTAAGTTCATTAGGTCGTTGAAGGCCTTTTCTTTTTCCTTCCTCCCCTTTTCGTCGAGACCATAGGCCTGCGCGATGACGTCGACCGCCCACTTACGGTAACGGGTCAGCCCGTGGCGGACCACCGCTACGCTGACGCAGAGCATTTTGGAAATCTCGTCGATGGTGTATCCCTGCGATAGAAGCGAGACCGCCTCAACCGAGCGGGGAGGAATGTTTTTCGGAAGCCTTCCAAGCTCGCGAAGCGAGTCCGAAAAGCTGAAGAAGGCGGCCGGATCGTCCATGAAATCACTGGATTGGACGATATCGCAAAGCGTATAGCATCCATCCTCCGTTTCGTGAGGCACATCGATGGATTCCGCATGATAGAGCATCTCGCGGGACCGCAGCTTCACGATACGGAGCAACTCGTTTCTAAGGACCGTAGTGAAGAAGGTGACGAACTTAACGCGCTGGAACTCATAGTTGCTCGTGGCGTTAAGGAAGGATCGGAAGAAGGCCTCGTTTAAAGACCAGTCGTCTAGTTGGGAAAGCAGTTCAGGAGCGGCTTTCTGGCAGCAATAGAATCGCATCGCGAAAAAGCGTCTTGATAGTTCGGAGAGGGCATTGGGATCGCCCTTGCGATGGGCGAGCAAAAGTTCTTCGTCCGAAACGATAAAACCTCGTTTAGGCATAGATCAATGATTATTTCTTTCTGTTTATTAAAATTTGAGATAGCAAAATTCCAGCGGCAACGGACGCATTGAGGGAATTAACGTGGCCGACCATAGGGATTTTGACGATGAAATCAGAGCGTTGAAGAACCAATTTCGATACGCCAAATCCCTCGCTGCCCACGATTAAACCAATGGGAGCGTTATAGTCGACTTCGTCATAGCTCTGCGTTGCGGAGCCGTCGGATGCAACAATCCAATATCCAGCGTCCTGAAGCTCTGACAGGGCCTGGGAGAGATTGCTAACACTAGCGACTGGGACATATGCGACCGCCCCCGTCGACACTTTAGCAACCGTTGCGTTTAGGGTTACATTACCCGTATTTTTAATGATGACGCCGTCGACGCCAAAAGCGTCGCAACTGCGCAGGATGGCACCGAGGTTAGCCGGGTCCTCAATGCCGTCCAAAATCACCAACAAAGGCTTTTCTTTTGCCTTGGCCGCCTGAATGAGCGCTTTAAGCGTCCATAATTCGGGCGCCTTCGCCAAACAGACGAATCCCTGGTGATTCCCTCTGCCCGAGAGTGAGTCGAGTTCCCGATCTTCTTTAACAGAAACGTCGATGCCTAGTTGCTTCGCTTCGAGAACGAGTGGGTCGCGCAGCATGCGCTCCCTCGTGTACAAAGCAAGAGCCGTCTTTGAATGAAGGCACTCACGGGTGGTATTTCTACCATATACGTAGTAACTACCTACAGATGAATGTTTACCCGATTCTGGTTTTCTTGCGTTTTTGATGTTTTTCATCGCAAAAGTCCCTTATTTTCCAAAATCGGATATATTAGAAGACGCCTTTCTCCATGAGGCTGGAGCGGATCTTGTCCGCGTCTTCGAAGCGTTTTTCCGCCTTGGCTTGCTCGTAGGCTTTATAAGCCTGCTTATCCTCCTCACTCAAGACAATGGCGTCGATACGAAGCCCTAAAGTCGCGAGATAATCGCGGATACGGCCATAGGAAAGCCCTAGGGCGGCCTCGTCGATTTCGCGGACGCGGAGAAGCTGATTGAGCGTCTTGACCTCCGCGTAAAGAACGCTTAAGGCGTTCGGCGTATTCAAGTCATCGCACAAGGCATCGAAGAATTCGTTTTCCTCGTCGCCTCGAAGCGCGGAGATGTCCACGCCACGGAGCTGCAGCTTGATTTCCGCACTCTTAAGGGCGGTTTTGATTTTCGAAAAGTTGGTTTCCGCTTCCTGGATGGTCTTATCCGTGAAAGTAAGCGGAGCGCGGTAATGGGTGTTAAGCACCATCAGGCGGAAGGGCATGCCGCCATATTGGGCCACCACATCTTTCGCTAGGACGACGTTGCCAAGGGACTTGGACATCTTCTCGTCGTCGATGTTGATGAAGCCATTATGGAGCCAATAACGGGCGAGGCCATTATGGTTATGGGCTTTGGATTGGGCGATTTCGTTCTCATGATGCGGGAACTTCAAGTCGAAGCCGCCGCCATGGATATCGATATAGCCGCCTTGGTCTTTGAAGATGGCGTTGATCATGACGCAGCATTCGGTATGCCAGCCTGGACGTCCTTTGCTCCATGGGGTATCCCATTGGATGCCCTCGTCGGTTTTTTTCCAAAGCGCGAAGTCCAAAGGGGAAAGCTTTCCATCCTTGACCTCGATGCGCGCACCGGCATTCAAGGATTCGGGGGTGTTGCCCGAAAGCTCGCCATAGACTTCGACGGATTCCACTTTGAAGTAGACGTCGCCATTGCTCGCTTCATACGCCGAGCCGTTATCGACAAGGTCGCCGATATAGGAAATCATCTCGTTCATATAGACGGTCGGACGCGGGGTGATGTCCGGTTGCATGGATCCGACTTCTTCTACGAGGGAGGAGAAGGAACGGATCACGGATTCGGTCAATTCGGACTCGGTGATGCCGAGTTGCTTCGCGCGGTTGATGATCTTATCGTCCACGTCGGTGTAATTGGAAACGAACGTCACCTGATAGCCAAGGCGCAGGAATAGCCTTCTCCAAGCATCGAAGACGATGACGGGGCGGAAATTGCCGATGTGGGGATCGTTATAAACGGTCGGGCCGCAGACATAAAAGGATACTTTTCCCTTTTGAAGAGGGACGAACGTCTCCTTTTTATTGCCTAATGAATTGAACAGTTTTACTTCTCTCATACGCAAATAATACACCTCATTTCTTGAAAAAGAATCGCCCGCGCGCGAGAAACACTTTTTCTAGATCGTTCGGTTCCTCTAAGACATATTCGGCTCGCTCGAGGATGGGAGCATAATCCACTTCGTATCCCCACGTGCATAACGCGACGGGCAAGCCCGCATTGTGCCCTGTTTCGATATCCACATGGGAATCGCCGACATAGAGGCACTCCTCAAGCGCATAGTCCATCTTTTGGATGCACGCAAGCGTGGAGGCTGGATGGGGCTTGACGGGATACTCATCGGAGGCGCCGATGATGCAAGCAAAGAAGTCCTTTCCATAACGACTTTCGAGCAGCGCCTTAGCAAGAGGTTCTGGCTTATTGGTGACGCAGCAGAAATCCACCCCCTGCTCCTTCAGGCGGCTTAGCACATCCACAAGACCTTTAAAGGGGACAGCAAGGTCGAGGTTGTGTTGATGATACAACTCCATATAAACAGGCTTTAACGCAGAAAACGCCTGCAAATCCCCGCCCTTTTCGCGAAGAGCGCGACGTAAGAGCATATCCGCTCCATCGCCGATTAAGGATTTGGTGCCCTCGCGGTCATAGCTATATCCATACCCTTGTAAGCGAAGCGCTTCATTAATCGCGGCGCGAATGTCCTCGATCGTGTCGATGAGGGTTCCGTCTAAGTCGAAGATCAGATGCTTGAATGCCATAATGTCCCCCACTTTACGAAATCATGATGCGCTCCACCTTGAAAAGGCGAGAGACGAGATAGATGAGCAAGCCCGCGAAGACGAGGTTCGTCCCGATCGTCGCGATGATGAAAGCCGCGCCAATCGTGCCGCTGATGAGCAATTGGTTCATGCACATGGCGATGTTGAGGAACGGAACGAAGGCAAAGCCGATATTGCTTCCAGAGATGGCTAGAGGCAAGAAGGAGACGGCCATCGCTAGGACCATCAAGGGAGCCATATAGGTCGAGCATTCCTTCACGCTCTTTGAAACTGTGGACACGACGGTGCCGATGGAGACGAATAGCAGCAAAGTCGTGACGATCAAGATGCCTAGCAGCACCACCGCTACCGGGGCGATGGCGATGTTGAGGCCCGCCATCAACGAGGGCAAGCCTCCAAGTAGTCCCAAGAAGCTCGTTAGGCCGCTTAAAGCCGCCGTCACCATCAAGGCGAGGATTTTCCCAAGCACCAACTCGCTGCGCTTAATCGGGGTGAGCAGCATCGCATATAACGTGCCGCGTTCCTTTTCGCCCGCAATCGCGTCCGGGCAAATGGACATGACGGAGGAGAAAAGCAACGACATCGTGAGCATGGGCACGAGAATCGATAGGACACGCGCTCCTTGGTAATCGGAAGATCCGAGGTTCGAGACGATGGGCCTACCGGTGGAGTCGAGGTTCACGGAATAGTTCTTATACGTGAAGTCCACTAAGCTCGACATCACCGAATAAATCTTCGTGCCCGCGGCTTTCTCGCCGTTGTAATAAAGCTGGATATAGTTCGAGAAAGGCGTGGTCTCGGCGCTTTTCACCGCGACTTCGAAATGATCGGAGAAGACGATAAAAAGGTCATAGTCCCCCGCTTTTACTTTGTCTTTGGTCTCATTGATCTGGGCGACCGCAACGGCCGTATAGGTGACGGTATTGGTCTTCTCCCCTGCGTCCGAGGCAAGATAAGAATCGTAGGCTAAGAGAATCTTCGGCTTCTCGCCCTCAGGGTCGGCATTATCCGTGTAGGCGACGCGATAGGACGTATTCTCGACTTTCGTCTCGGTGAGAACATTGGTGAAAATGCGCCCCATTAAGGAATAGACGACAAAGATCAAAACGCCCGGCAAGAAGAGGGCGAGCAGCATGCGGCGATCGGTGAAAAAACGCCGCATTTCCTTCTTGAATACGGTGAAGGTATTCCTCATAAAGCCTCTCCTTCCACAAGGTCGAAGAAGACTTGTTCAAGGCTTTTTTCTGCGCAAATCTCAGACATTTTTCCTTCTAAACGCATCGAGCCTTCCAAAATGATTCCCACTTCGTCGCATAGTTTTTCAACAAGCGAGAAAATATGCGTCGACAAGACGATGGCCTTTCCTTCTTTCTTTAAATCGCGGAGGAAGTTCTCAACATCGCGCGAAGCCATGATATCGAGGCCGTTGGTCGGTTCGTCATAGACGATGATTTCGGGGCTATGGGCGATGGAGATCGCCAAGGACACCTTCTGCTTCATGCCCGTGGAAAGATTCTTGATCTGGACATCGGCAAAGCGGTCGACGCCAAAGCGGGCAAAGATATGCTGCTTCCGCTGCTTTGCCTCTTCTTGGTCGACGCCATAGAGGGCGGAGAAATAATCAAAGGTATAAGAAGGCGTGAAGAAGTCGTCGAGCTTTAGCTCTGAGGTCAGGAACCCTATTTTACGGCGATAGGCATCTTCTTTTAGATGCTCTCCTTTATAGAGGATCTCGCCTTTTTCCGGCGAAAGAAGCGTCGCGATCATGCGAAGCGTCGTCGTCTTTCCCGCTCCGTTAGGACCTAAGAGCCCGTAGATGGAGCCTTCTTTCAGCGACAGCGTCAAATCATTTACGGCGACGAGGCGGTCGGTATTCACGCCCCGCTGCTCTTTTTGCTTCCGCGTAAGAGGAAAGGACTTATACAGATGCTTTGCTACGAGTATCGGCGTATCAGCTTCCATAAGCACTCCTTTCCAGACGGAACATACATTATAGGAAATAAATTCAGAATCAAGCGCATGGGCGCAAATATCTTAAAAATCTTGGAAAAAAGAGCGCGAATAACAAAAACAAGGGGCTGTAACAAAATCTCCCAATTGATTAGGGGGAATCGTTACGGCCCTTTTTCACCTTCCATGTTTGTATTCCCGTTTCGCTTTTTCGTTCATGCCCTTGTTCTTCGTGTTCCATTTCTCCATCCCGTTCTCGATCTTTTTCACCGACGGTTTTTGCTAGGGAAAAGAGCTTTCGGCATTCAAATGAATGAAAGAAAAGCTACAATAAATCGAGAGAAACCTTTCGCGTGGAGAAGATGAAAACATTCGATGAATTCTTGGCTCTATCAAGCATATACCCAAAAAAGAAAGCGCTTTCTTGCGGGCCTTTTTTCCTTTTGGATATTCTAAGGGTGCTTCTTAGCTGAAAAAGGAGTTGAAGATGGAGCCTGGTATTGTAGGAGCCAACATCAAACGCCTTCGGAAAGAAAAGGGGCTCTCGCAGAAAGAACTCGCCGAGAAACTTAATGTCATTGACAAAACCATCTCCCGCTGGGAATGCGGCTATGGCCTGCCAGACGTTAATCTTCTGCCGGAGATCGCCAAGATCTTCGGGATCTCGATCGAAGAATTGATCGGCGAGGAAAGCGCGAAACCCGTCAAGCCTTTCCCCAAAAAGCGAGCCATTGTGATTTCATCATGCGTTCTCGCGGTCGTCGTTGCCTCTTCCATCGCCATCCCGCTTGCCTTAAGAAAAAGCAAAAAGGATGCGCCCGCGCTAGCGGAGAATTGCTGGTCTAGGGCCCTGGCCTCCCAATCTGACTATTCCTTATTCACCGCTTTTGGAGCAGAAGAAGTCATGTCTTTGGAACTAGACGGAGACCTGCAAAACGGGACCTTCGTCTGCCAAGAATCCTGGCTTGAAAGCAATGACGCCGACCTACTGAACTGCCTGGTATTTGGCCGATATCAAGCAGATGAAGGCCAAATCTGCTTTTACGCCGAGGAAGTCGATGACCCCAACGGAACCGAGAAACTGAGGACCAGCAGCCAGCTGGGAATCCCCTATTTCTTGGCCAACTATGAGGGCGACTTCGCTTCGATCCACTTCCTGCAAACCGAAAAAAACTCCATGGATTCGGCCTTCGGCAGGTGGACGAAATACGAACGCTACTTCTCCAATGAAGCTGGCAGCATCGATTTCGAAAGGATCGTTGGTGGGACTTTCTCCGAAGAACAATTCCAAAGAATGCCTTCCTTCGCATTGATCGCCATGGGACAGATCATCCCGATGGAGCTTATCATCGACACCTGCGGCTATCCGTTCTTGGTCGGACGGAAGGTCGACGCTTCTTCTTTCTTGGCCCGCGCCGTTTATAGCGATGGCCACGAAGAAGACGTCAGCGGCGTCGCCAGCTTCGATTTGGAAGGGGAGATACTGACACCGGAAGACGCCTTCCTTCATGCCGAATTCTCCGATGGGGCATTCTCCTTGGAGGCGGAGGTTCCGGTGGAGCCTTCCTTCCCCTACCCCTGGGATTTGGTGGAAAGTAGCAAAGCATCCGCGCTTTATTTCACCCATTACCTGACCGAAAGCATCAAAGCCTTCGGCATGATCGAATTATATGGCAGTCAAGACGAAGGAGACTTCCTCTACTCCGAGGCTTATGGGAAGCAAACGTTCGCCTCTTTCGCAGTGTTGAGAGGAACCTATCGAAAAGATGGTTCTTCCCTCAATTTCACCGTCGAAAGGACGTTCTCAAGCAAAGCGAAATCGGATCGATTCGCCGCCAATAGCGTCCCCTATGTCTGCCAGATGGGAGAAGAAGGCTTCCTTTCTTTTGAAACATCGGCCTCTTCCCGCACATTCTTCGGCTATTTCTCCAACACCGATAATTTCGATAGCGTCGAAACCACTTCCTTCTCGCGCTTCAATGGCGAAGTCTACTTCGAGAAAGTGGGCATAGACGGCTTATCGGAACGGGCAAAGGAGGCCATCGCGGCTTATGGATCCATGATCGTTGATCCGAAAGGAAAGAACTATCATGAAACCATTCCTTCAAACCAAGCGCCTCGGCTTTTATATCACGCTAAGCATATCCCTATTTGACCTTGTCCTCGCATTGGTTTATTTCCTTATCTACCGCGGAAGCAATGAACTCAATCCGTTCGCTTGCTTTGCGCTGCTAATCACCGGGATCATTTCCCTTGGCTTCACCTTCATCCCCAAAATCGGAAGCGTGTCCCGTTTCCTGCTTTTAATTGGGAATGCG
>JAFSVB010000041.1 GCA_017450325.1 Bacilli bacterium | reverse complement strand
GGCAGGCGTCCCAAAGCCAGCATGAGCGACGAGATTCGCCAGTTCGGCTTTCGTCGCGCTTCGAGTGAGTTTCTCATAGGCCTCGTCATCATAAGGTTTGTCAAAAGCCTGCGTGATGTCCTGAATCTCCTTCGTCCCAAAAGCGGGCTCGCTCACTTCTTCCATGCGTGGATCGAGGACGTAATACGTGTCCGTGATGGCTTTCGTCGCCGCGCGGTCGCGGGTCGCCTTAGGAAATGTGCCTTTCAAATCCGAACGGGTAAGATAACGAATCCCCTGGTCCGCGCCACCATCGATGGAAAGCGCATTTGGCGACTGGGTTTCTTGGATCTGACTGTTTGCGCCCGAGCGTTCATTGTGCATCGTCGTAAACAAATTGGAGACTTGCGCTCCCGTTTCCTCATCGGTCGCATAATGGATGCCTTCATCAATCAGGTCGAAGTCGAAGGAAGAGCTATCGCGGTTACGAAGCGGATGGTCTTCATGGGCGTTGTGACGAAGTGACAGGCGATACCGACCGCCTTCAAGTTCATATCCTATGAAGCCATTATCGTTCGCGTCGAAGGCGTCGTAGCTCGCAAGACGGCGCAATGGTATGGTAAGCGACAGCAATTCTCCTTTTCCAGGTTCGAGTAAGGACGTTTTCGCAAAAGAAACGAGATTTGCGGCACTTTTCTCAATTTCTCCTTCATAATATGGGGGATTTGCGTAGATTTCAACGACATCACGCCCCGCTTGTTTCCCAACGTTTTCCACCCAAACCTGAAACGAAAGCGAACCGTTTTGATTCACTTCCATGCCCGACTGAGCGGTTCTCTGCGCTCCGGTTTCGTCGAGGAACGTGGTATCTAGGAGCGTCCATTCGAACTCCGTATAGGAGAGGCCATGGCCGAATGGGAAAGCCACCGTACGCCAATAGCTGCGCTCATCCTTGCCGTTTTCCTCGTAGAGGGTCTCGTAATAACGGTAGCCCACATAAACGCTTTCCGCGTAATCGACGTAGCGCATCGAATTGGAGAATCCGTGGTTTCCGAGGTCGCCGCAGTTGAAGTAAGCGGGGTTGCTGCGCGAATCATAGACGAACGTATCCGTGGTGCGCCCCGAGGGATTCACGTGGCCCAAAAGTATCTCGCCGATGGCCTCGCATCCCGTGTTGCCCGGATAGCCGACGTTGAGGATGGAGGGGATGCCGTTATCATCGGCGAAGGAAAGTTCCATCGGGCTACCCGAATTCAAGATGACGACGACGTTGGAGAAGTTGCTTGCGACCGAATCGAGAAGGAATTGCTCGTTATCGGTCAAGGCGAGACTATTGCGCGTCTCGTCCATCGCCCCATAACGGTCATAAGCAACCGATGGTATGTCAAGTTTTTCAGTCGCTGGGCGAGAGAAGACAATCGCGGCATTGGGCGAAAACTCTTTAGCGCGCGCAAAGAAATCCTGCGAGTAGACGCTTGGGTCTGGTTCGTAGTTCCGAAATTGGAGCGATGCGATCGTCGCATCTCCATAACGACTGTAATTGAACGAATTGTAGAAGGAAACCAGCGTGGGATTTAGCTCTACGCCCGCGTCCTTGAGGGAATCGTAGAAGCTGCGCCTAGCGTATTCGCTCGTCTTTCCCGACCCGCCGCCTTGGTGGATGAAGCCATGATCGCTTGAGCCATAGCCGAATACATTGAGCTTTGGACTTTGAAAGGGCAAGGTAGAGCGGTCGTTCTTCAGCAAGACGATGGATTCCTCCTCGATCTGCTTGGCAAAAACCGTCGCCTCGGCGCGCGCCTTTTGGGCGTCAGGAGCATCGAAATCGATGCCATCGCCATAGAGGAACTTGGTGAATTCCTCGTCGTAGGAAAAGGCGATGATGTTCATCGCAAGCGTCGCGATGGCGACCACGCCGAGCAAAGACGCATGGAATTCGCGGGTTTTAAAGACCTTCGGTAGAGGCATACCATGATTTTGATTGCTTTGCGAGAAAAGAGGAAGCACATTCGTTTCATAACTGCGTCGCGAAAATCGAAGTCCACGCACATTTGTTGCCTTAGCAAAGTTAAACCTCTATTTTATTTACATATGTATCGCGTTGCCTGCGTCGAGGATTCCGACCTAGAATTTGCCGCTCTTTCCGAAGCCATCGAGCGCTTTGGCAGGGAGAATGATGAGGACCTCCGAGTCACCCGTTTTTCCAATGCTGAGCGCTTTCTTGAAGCCTTTGCGAGCCAATTCGATATCATCTTCCTCGATATCGCCTTGCCTGAAATGTCGGGCATGGAGTTAGCAGGATCCATCCGCAAGACCGATACCGAGGTGCCCATCATCTTTGTCACCTCCTTGGCCCAATTCGCCATCAAAGGCTACGAAGTCGGCGCGTTTGACTTCATCGTCAAGCCCGTCACCTATGGGGACTTCGCCTTCAAGATGAAGCGCTTGATGAAGAGGATGTCCTCCTCGTCCGTCGCGAAGATCATCATCTCCTCGTCCTCGCAGCGCATCGTCCTCGCCTCCAACGAAATATGCTATGTGGAGATCGCGGGGCACACGATCACCTACCATACGACGAAGGGCGTTTATGAGACATACGACACGATGCGCAACGTCGAAGCCTCCCTCGCGGGGCACGACTTTGCCAAATGCAACGCCTGTTACTTGGTCAACCTCGCCTTCGTCGAGGCGGTCCAAGGATATGACCTGACGGTCCATGGCGAGACCATCGCCATCTCCCACCCCCGCAAAAAGGAATTCATGGCCATCCTCCACGAGTTCTATGGAAGAGGAACGCAATGACGGAATACTTCGCCTCCGGTAGGCTTTTGATGTATCGCCCGCTTGTCATGACCGAGCTTCTGGTCGCGACTTTTTTGTTTTGCTTCACATTGCCTCGTCGGAAAGGATTCGCGTGGAGGCTCCCCTTGGCCCTCGTTCTTTGCTATGGTTCCTGCTTCATCTTCCCCACCCTTTCCAACACCCTCGTCTCCGTCTTCTCCTTCCTGACGATGTTCCTCGTCTTGATCGCCGGGTATTTCCTCGTCATCGACTCCGATTGGAAAACGGTCATCTTCTGCGCGATCGCCGCCTATAACACCCAGCACGCCGCCTATGAGCTCTACGACTTGCTTCTACGCATCTTCCACGTCGGGTCGGCGGGCAGTTTTTACGAAACGTCCGCAAGCGTCAGCCTCTTCGCAAGTCCCGCCCAAGCTGTCTTGTACCTCGTCGCCTATTTGCTCTCCTATTGGCTCTTCTACCTCTTCTTCGCCAGGAGGCTCAAGCGCGGCAGCCCCCTCGCCATCCACCAAGTCGTCGTTTTCGCTTTGATTGTCGTCTGCGCTCTCGCCGATATCGTCATCAATTCCGTCGTCATCGAATTCGTGCAGGAATCCAACAACGCGACCCTCATCGTCCTCGCCGCTTTGTCGCTGCTGCTATGCATCGTCTGTATGACCATGCAGTTTGAAATCGCGACCCGTTCCAAACTCGACAGTGACATCGCGACCTTGAAAGTCGTTCGTAGCAAAGAGAGGGAGCAGTATCAGATCTCCAAGCAAAACGCCGAATTGCTTAGCATTAAGGCCCATGACTTGAAGCATCAAATCCACGAGTTAGGCCAACGTAAATCCATCTCCGATGAAGCCATTGAAGAGATCGCCTCCTTGGTCGATATCTATGACTCCGATATCAAGACGGGCAATCCCTCCATGGACATGGTTTTGACGGAAAAGAGCCGGATTTGCAGCAAAAATGGCATCCATTTATCCCTTATGGCCGATGGAACCGCTTTGTCTGGATTCAGCGAGTCCGACGTCTATTCGCTTTTGGGCAACATCATTGATAACGCGATCGAGGCCACGGTCCAGCTCCCGGAAGGCAACCGCTCCATTTCATTGAACATCCGCCATATCAAAGGCTTCTCCTCCGTCACCGAGGAGAACCCCTATCTCACCGAGAACCTGCGCTTTGGCAAAGATGGCCTCCCCATCACGAGCAAGCAGAACAAAGCCAACCACGGCTATGGCGTCAAGTCGATCGCCTACGTCGCGAAGAAATACGATGGCGACCTACAAATCAAGGCGGAAGATGGTATCTTCACGATGTCTTTGTTGATTCCGGATGCTCAAAACTGAGCGATTTCATTCCGGACAATGCAAAATTTGTCGAAATATCAAGAGAAAAAGTCATTCCTTTTGGAAAGGCCGAAGCGGTTTCTTATAATGGGTCTACTATGAAGAAACTATCCTTTAACGACGCGTGGACCGTCTATAGTCTCACGGATGAATCCTGGGTCCCCGAGACCGTCACCCTCCCCTACGACGCAATGCTTCGCGAAAAGCGCCTCGACGATGCGCAAGGCGGCGTCAATACGGCCTGGTTTAGCGGAGGAGACTACCGCTTCGAGAAGAACTTCGCCAAGCCCGATGTCCCCGAGGGTGGCAAAGCCATCTTGGAATTCGAGGGCGTCTACCGCGACGCGGAAGTATATCTCAATGGCGAGAAACTCGCCGAAAACGCCTATGGCTATGGCAACTTCTACGTCGACCTAACCGATCATCTCAAGGAAGAGAATCACCTCGAAGTGATTTGCCATAACGCCGACCAGCCCAATTCCCGTTGGTATACGGGCACGGGCATCTATCGCCCAGTCTATCTCTACCTCCTACCAAAGAAACGAATCGAGCTTAATTCGCTGCGCCTGCTCACTTTGGATCACGAGACGGGCAAGGTGCGCGTGAAAGCCACCCTGACCGAAGAAGGGACTCTTTCTTTGAAGTTCAAAGACCACGAAGGAAAAGAAGCGGTTTCTGCATCCTTTTCCAGCAAAGGAAGCGAGATCTGCGGGGAATTTGAGATTCCAAACGTCCACCTTTGGGACGAAAACGACCCCTACTTATATGACGTCGAAGCGGAATTCGACGGTTATGTCGAGACGCTGCGCTTTGGCGTCAGGACGCTTCGTTATGGTACGGATGGCTTTTTCATCAATGGCAAGCGATTGCTTCTTCGCGGCGCTTGCATCCACCACGATAACGGTCCTCTAGGCGCGGTTAGTTACTATGACGTTGAATACCGCAAGCTTTCGCTTCTGAAGTCCATCGGCTATAACGCTATCCGCTCCGCCCATAACCCGCTTAGCAAATACTTGCTGGACGTCTGCGACGAGCTAGGCATTTACGTCATGGACGAATACGTCGACTGCTGGTACATCCATAAGACCAAATACGACTATGTGAAAGACTTGGAGAAGAACTGGCAAAGCGACCTTACCCGCATGGTGGAAAAGGACTATAACCACCCCTGCGTCGTCATGTATTCCTCGGGCAACGAAGTCGCGGAGACATCCGAAGAGAAAGGTATCGCCCTCACCAAGTCCTTTACCGAATTCTTTCATTCCCTCGACGACTCCCGTCCCGTCAGCTGTGGCATCAACATCTTCTTCAACGCCCTCTATTCCATGGGCTTTGGCGTCTATAGCGACAAGAAAGCCGACAATAACTCGCAAGCAAAGGCTAAGAAACAAGAAGTCGGCAGTGCCTTCTTCAACGCCATCGCGAACTTCGTCGGCAGCAACGTCATGAAAGTCGGCGCGAAGCTTCATATCTGCGACCGTAAGACCCGCGGCGCCTACGCTAATATGGACGTGGCTGGGTATAACTATGGTATATTCCGTTATAAGCATGACCTCAAGAAGTACCCGAATCGCTTGATCTTAGGCTCGGAAACGTTCTGCTGCGATGCGCGCTTGTGGTACGAGCAAGCTCAGAATAACCCCCGCCTCATCGGCGACTTCGTCTGGGCGGGCATGGACTACCTTGGTGAATGCGGGGTTGGCAGTTGGGTCAACGAAGAAGACGCGCCAAGCTTCGACCACGGCAAGGGCTGGATCACCGCCGGTTCTGGCCGTATCGATATCACGGGCAAGCTTCTTGGCGAAGCGCTTTACACCAAAGTCATCTATGACCTAGAACCCATCGCCCTTGCTGTCGTTGCCCCGAAAGAGCACGAAACCAAGCATTCCCAAAGCGCATGGAAGTATTCCATGGCCATGCCCTACTACGATTTCCCCGGACAAGAAGGCAAGAAAGCGACTGCCGAAGTCTATTCCAAAGCCGAAGAAGTCGCCCTCTTCCTCAACGGCAAGAAGATCGGCCAATCCAAAGTCAAGAAATCCGGAACGACAAAATTCAATTTCACCTATCAACCAGGGGAACTCAAGGCCGTCTCCTATAAAGGCGGTAAGGAAGTTGCATCCACTTGCCTCGTTTCAGGAAAGCAAGGCGATCACCTCACGTTGCATCCAGAAAGCAAGAAGCCTAGCCCCCGAGACCACATCCTCTACGTCCGCATGCGCCTAGGCGATGAGAATGGTGTCATCCGCCCCTACCTGAAGTCCAGAATTTGTATCGAGGACGTCCAAGGCGGCAAGCTCATCGGCATTGGCAACGGCAATCCTTATCATGCGGAAAGCTACCTTGGGAATGAGGCCCTGACCTACCAAGGCGAGGCCATCGCCATCTTCCATGTCGAGGATGAGAAAGCCTTCTCCTTCAATGCGAAGAGCGAATTCGGCGAGCAAGTCTTTCACTTCTAACAACAAAACGCCTTCGGGCGTTTTTTTCTATCCTTTTATTTGAGTTCTGCAGGCTTTTATTTATTTCTGCGAAGTTTTTTCAATGATCTATGAGCATTCTTTTAGTCCGCATGGCATAGAAGCGTATAATTTGGCGCAGGAGGTAAGCCCGTGGAAGAAAAAGAGCCGAAAACGTTGCTCGACGAAGAATACGAACAACTGCAGAAACAATACGACGAGCTCGCGCGGGAATACCTGCGCCGCAAATACGAAATCATCGACGCGAAGAAGCAGGAACTCGAAGACCTCAAGGATGACTACGAGATTCGCCGCCTTTCCATTGAGAAACCTTTGAAGGCGGAGAAATACCGCCGCAAGATCGAACGGAAAAAGCTACACCGCAAGATGAACGAGCCGCCGATTCGCAAGCTGCTCGAGGAAATCGGCAACGCCATAACCCATGGAATCGGTGCCCTTGCGGGCATCGTCTTCCTCGTCTTGATGATCCTCAAGGCCAAGAACGGGCTCGCGCTTACCGCCGCGATCGTCTATGGCGTCTGTTTTACATTGCAGATGCTCTTCTCATGCCTCTACCACAGCTTCCGAGGTGGGACCACCGTAAAACGCATCTTCCGTCGCTTTGACTATTCTTCCATCTATCTGGCCATCGGAGGCACCTTCGCCCCGCTTTATCTCATCTATATGAGCGACAAGATGTGGGGAGTCCCCTGGGGCATCGCCTTCTTCGTCATCCAATGGGCCCTCATCGCCACGGGCATCACCTTCGTCGGCGTGTTTGGCCCTGGCAGACTGCGCTGGCTCCACTTCACGCTTTATTTCGCGATCGGCTGGAGCGCGATCATGTTCATTCCAACATGGATCATGAACGATTTGCCTCTCTTCTTATGGATTATCACTGGAGGAGTTACGTACACCCTCGGCATGATTCCTTTCGCCGCATTGCGCCGAAAACCCGTCGCCCACTTCATCTGGCACATCTTCGTGCTCGCGGGTTCGGTGCTCATGTGGGTCGGCATCTACTTATTTGTGTTCTAAATGCTTAAGGAATAAGAGAAATCGTAGGTCTGCCCTGGTTCAAGGTGAATCAGGGTTTTCTTCTCCATAATCTCTTTTGGAGCGTCGAGGAAATCGGGTAAAGACATCCACGGTTCAATCGCGACGAAATCCCCGTTTTTGGGGAATGTCCATAAGATGAAATATTGAATATTTGGAAAATCAAAGCGTATTTTGCGGCCATTTTTGCGTTTTAACGTCGCGTGAGAGATTTCCTCCGCCCTGAAGGCGACCGTCTCGTATTGGCGGAATAATGCACGTGATAGTTCGACGTGGTCGGTGATGCCATATGGCCGCTCACCGACGATGAAGGAACCCGTCTCTTCAAACATCACTTGCTGGAGGTCCAACGGATGATCGAAGAGAATCTGGTTCCCATCAAGAACCCACTCGCCGTTGTTGTCATCGCAATCTAATTGAAAGGCGGGGTGGGCGCCTAAGCCAAATGGCATCGTCTCCGCGCCGATGTTTCGGACACGGTAGGCGATGCGAAGCGTTTTGCCTTCTAAGGCATATTCGACATCGAAGACAAAGGGAAAAGGATACTCTGCCAAAGTACGCTCATCGCTTTCAAAACGGAGACGAAGGCAAATCTTATCCTTAGACACATTCGCAAAGTCATAATAACGGGCAAGTCCGTGGTTTCTCAAGGAATACTGTTGCCCTTTGTGGGTATAAACCTTGTCTTTTAGCCGAGCGATAAACGGGAAAATCGCGATATCTTGTCCCTGCCAGGAATCTGGCTTGGGTTGATATAAAAGTTCCTCCTCTTTTTCTTTGTCATAAATCGAGGCGAGCGAGCCTCCGCGAAGATGCACCCCGACTTTCAAGTACTGATTCTCAATATATTGGACCATATCCCCTGCTCCTAACATGGAAAGTATACGGTATAGAGAAAGGGGTTGGTATGGCCTCTAGCGCCTATAAGACAAGAAAAAACGTGGGCCCGACTCCCACATTCTCTTAGCTTCGAGATCGTTCTATATAACGATCGAGCTGTATTACCATCCGACGATAACGTCGGCACCGGTTCGCTATGTATGGTGGGCCTTGTAGGACTTGAACCTACGACCTCCCGCTTATCAAGCGGACGCTCTAACCAACTGAGCTAAAGGCCCACGATGCACCGAAGTGCCCAACTAATATACCCCTCTCGCACCGCTACCGCAAGAGGAAAATAGCACATTTCTTTTCGTTAAAAGAGTTAACGGCAAGAATGGTCCCAAAGCAATCAACTCAGCGACACCCACTCACACCGACGAAAAGGTGAAAGATAAAAATGGATTAAAATAATTTGCGAGGGTTTTGCAGGGTTTTTCTAAATAGAGACGCAGTTTAGAAGTGTCCTTCCGCGAGGTAGCGGTAATAGAAGGCTTTGGAAGGATCCTTCGGAATCTCTCTTAGTCCTTCTTCATAGATATCCATCAAGCCGAGCATGGCAGAACGATTGCCGGCATCCGCAGACATCTGGTAATACTCCACTGCTTTTTCCGCAGTGCCGGGAGCGTCGGTGTATCGATAGGTTTCGGCGATGAGTCTTGGGGAGGATAGCCGTTCGCCAAGGTCAAATGCTTTCTGCAGATACTCCCTAGCCTTATCGTAGTCTTTGTCGACCATATATCCACGGACATAGGCGCGACCAATCACGCACATCGCGCGGTAATCGCCGAGTTCTGCCGCACGAAGCATCAGTTCGAACTCTTTTTGATAATCGGGGTCGTTACGGTCTGGCAGTCCGCCACCATGATAGAAATGCGGTTTGCCATTCAGAATGATTCGCGCCAATGTGAAGCAAGCCAAAGCGCTGCCGTGGTCGACGGCGCGCTGCAGATATTCTTTCGCGGCTTCATTGTCGCCAGAATCGCGGAGGATCTTACCCATTTCGTATTCGGCCGCGGCATCTCCTTCTTCTAAGGCGAGACGGAAATACTTCTCGCGGTCATCGATCGTTAAATCGCCGCGGATTGACAAGGCGAAATAGACACTCTTCTCCCCGCTTTTCGCACGGTCTAGAAGAGTTTGGGTCTCCTTAGACATCTCAAAGGGTTTCTTCAAGCGGCGCAAGGCCTTTTCGTGTCCCATACTCGCGGCCTTCTCGCACATCTCACGCGCGATATCCGGCCCGACGAATTGAGGGCAATGCTTGTGGATGGTGACGAACAAGTAGCAAGCATCCGCAGAACCGCCATCGGCTTCTTCTCGTATCATCTGCAAGCCACGCTCGACATCACGCTCAAGACCATAGTCCGCATACACGAGGGCGCGACCATATTCGAGCTTGGCTTCCACGCAGCCATTATCCGCCGCATCTTTTAGCATTTCCGCTACATGGTCCGCCTCTTTTTTCTTGGCGAGCCTCATTGCTTCCTCGTACATGGCCTTCGCGATTTCCTCTTTGCTCTCTAGCCCCGCCTTTTCAAAGCCATGGTATACTCGGTAGGCAAGCTTCAAAGTATCGAGCTGCTCCTTCAGCGATTCAATCTCCGTTTTGAGGTCATAGGCAATATCGCTGGAGCATTCCGCATCGGTATCGAAAATACCCTGCAGCCGTTCATCCGCGGCTACCTTTTCCTGAAATACGTTAAATTCTTTCATAAGGATCCTCGACGACCATAGAGGCGTTTCTTTTACTCGTTGCTAGAAGTCTATGCTCGTTCCGCCTTCTTGTCTAACCTTATTCCATAGGAAAAGGAATATCAAAACCGTCAAAGTCCACTTAAATAGGAATTAACGCCTATTGTGCGTCGCCGGGATACGCATTATATTGACCATCCTTTAGGCAATAGACAGGAGGGAGATATGGACGCTCGAAGAATCCTACGGGAACACGTGCCTTCATTTCTTCTTCGCCCATCGCGAAGAAGAGCTTCCACAAAGAATGGTCGCCCGTCTGAAAAACATCGTCCTCGAGTAGCGTAACACTACTGGGGATCGTCGCTTCGACGATACAGCGATCCTTTACCGCGGCGCAGTAGCGTTCCGCGCCATCGTCGGTGCTCAAGTCATATCCACCCGAAGCGGAGGGCGCGTAGAAGAAGGTCTTATGGATGTGATATTGTTCAATCGGCTCGTCATGAAAGTGCAACGCAGTCGGAAGTTCTACCCGCAGGCTTCCCCCGCGGTAATCCAGCAGAGTGACCTCGCCTCCCTGCATGACGAATACATAGCCATTATCTTCGGCAAATTGAAGCTTTTCCGATGATTGCTCGTTTGCCAAAAGGCCGTATTTGGACAAATCGAATTCGGTCTTTTGCGGGCGATAGTCATAAAGGGCGACCAGCCTCGGGCAGCGCGAAAACGTATATTCATTCAAAGACGCTTTCATACCCCTGGGTATCGTAACTTCGTAAAGATGATTCACGGATATGAGACTTCCCGTAACAGTTTCCAATGTGCTGGGGAAAGCTATATTCGAGACGCCTGTGCCCATGAACACGCTCAAAGAAAGTGTCTTTAGCCCCTCGTTCAGGTACACGTTCCTCAAGGATCGAGTGCCGATGGACATCGGCTGAAGTTCGAGCAATTCTGGATTGCATGTAAAGGATTCTAGGTCGATGCCATAGAAACAGTTCTTTGTGAAGCTTGTCGTCCCAGTGGGGAGGACCATATCGCTCAAACGCCGATATGTCCCCTCGTCGTCTTTAAGGAATAGGCGAGCGGAAGCATCGCTAGGAGGAAAAGCAAACTGCACGTTCATCCACTCCTCTAAAGTCCCATCATAGACTAAGTCGATATAAGGGCGGTTCATCAAAAGAGAATTGAACACTTTGACGCTGTGCGGAAGGAATACGGTCCCACGCTCTAAAGAAGGGTAATTTCCCCAGGAACCGGAAATGCGGATCGTGGAAACCGTCTTGCCATCGATCGAAGAAGGATAGATGAGGGTATCGTCTCCCCAATGGTCGCCTAGGCCCGCGATGGAGGCGGTGCCGTCCGGCAGAGTGGAATAGGCGATCGACTCCGCAAGTCCCGCTTCGTTACTTAGGGCCTCTTCATGGGCGTAGCCGCACACGCCGCAGGAATCGACGCGGACGAGGAATTCCCCCTCGAGATGGTAGGCCCGTTCCAAGGAGTGCGGGGCGCGTTCGGACTCGGCCTCGTGGCCGCAGATGGCCTCCTTCCAATGGCGGGAATCGTCATAGGAATAACCGCCGAACTCGTGGGAATGGTGCTCGGAGTAGCCGCAGACCTCGCAGGATCTGGAGAGGCCGTCGCCGTCCTCCTCCCAGTCGGAAAGGGAATGGGACGCGTAGTTTATCCGCTCGTGGGAGGAGTCGCCCTCGCGCTGCTTCCAGTGGCCGTCCGCGTCGTAGAAGTAGCCCTCGGCCAGGGGCGCTGGCTCCGAGGAGGAGGGCTCCGACGGAACGCTTTCCGAGGAAGCCGCCTCACTTGAGGGAGCCTCCGATGATGGCATAGCGGAAGAATAAGGCGCGTAGGAGGAGGGCTCAGGCGAGGAGGAGCCTTCCCCTTTGGGACCTCCGCA
Source organism: Bacilli bacterium (assembly GCA_017450325.1). GTDB lineage: Bacteria > Bacillota_I > Bacilli_A > RFN20 > CAG-826 > Alloenteromonas. Next base: position 1,746 of record JAFSVB010000041.1, on the reverse strand, counting down.
GGACAAGAGCAGGGAGAGGGCCGAGGCGGCCAAGAACAAGATCTTTTTCACGTTCATTCCCCTCCGTCAAGAAAGTACTCATACATAGCGTCCGCCTCCGCTTGGCTGGCAAACGGGCAGTTGCTAAAACCACACTCGCACATCCAAAAAGGCACCAGATAGCTGCCATAATAGAATTCACGCCAACGATAGTGGCTGCCTCCGCTGAGCAGGCCGCACTCACACTCGATTTTATGAACATCACGCCCGTAAGGCGTTAGGACGAGTTCATGGTCTTCGAGCATCGTGCACCCGTCGTCGAAAACGACATGGTGTCCGCCCTCGTCCACATATTCCAGGTAATCGAAGTCGTGGCTTTCGAACACCTCATCCCCGCAAGGGCAGACAAGTGTATGGCCGGCCCATGAAACCGAGTCCGGATCGACGGAGTAAAAATGCGCCTTGCGGGTGGTCACGTTCGTATCGGGGCACGTGGAGTAATGGCTATGATTGTCAATACGGACATAGGAAGTATGCGAATGGTTATTGAAAAAACCAGTTTCGAGACCGCTGAGCGAGCATGGGCAAATCGGGTTGTCAAAGTCATCTATGTAATTGTTTGAGCAAAGGTGTGGTATGGGAACGATTGGCTGAATCACATAGCTCTCACCTGCTAATTGGCTAATATCCTTGATTATAAATGTGTCGAAATTGTATGGATTACTCGGTCCATATCCGTTGTGACACATAACGTTGCCATTGCCGTCATGGTCGAAAGCAACAACACAATGTTTATTGCTTCTGTTTAAAAGATAGTTCGCAATTACGGGGACCCCATTATCAAGATACCCCAAAAACTCAGATGAACTGGTAACAGGGACAGGATGAAACCAATCATAAAGGCCCCATCCATTCAAATATTGAAACAAGCCTAGGCCACAATCGATAGCCTGCCCACTTGTGCCAGTCAGCAAGCATTCATTGACACAGTCTAGGACAGTCTGATTGTACCCTTCCTCGACTCGCGTCAGGGTCGGATCATAAAGAAAACCTCCAGCGCCTGGCGAGCCATATGTACCGGGCATGAAATCGATCGCGTTTCCGTAAGCATCATACACGATAGAGATGTATTCAGGCCTTTCAAAACCATCGTTGATTATGTTGTCGTTTAAATAAATATCATAGAACGCGAGGACAATAGATAAAGCAATGGGGACGCATCGCTCCCCGTCATTAGAATAAAAATTATGAGTCAGTGACCCAATATATCTGGTCATTGGCGAGTCGCAAACTCCGTAAAATGTGTCGGCTGAAGCATCTTGGCTTTGTCGACTGGCCGGCATATTTTCCAAACCAAAAACAGAACACGTCCCAACAAGAAATATACTTAACAATGAAAACATGTGCCCAGTATAAAAGCCTGAAGCCAAATGGCAACAGTGCATCGCGCTAGTGTTCAAAATCATTGCGTAGTTTGCACCGTCCATCGTATTTCTACGTAAATAGTGCCAATATGAATGTGCGGGCATCAAGGTCAGCTATTAAAATCGGTGTCCTGAATGAATTGTCACGCTTTGCAAATAATTGAAAGCGAAACATCATTGTTTGTAAAAAATACTTCTTGGTAAATAAAAATCCGCGTCTTCAAGGCGCGGTTTTTCGACCTGGCCTATAAGGCCGGTTACTGGCAGGGCCAATCTTAGCCCTCTTTGATCGCCCAATTGCCCTCGACGCCCTTACTTACCCGTGAACGGGTCCTTGTACTCC
>JAFSVB010000040.1 GCA_017450325.1 Bacilli bacterium | reverse complement strand
CTCGGATTTGCCCGGCGGGATGCCCCCGTGGTAGGCGGAGAAGTTCTTGAGCTTGCATCGGACGACGAATTTCACCCCGTTCCGGATCAGCCATAGGATGAATGGCCCGGAGCAGTACAATCGGTCGAAAACGACGATGAAATCGCGTTTCGGGAAGAGCTCGATGAGCCTTTCGACGTGCCGTTTGGCGAAGTCCTGCTCCGGATGCTTGTACCTGCCGATCCTGAGATCCGCGCAGAACCCGGTCCTCGCGTCGAAGGCGCCGGAGACCTTGCACATCATCGGGCATTCCTTCCCGTTCGCCTTGTTGCCCTTGGCCCTTCCGAAGCCCTCGCCTCCGGCGTCGCCGACGACGTTGGTGGGGACCTGCCAGTCGCTCCCGTCGACGCCGAAGACGTGGAACCCGCGGAAGGAATGCCTCGGCTTCGGCCCCGCCCTCCCCGAATAGAAGTCGGCGGCGAGGGACCGGATGGCGTCGAGGTAGGCGGCCCACGGTATCTTGCCCCTCGCCTTGAAGAAGCCGACGCCCGTCATCCTTCCCATGCCGAAGGACTCCGACGCGTATTCGGCCTCGGACCTCTGGGTCGAGGACCTGCGGGTCGCCGCCTGCAGGAAAAGCGCCCTCGGATCGGCTTTCCTCTTCCTGCTGAACGCCTTCGGATCCGCCGCCCTGGCCGCCGAGACGGCGGAATCCGCGGCGCGAATGAGGCAGCGGGCGAGCGCCCTTTCCCTCTCGGCCTTAGCCCTGGAACTCGGAACCGTCTTCATACACGAGCTTCGGCTTCTTCTTCGCGTACGCGGCCTTAAGGTAAGGCAGCTGCGAAGGCTCGACCCTCCCGAGGTAGGCGACCTCGGTGGTCTTCACCTTACCGCCGACCCTGTCGGATCGGTAGACCGACGCGTAGGTCGCGCCGGATTTCGTCCACGTCTTCACGTACATAGGCGTTTCTCCCTTCCATTATGTTTTACCTTACAAGTATTATATATTAATACTTTGTATTAAATAAAGTAAATTATTTGTTTTCTTTACCCTACATTTATGAAATTTAGAAAACCCGCCTCGGCAGGCGGGCATTCATAGTCCCGAACAGTCAGCGTTGGCCCTAACCGCTTAAGTTAGTGACATTGCGATGGCATCAACGTTTTTTGTTTTCTTGGCCTACGCTTGGCCGACAAATAATCGCTTATTTTTTCTTGCTTCATTTGCTGCTTCATAACCAAGCAAGAGAAATCATCATCCAAGAAATCAAAACTCGATTCGATAGATCCGTTTCAAAGCAAGCCCGAGTCTATAAAAACCCAATCTTTGGGCGGATATGAGATTTCAAGATGACTCCCCCCGCAGCGCTCGATGGTCCGATACGAAGCAGCGTTGTTTTCATCACGGGAAAAGATGGTCCATGCCATGGGCCTTGGCAATTGGGAGAACCAATTGCAAAGCGATAGCGGGTTAATGATTCCCGCTATGGGGCTCGTCGGCCTCGTGTCCGACGTTCCCTCCAATAGGAATGGTGGTTATGGCCCAAGCGGAGGCTGATTTTTCCGACGTTCCCGCCGGTCCTGTTTTCCACGATGGGCCACCAATAGAAGGGGAGTTCGTCCCCATTGCCTTCGACGGTTTCGAGCAGGCGAAGGGAAACGATATCGCCGTCGATGAAAAAAGAATTCTTTCCAGAATAGACTATCCTTCATAAGGCTTTATTCCCGAAATGTAGTACAGCCTTCCCTTCGTTTTGCTCCCATTCGTTCGGATTTGGCCACTCGCGAGCAGAGCGTTAAGGACGTTCATCATGGTGTTTCGGTTCACGCCGAATCGTTCGGTAAGCTCCTTTTGCCCGATTCCATTGCTGGAAGCGATCACGGAGAGCACTTCTTGGGTGGAGAGTTTTGTCGAACCGCTTTGGATGCCACGCCCGAAGAAGAAGAGGCGAAGCTCGGTGTAGTCGGGCGAGGAGTGGATGCCTAGCGAAGGGGTCGGGTAACCGTATTCGCGCATGACCGAATAGATGTTGCTGACCCCATAGCCGGTGCGTTGGGAGAAACGGAGCAATCGGAAGAACCGCATGATTTCGGTGTTGCGGGGTTCGCTCGTGCCGCCGGCGATCATGTCGTCGACGGAGATGTAGGGCTTTCCCGAATTGCGGAAGAGCATCTCTGTTGGGGTGGCGACCAAAAGCAAGGATGCGCCGCATAGGTAGTCGGCGTTGCAAAGCCCGTTGACGAGGGCTTCGGTGAAGGCCTCGAAGATCCGATCGCCGGAAATTTCCTGCCCGTCTTCGGTTTCGTATGGCGCGGGGAGCATCGTTTTCGCCCTGGCGCGGACGGTTTGGAAGAAATCGAATACGTTGCAGTGGGTGAGGCTATCGATGCTGCAGAGCCTGTAGTCGTAACGGCTGCCTTCCCTCGGGTTTTCCTGGTAATCGAGGAAGAAGGTGGGGTAGACCGTGGAGATGGCATCGCTATTGCCGAGCATGAGGATGGCCCCGTTGGTAAGCAGTTTCCTGCCATCGCTTTCCCGAAGCATCTTCGTGCCGAGCAGGAATCCCTCGTCGTCGAGAGAGGCATCGATCTCAAGGGGATTTCGTTCTTGCAACAGCTTGCGGAAGGAGCGGAGGGATTCCTTCTCAACCGATTCGATGCCTAGGCCAAAGGAGTTGACGCTGAAATCGTAGGATCCCTGGCGGACGTCGTTGAGGAAGGAGATAAGCTTCGATTTGCTCGCGGGGTAATCGCCTGATCCGCGGCGGATGTAGGCTTTGGTGAAGTCACCATTTAGGTAAAGTGGTTTGTCGTTACGCGGCAATTCGTTCACGTGAACCTTCAAAACGAATCGTCCATTCGGCAGTGGGATGGCCTCGAAGGAAGAATCGTCGAGGACGCTTTTACTACATTTGTCCTTAGATGCGATCGTGTCGAGTATTGCCTTCTGATACATGGGCCAATTTGCAATGCCAGGAAGATCTTTTACCTTTTCGTTCTCCTCCTCGACGCCGAGGTATATATCTCCACCATCTGTGTTGGCAAAGGCGGAGTAAGTTTCATAGAAGTCCAAAGGGACCTTGGTTTTTGCGAGTTTGAATTCCGTGTGAAGGCCCTCTTCTAACATATATAAGTCTTGGTATTCCATAGGCTAAAACCCCCTGCAACAATTATCGTTTTATTTGCTTAAAAAGTAAATTATCTGCTTAAAAAATGAGAAGCAAATATAGGGTTGGCGACCCACATCGCGGTCCATTTTTTGCGAATTGCATCGACAATTTCAAGGTTTTTTCGTACTTTTTCAGTTTTTTCGGGCATCTCCCAGACAACTCAAAACGAGAAAAAAGTTTTGATGGCGGAAACGGTATCGTGCGCCTGTGTCATGCGTGCCTAGGGCCTATATTGCTTCGGATGCCAAAGGGATGCAGTGCAAGTAACAGGACAAGTACTGGACAAGTAAGAAAATCTTCGCGAACGAAGGAGGGAGCGACATGTATTTGAAGGACATCATTCCGGAACGGATGTTCGAGGACACCGATTTTGACTACAAAGCCACACTGCAAGACGGGAACCCCATGAAGTGGGCTAAATCGATCGTAGCCTTTGCCAACGGGGACGGTGGCACCATCTACGTCGGAGTCAGCGACGGCTTATAAAGGCGTCTTTACGGACAAATAGCGACGCAGGAAAAGGGGAGTTTGCTCGGAAGGTCTAGGATGAAAGATGCGTCTTACTCGGATATGCTTCGAGTTTGCTTTCGCTTATCGAAGAAGCGGTAAATGCTCATCGTTAAGCCTAGACCAAGGAGTCCAAGCGGTAAGAACAAGCAGAAGAAAAGCGATACCGCATAGAGGTGGTTATCCTGATGGAGGATGCCTTTCCATGCTAAGGAAGCGATATCGTCATTCCCGTTCGTCAAGATAGCCCCAAGGAAGAAAAGCGCCGTTAAGCCTAAAGAAGAAAGAAGCAGGGATTTGCAGGCGTTTCCTTTCTTTTCCTTCCGCCAGGCGAGCAATAAGAAAGCGATGAAAAGCCCTATGGTCATATAACGCGGATAAGGGGTCGAAAGGAAGGATAAGCCAATGGAAGCGCCGAGGAAGACAAGGGACAACCCTAGATAAAGATGGCGCTTCTTGGGCACGGGCAATAGAAGCGGGGCGGTCGCTCCGATAAGGACGAGCCCCGTTCCCGTCAAAGAAGGCGCAATGGTTGGGACTAGGAGGTCGTTGACGGAGGAAGGCATGAAGATGGCTTGCCCATAATCGAAGGACACTGCGGATAAAAGAGCGTTGCCTAGGCGTTCTTTGACGCTGAGGATGTGATAGCAATATCGCTCCCCTTCGACGAAGATCTCGATCTCGCCTTCCTCGACGCGCATGAGGTGTCCTAAGCGGGCTTGCTCGGTGACGTTAAGGACGAACTCTTCATAGGTGGTTCCTAAAGGAATGGACTCGGGTTCAGCGAGGACATAAAGCCATAAGCAAAGCAAAAAGCATAGGGCCACCATCAAGGAGAAGGCGGAGACGTAGCTAAGTAGGCGCAGGGCTTTCTTCATGCTGACCCTTATTGTACGGATATTGATCGAAGCGGGGCTAGGATTATTTATTTAAGCGTCAAGGTATAGCCCACTCGCAGCAAGCCCGCTTCGATTATCCAATCTTATGAATCAACGAAAAGAGGTAAGGAAATCGTCCCTTACATCGGCATGGCGTGATGGAAGACCTCGTCCCAAGCCATCTCGTCTTCCTTGCTCTTGCAAGCGGCTTTCCTGCAATAGCTATAGACGAGGTTACCGGCTTTTCTCGCTTCTTCGTCTTTGGCCATCGGGACCTGGGATAAGACGGAAAGGACCATGTTGGCCCGCTCGATGATTAAGTCTTTGTCGCTCATGGGGATGTTCTCCTCTATCTTGTTATTCGACAAGGTAATCCATAAGGGTTGCCTCGCTTCACCCATATTGTATTCTAGAAAAACCGAAGAGGTTATAGGGGTGACCCAAAAAGATTGTGTATTTTTCGTTTCGAGATGCGTTGATGTGGAATTATTATAGGATATGCCCATGTAATCGAGAGAAATATCCTCCAACGTCATGGCTTGCATATCCTTAACGCATGCTCCCTCGCGCATGAAATCCTTGATTCTCAATTATTTAAGACTTTCCCAGCTTGTTAGACTATATAAGTTGTCTTAGAACGCCCCTTTGTGATCTGCTGGCACGCCCTTTGGATCTCGTTGGGGCGTTTTTCGATGGAAAAAGTTCCTCATAACCGTGTGGAAAGTCTTGGAAATG
>JAFSVB010000039.1 GCA_017450325.1 Bacilli bacterium | reverse complement strand
CGATGAGCGGTTCCTTAAAAATCGGCTGCACCGTCAGCGACGCCTTGACGCTGCAATATTACGAGGAGCCCGACGCGAAGAAGGCGGGCTTTGGCCATGACCTTTCCTTCGAGCAGTGGAAGGAGCTTTCCGAAATCAAAGACGTCTATGGGGATGTCTTGTTCAGCGCCCCTTTGGTCAGCTATAACGTCGCCCATCCCTTGTTGGAGGAAATCAAGGGGGAACTTAGCGACGAAGAACGGAAATTCACCTTTTTATGCGGACATGATTCCAACATATCCTCCGTTCTTTCGAGCTTGGAGGTGAACGATTACGTTTTGCCTTCCTCCATCGAAGGCAAAACCCCGATTGGCTCCAAGGTGGTTTTCAATTCATTCGCCGATGCGGACGGCAACGACTATTATGGGATCAACCTCGTCTATCAAAGCGCCGCGCAGCTAAGGGATAACTCGATGCTTGATTTGGACGTCCCGCCCATGATCGTCCCATTAAGCTTTAAGGGGATGACCGCCAACAAGGATGGCCTATACCGCAAAGAGGACATTCTTGGCCGCCTCGACAAGGGCATTTCGAAATACGCGGAAATCGTTTCTCTTTACCGATAAATGCATCTGGCATGGAAAATAGGCCGGTGATGTGAAGCACCGACCTATTTTTCTAAGCACAAGAAAAAAAGATTTGTAGGAAAATTGGCCGTGTGTCTGGCCCCGCCTCGCTTTCGGACGCCTGGAAAACCTTCCTGGCGATAGGGCTTGACGTATCGTTCCGCGACGTTGTTTCAAAGAATTACCGCCACTGATTGAACGGATTCTATCTTGTGCGCGGATGCATATATACCTATACTTGTTAAGTAAAATTAACTCTTGACAAAAGAGCATTATGCGGATTGCGAAAATGGAAGAAAGAAAAGCGTGTGTTGAAGCGAAACATCTGATGCTCCAGCACTCGAAATTGCTCAAGGGAATTAAATGAACGTCGAGAGGATTTGAATGATGATTTGATGGGTGATTCTTATCGAGGCCGTCGCTTTTGCCGCCGTATTTACGGGCATCGTTTTCCTTGGGACTACCAAAAAGGCGAAACATAGCCCCTCCACGATCCATAACTATCCTCCCGATATCCAAGAAGAATACTTCAAGAGCCATGAACGGGTGGATGTGTCGGGGAGGTCTATCAAAGTCATCGCCATGAAATCTTTGGGCATCGTGTTGTTCGTCGGCATTTTGACCTTATGCGCCTATCTAGCGGGAGGAAGGTCTTTTTGGGAAGGGTTCCTTTTGGGACTTGGCCTAATGTTTTGGATTGGGTTATATGATACCTTGTTCTTGGACTTCGTTCTTTTCGCGAATCTGAAGGCATTCCGCTTGGAAGGTACCGAGCATATGGATGAGGCTTACCATCAGAAATGGTTCCACCTGAAGGGGCTGCTATTTCCTGGCTCCCTCTTCGGGATAATCGTCGCTTGTTTTGTGGGCCTATTTACGTACTTGATTGGGTTAATCTAAATGAAATACATGGGTATGCCATTTGGGATGTGGCTATTATATAGAAAATCATTCCAGCATCAGCTTGTCGCCGTCCTTAAACTTGATTCCCGGGAAGCAAAAGAGTGCGGCTCCACGCGAAAAATGACTATAAAGCCATCATCAAGAGAATCCTACCTTTCGAAAAAGGCGACATCTTCAAGATGAACATCGTCAACTGCGCTTTGTTTTCCGCATTCTATCGGAATCTTAAAGACAAGCCGCCTTTGGATGCATTGACGGTTTATTACCAAGAGGCCATGGGCACATGGGCCACGAAATGGTTCTGCCGGAAAGGCGGCAAGAAGAAATTCGCGGAAGCAACAGCCCAAAAGTATCAGAGGGTCGCGAGACTTCACGCGGGAAAACGCAACCCCTATTCCTGGAACATGGATTTCATTCCCTATGAAGATGGTAACGGATACGAATGCCGTTTCACCAGTTGCGGCATTTGCCATCTGATGAAAGAACTTGGGATCATAGAGGCGATTCCGGCCATGTGCGCGTTGGACTATGCGATGAATGAGTGGGGCGGCGCTTCGGAATTCGTTCGGGAATACACCCTCGCCTCGGGCGGCCCTTATTGCGATTGCGGGTATAAAAAGAAATGAGTTGGGCCGTTACCGTCCTATTGTCTTTGCTGATGATGCTTGGCTTTTTCCTGATGCTCTATTCGGCGGCGCGCTTCATCCAAAGCAAGAAGTTCTTTTCTTTCATCCCCAAGGCCATCGTGGAAACGGTGCGGCCCAAGGAAGAGCGCTTCAAGGGGCAATACGTCCTTGGTTAGGCCATGATGTTCCTCTCGTTCGCTTTCTTGATTGGACCCGTTATCCCGCGGCGAAGCTAGTTTGACACGGACTTTGAAACGGGCATAATTTAAGCAGATGACCAGAGAAATACTGGCCGCGGGGAAACCCGCTCTTTTTATTAGCCAAGAGTCGGTGCTTCTTCAGTTTCGTGGCTTTATGGGGTCGGGACCTTTTCGTTTTCTAAGGGAACAGGGATAAAAAGGATGGCTCAAACAGGGACCGCACGGAACATGCTTAACCCCTTACTTGCAAATGCCTACGGCAAAAAAAAGTCACGTTGTTTATCATGGGCTCTGTTACGTAAATCGATTGGTGCGAAAAACGGTGATGCACGAATCGTTATTATGGGGAAACGACCGCGTGTTATTGTTTCCAGACGACTTAAGAGTATATTATCGGTGGTCTGGGGCGAACCACAAAAGCCTCTTGGGCTACCGAAGCGCCGACAGATACGTCGGCATTTCTTATCTTATGAGGACGAAAAAACAGTTGGATGTCTATGTCGGTAGAAAGCACATTACCCGAAAGAAGAAGCAGCAGAAATAGATTTCTTCACATTTTTGAACAGATTCGGGTTTTTGGATTGTCTTATTGGGTGAAAGGCAAACGATGGTAATCTCGAGAAGGACCGCGCTAGGATTCATCGCCGGGAACGCAAAGGCGACCGAAAAGGTTTATGGCGAATACAAGAACCTCATGTTTTTCGTCATCGCCTCCTACGTCTCCAACAAAAGCGATTGCGATGACATCCTAAGCGAGTCGTTCCTCAAGGCCATGGAGCATCGAAGCGACCTGAAGGATCCGGGGAAGCTCAAGCCGTTCCTGACGTCGATCGCGAAGAATCAGGCGATCAACTTCCTCAAAAGGAATCGCGAGGCATCATGCAGCGACGTCATCGACGAGATCTATGGCGAGGACGACCACAATAACGACGTCTTGGCCCTGATTGAGCCGCTGCTCTCGAGCAAGGAGACCATCGTGACCTATCTCAAGGCAGTCTTTTCCTACACTTGGGCGGAAATCGTCGCGGAGACGGGCATCCCCGAATCCACCGCCAGGAGGCTTTATGAAAGCGCGAAGGAAAAGCTGCGGAAAGGACTCCTATGAACTTCGATAGACAGATGAAGAGGCGCGGAATGGCAAAATTGGACGGAATCGTGCCGAATATCTACGCAAAACCCAAACGCTTTCCGATTTGGGCGAGAATCGCCATACCGGTTGGAGGCGCCGTTTTGGCCACGTCGATCGCATTGGCCATCGCCTTGCCCTTATCGCTTGGGGGTGTGAGGAGAGATGCCTCGGCCCTGAATGCCATTTTGGGCGTGACGGGGGCGAACGAAAGTGGTGGGCAGGAAGCGATGCCTTACCCCACCTTTAAGAAGGTGCTCGAAGGACATAGCGGCCTGCTCCGTGTCCGCTCGGGATACGACGAATCCGTGGAGTGGAAGGTCGCGTTGACGCTTCCCTCAAGCGTTCTCAATGGCAACGCCCATTACAAGGAACAGGGCAACACTTTGGACGCGTGGTTCATGTACCATGGCGGCTGCATCCGCGAAGGCGCTTTGATCGATGCCCTCTCCGCCTATTCTTTCCCCTTGTCCGAGACGATACCCGCGTCCATAGGCGGCGAAGAGGTGGTCGGGGTCTATTACGAAGGGCATGCCTCCATTCTCGACGACGTGACGGATGATTTGGAAATCGAGTTCCCGTATGTCATGGACCAATACTATAAGGTGAGATGCTCCCTAGACGGCAACGTTGTCCGCGAATATCCCGAGTACGGTCTTTCGGAGGCGTTGCGTTACCGCGAATACCGCGTCTACCCACATCTTCTTGACAGTTTCCGGCTTTACCAAACCAATTCCATTGTCTCGATTGTCGGGGAGGCAATGAACCTTTCGACCACGTCTTGGGGCGATTTCTTCGATTACGACACGAATCCGAATTCCATGGACGGGAGGCCTTTCCACATCCCAGAGCTTCAGGAGTATTTAGGCGCGACGAGCGGAGCGATTCCCTATGATGTTTTCAAAAGCATCGCCCTGAAATACCGGGATTTCTACGGCACGGAAGTGCCCTTTGAGGCGCAATATTCCGTTTGTGATGCCGTCGATCCCGCAAAAGGAAACCTGGAGACGGCTGTGTATCGCGATTATCAGCAATATGCCGCGAGCCCTTTGCCCGTGTGGGGGCTGACCTATGACGAAGACTACTTCCAATCCAGTATATTGGCGACCTTCACGCTGGTCTATCAAGGGGAGCATGGGGCTTATTGGGACGATATTATCTTGACGAAATCCTACCGGAAAGGGGAGGAAACCTATTTGGAGGTGCACATAACCGAACCGAAGCAACCGGCGAAGGAATATGCCAAGACCCTGATTGTCGAGATGGCGACCGAGGATTTGGCGACGCCATCCTATGATCCAATCCTTTTATACCGCTTTGGGAATTGATGAGGACCGATTCCCCACTCAACGAACTTTGCAAAGAGTCCCGATTCCCGTTATAGAGAGGAGGCATTGCTCAAATGCTGGGAAATCAGGAAGCGAATCGAGGGCCTGAAGGGATGGAGGATACCCGATTGGGGGATGAGGCGCGACGCGAGGGGCATAGCCAACCAAGGCAACCATTATGCCAAAATCGCGAAGAGCCCGACTTTCGCCCAATTCGTGTCGGACTCCCTGCTGGAACTCCGCGGGCTGACGAACCCGCTTAAGTACTACCTCAAGCGCAGAGATTCGACATGTTGATTGGAACCGCCGTATGCGGAAAACCGCACGTACGGTGGTGTGAGAGGGCGGGCGAGATTAAAACCTCGCCGCTCTACTCGATCCGTTTCATTTACAAAAACAAAAGCTAAAACGTAGTAAAAACATCGTAAAACCCCGTGGAAAATGCTGAAAACCATCGTCTTCTTTTTGGCCAAAAAGCCGTTGTCTTTCGACCGTGTCGATTACAAAAGCTGTTAAGAAATAGTAAAACCCGAAAAGCCCAGGGCTTTCATTTGGCCTTCATGATGGCCACGACGGATTTGGCCAATATGTGGTGGACCTTCCCGCAGTCATCCCTTGTCCTCTTCTTTTCCTTGTTCCTCAGTTGTACCGCGTAATAGATGCAGACACTTAAGCGCTGGCACATGGAGGCTTGTCAAAAGAAAACGGGCCATGAGATTGCATTTTATTCTTTCGTGGCCCGTTTTCTTCCAATTGCCTGGGCGAAGGGGTGTGATGTTTCCAAAGGAGAAACGGCATGGACATCATCGGAAGAAGCGAAGAAAGACGAACATTAGGCAGACTTGTCGAATCCGGCAAGCCCGAGTTTTTGGCGGTCTATGGCCGAAGGCGCGTCGGAAAAACATTCCTGATTAATACCTATTTCAATAACTCGTTCGCCTTCTCTCATACGGGGATTTCCCCGAAAAGCGAGGAGACGGAAGCCAGGAAAACGCTGCTCCAAATCCAACTCGACGCGTTCCAACTTTCTTTATGGGATGCCGGTGTCGCGGACCTTAGCGCCCCAAAGGATTGGCTCGAGGCATTTAACCGCCTCGAGAAGCTGCTCTCCGCAAAACGAATCACGGGCAGGAAGGTTGTCTTCATCGATGAGATCCCTTGGATGGACACCCCGAAATCCAATTTCATCAGCGCGTTTGAACATTTCTGGAACCATTGGGGGTGCAAACAGGCCGACCTCCTCCTCATCGTCTGTGGAAGCGCCAGCTCATGGATGCTCGAGAACCTCATCGACAGCCATGGCGGGCTCTACGGGCGCGTGACGAGGGAGATGAAACTGTCGCCTTTCACCCTAAGGGAAACGGAGCTTTTCCTCGAGAGCATTGGCGTGTCCTACACGCGATATGACACCGCCCAAGCGTACATGGTTTTCGGGGGAACCCCGTTCTATCTGGGCTTTTTGGATCCGGAACTCTCGCTCCCCCAAAGCATCGACGCTTGTTTCTTCAGAAAGAACGCTCCGCTGCGCCAGGAGTTCAAGAGGCTTTTCTCCTCAGCCTTCAAAAACGCCGAGAGAGTCGAGGCTATCGTTCGTGCGTTGAATACTAAGTCCATCGGGCTTTCGCGTGATGACATCTTGAAGAAAATCGGGATGGCGAGCGGAGGCCATATCACCGAATCGCTGGAAGCGCTCGTCGCGAGCGATTTCATCGTCAGGTTCGCTCCGTTTGGGAACTCGAAGCGGGAAAAAATGTACAAGCTCGTCGACCCGTTCTGCCTCTTCTACCTGAGGTTCGTCGAGGGCAGCGGCCATCTGGATAATTCGTTTTGGAGCCAGAATGCGTCGGGCCAGAGGATCTCCTCGTGGAGGGGCCGCGCTTTCGAGAATCTTTGCTTCAACCACATCGACCAGATCAAGGACTCCTTGGGGATCCGCGGCATAATCTCCTTTCAATCCCTTTTCATCGGAGAGCAGGAGAAGGGGAAGGCGCAAATCGATCTCGTCATCGACCGCAGCGACAACGTCGTGAATCTGTGCGAGGCGAAGTTCTATGGAGGCGAGTTTGAACCTACGCTGGAAACAAACGAGACCCTGCGCAAAAGGGAAGCGCTCGTCTATGCCAAACTGGGCAAGAAGAAAACTATTAAACATGTCCTGATCACCACTTTTGGGGTCGTTCGGAATAGGCATTCGAACGTTTTTGCCCAGGTCTTGCTTTTGGATGACCTTTTCGGATAATGGGCCACAGCGTAGATGATGTTTCATTTCGTGGCCCATCATGCCGAGATTCCCCGATTGGATTATGATGAGCTCCTTGGCAGTTTTATGCCTCAATATGTGTCAAAAAACGATCGATATTGAAATGTGCCTCGTTTACAAAGAAGGCTACCGCGGCATGGTAGATTAACAGATCTGTTAAGATTCTGAATCATCCACACAAATGAACGTAATTTCTTTCGAAAACGTAGTAGAAAATCGTAAAAACTGTGTTAATCCGCCTGGATGGAAAACTAGCACATTATGATAGAAAAACCATATAGTCCCGAGATCATCGAATGATATGTTTAACCTTTGAAAAAACCCAGTTTCATCAACGTTTCGTTATTTGATGCGATCGATGAGTATTTCCAAAGCCATTCAGATCATCTTTAAGTAATCTTTTTGTTTGATTTAAGCCGTCTTTAACTTCGGGGAAAAGAATATTCTCGGAGGTAAAAAACGATGAAATGCATGTTGGTGATCCCATGCTTTGAGCCAAGCGAAAGCGTCTTGCCCTTCTTAAAGCAATTTAAGCCAGGCGATTTCGACGTGATGCTTTTATTGGACGATGGCTCAGGGCAAGGCTATGACGATATCTTTCTTTCGGCGATGGAAGAGACCTATTTTGAGGTGATTCGTTTTCCGCTTAATAGAGGGAAAGGGGCGATGATCAAAGCGGGCTTACGCGAAGCGAAGCGGCGAAAGATGGATTACGTATTTACCGCCGATAGCGATGGGCAACATCGATACGAAGATATTTTGCGTTTAAAGGAAGAAGCCTATCAAAAGCAAGGATATCTGCTTTTAGGGAAAAGGGATTTTCGTTCCAAAAACGTTCCTTTCCGCAGCAAGTTCGGCAACCGTTTCTCGATCGCCTATTTTTACCTTTCTACCTTTAAGAAAGTCCATGATACCCAAACTGGTCTAAGGGGGATCCCCGCATCTTTGTTTGATCTAGGGTTAGAAAGCGAAGGAGAACGATTCGAATATGAGATGAATTTCCTTACTTTAGCGGTTAAGGAAGCGCCATACTACGAATTGCCCATCGAGACGGTTTATGAAAAGAAGGGGGAGCACGTATCCCATTTTCGTACCATCGTCGATTCGTTTCGCATCTATAAAGTCCCGTTCTTGTATTTGCTTATTTCCTTAGGGTGCTTTGGCCTTGATGTCTTAACGTTCCATTTGCTTTCAAGCTTTGTCTTCGTGAACGAACTAGAAAGCCAGGTGTTCTTATCTTCACTCTTAGCGCGCTTGACTTCCGGGGCAATCAATTTCTTTGCCTTAAGCGCTTTGTTTTCTTCAAGGGGAGGCAAGATGAAAAGCGCGGGGAAATATGCGTTGGTGTTTGCTCTCAACTTCGTTTTATCGAGCGGCTTAACTTATCTATTCCATGCCGCCCCAACGGGGTTAACGGTATTAAAGATCTTCATCGATATCGGCTTAGCCATCGCGAATTATTTCGTCAATCTGCTCTTCGTATTCAATAAGAAAAGGAGGAAAAGGAAACATGAAAAAGAACCGGCTCATTCTTTGTCTATTCGCTAGCGGGGTGTTAGGAGGGCTTATTACCGCGAATGTCCTCGATACGTTCGTATTGCCCCATAGCGAAGGAACGGTCGCGCAGAAAGAGGATTTCGATTTCGACGTGGCCTCTTCAAGCACGTCTTCGAAAAGCTCAAGCTCTTCAAAAGAAATATCGGAAACGACGCAAACGACGCCCTCTTCGACTTCTAATGAAGCGAAAACGACCGTTTCTTTGCTCTCATCGACGCGCCGAATCGATGGCCTAGAAGTTCCTTATCATCTTGTGGACATCCATTTGGCGAGGGTTAGCGATTTACGCACCTCCTTAGCGACCGATTCGAAAGGGAATTATGGTTCCAATATCGTTTCTTCTTTGGAAGAGATGGTCAAAAAAGAAGAAATGGATGGGCCAAGCGTCTTAGCCGCGATCAATGGGGATTTCCCATTTTGGAAAGGACGGAGCGGTTATGTGGTCCGAAATGGGGTTACCTATCGCGAGTCTAGTCGCTTAAGCGGGGAAGGGTTCGCCTTAGATAAGCAAGGCAATGCTTATTCATATAAGGAAAGCGAAACGTCTTTATCCGAACTAGGCGATATTTATCAAGCCTGGTGCTTTGGGCCAACGCTTATGCAGGAGGGGAAAATCAGCGTCGATGAAAACGAAGAGATCGATGGGATGTCCAAATCCAACAACCAACGCACGGCGATCGGTTACGTGGATCCGCTTCACTTCTATTTCTTAGCCACCGAAGTCAATGGCAGAAGGTCCAGCAATAACGCCTCTAGCTTCACTTTATATGATTTAGCTAAGACATTAAGCGAACTAGGCTGCCAATATGCCTATAACCTCGATGGTGGTGGATCGAGCGCCCTTTATTATGGCGGGTCCACCTTGATCGATAGCCGCGACTTAGGGGATATGGTTTATGTGGTCGAACGTTAAGTCTTATAAAAAGGAAATCATCGGATATGCCTGCGGCGCTATGTTCTCGCTTCTCGTCATGGGCATCTATTATGTTTTCTCCCATGGGTTAAGGGATATCCATATGACGCTGCTTTTCTTGCCAGGGGTAAGCGCGGCGCTGCTTTTTCTCCTCCTTTCTTTATTCAAGATAAAGGTAGGGGCAAGCGCGCGTTACGCATTCCATTTTGGCTATGCGGGCGTTTGGGTATACCTTTTGCTTAAGGGCATATACACGATGGCAAAGACGGGTTCGGATTGGCTCTATGTATTTTGGATTTACGCTATCGTTTGCTTTGGGGGAGCGATCGCGTTTTGCTTTCTGCATAAGAAGGGCGAGCCCTGAGAAGATTTCGCCATTGAAATCCCCCTCAGCCACCAGTTCAAAAAATGAATCCCGAATTTCTTCGATGGAATCAGGATTTTTTCGATTTTATGCGCTGAGCGAATCGTAAAAAGTTACGACAAATAGACCGAAAACTTTCGATGCCGGTTATATGGTGGGAGAAGATTCAAAGTCACCAGACTGGATTTAGAAATTAACAGCATGTGCAATCACGACGCCTTGGGGAGAAGAATCATCTCAAACCTTTCTAAAAAAGATCTTAAGTAGAAGGCTTTGCGTTCTTCGGAGAGCACTTCGACCCCGCTATACTCGCTGGGAAGACTATCGAAAAGGGCTTTGATATCGGCGACATGTTCTTCGACCAAACGCGCGTTCTTCTGAATGGCTTCTTTCAGCATTTTGGCCTGAACGCTTGGAATAACATCGCCCGTAAGTTCCAGCATGCGGGCATAGTTTACGTGAT
>JAFSVB010000038.1 GCA_017450325.1 Bacilli bacterium | reverse complement strand
CATAACAAGTTATCTTTTAATCGATATTGCAAACTCCATGCGTTTGATGAAACGCTGATTCAATTTTAATTCGACATTTAACTCAACACTGTCGAGTTAGATTGGGATGGGCAGATTATTGAAAGGCTTCCATTCGCTTTTAACGATACAATTCGACCAATATAAAGAACGAGGGATACAGATTCCAATCGTGTTTCCAATCAATCGAACGCCGATCGTTTTGTTGTGACGGAACCCGGTCCAATGGGGATCATAGAAGAATCATAGAGTTAGCAAGGGAAGCAAGTGATTAGGAAATCTCGGGGATGATGCCAACGACCATGTCGGCGACGAAGCGGTCCCCGTCCTCATATACCTGCGGGTTTGGGGTGATGTGCATGTCGCCCTCGAATTCCTCGTTTTTGGAATAGCCGACCGCGGAGAATTCCATGGATGCGCTATAGACGTGGCCCGTTTCAAGGTCCTTTTCGTCCTGAATGTGGACGATTTTATAGTCGAAGCCCTGGAAGGCGCCGCTAACTTTATCGTAGGTCAAGGTCCCCTTTAAGGTGCCGGGGATGATGTCTTTCTCGGATAAGAAAGAGCGGATCCCTTCGTCCATGAGTTCAAAGGAAACGAGGGTACTCTCTTCGTTTTCCTGGACTTCGACGTGGTTACTAAGGATGAAGTCGCTTAGCTGCTTGTCGCTATATTTGGTTAAGTCGCGTAGCGTGTCCTCATAGAGGCGGTCGAGGATCTCGCAAGAGCGTTGGCCATCGTAGAGGTTTGTCCTAGCGAACAAATCCGAAAGCGAGCGCACGGAAATGCTGCCGAATAAGGTCTCTTTGCTCGATAGGCCATTGAAGCTTTGGGTGCGCGTATTGCTGCCATCGCTCCCCTCGCTATAAAGGAGGGAACTGGCCACTTGGACGTCCTCGCTTCCGAAGTTGACCTGGATATTCTGCAGGAAGTTCTCGGTCTTCGCCGACTCGAAGCGGACGTCCTCGCCATCGCGTTCATAGAAATAAGAGGAGACGTTCGCGCTTTGTAGCAGTCCATAGCCTCCTTCTCCGCGGGCGAAGAAGTCGAAGAAGTCGGGGCTATCTTGCTTCATGACTTCCTCGTAGGCCTCTGAGGTCACCTTATAGGCGCAGCCAAACGCCCCGCCGCCGCGATAGGAATGGAATTTCGTCGCGTTATGATTCTCTTGGTGCGTGGAGGAGAAGACGTCGTAGTTCTGAAAGAAGGTGGCGGTGAAGATCTTCTCCATCACGGGAGAGAGGTCTTGCTTGCCTAGCAACGCCTTCACCGCCTCGACGGATCCTTGATTCGGAAGCGAGTTCGCGCAGGAAGGAAGCGCCCATGAGGACAACGCGAACAAGGGATATAACAATGCTTTCTTCATATGCGCTCCTTATAAGGCGATGTTGACGTCGCGCTTATGGCGGTCGCTGCCGAAGCAGACCGTCTCTTTGTAATGGTCGAGCTCGACCTTGGTTCTGCCGGAATCATCGAGGGCGAAATACTCGTAATAGGCCCAGTATTCGCAACGGTGGGACGGCTTCTTGGAATAGGAGAGCATCGAGATGTTGTATGGTTTGTTCGCGGGCATGAATAGCTCCATCTTCTCCTCGGTGGCGTAGGAATAGTAGCCCGCGGCAAACCCGCCTTCGCAACTTCGGATATCGCTCTTGCCAAGGTAATGGCCGTCGATGTTGATGACCCTCTTGCCATCGCGGTTATCTAGGCGCAAGCCGATGTCGTTATAGCCGAAGAACTTCATCCTTCCATAGTCGGCGTTATCAAGGAAAGGTACCACGAGGAGCGAATCGCCCTTCGAGGCGTTATAGTCGTTCACGTAATAGTCGTCTTGGCTCGCCACGTGGGCGAAGACGAAGTCGGGGTAGTGGTTCTGCATGATCATCGGGATGTAGCCGGCGAGGGAGAAGGTTTCGTTGGGACGTTCCCAATAGGTGTCGAAGATCGGCCCGCGGAGAGAGGCGGTGAGGTTGAAGATATCTTCGCCTAATTCGTCGCCCCAGGTGCTCTTGATGGAGGATTTGGCCTTGCCCGTAGCGCCTAAGGCCCCGTCATATAAGGCGGAGACGAAGATGGTCTTGACGAGCTTGCCCATGGGGAAGCCGAGGTTACTATGCTCGTTTTGGATGAGCAGCATCAAGTTCTCAAGCGGGGCTTGGAGCTTATGGACGTAGTCGTTACGGTCGCCGATGTGGCTCGTTAACTCCTCAAGGAAGATCGAGGAGGCGATGTTGGCGTCGTAGTTGGCCTTGGTGTCGTCCTCGTTTTTGCGGACGTAGGTCGCGAATTCCCAATCGGTTACGGCGAGCTCCGCCAGCATCGTCAGGATATCCGTGCCGAGTTTGGTGACGTCGAAGCCGCCCATGGTGAATTCGTCGCTGCGGTTGGGGTTGATGTCCTTATTCGCGTTGAAGAGGTCCTGGAAGGCGTTATAGGTAGCGCGGTTCTTGCTAAAGTTCGCCGGGTCATAGAAGTAGTTGGTGACGTATTTATCATGCCCAAAGCGGGTGAAGCCATATTCCTTCATGGGGACCTTGGGGACGATATCGAGGGGGTTGACGATGTTGAAGATGTTGTCATAGAGGGCGTCTTTGGGCTTTTTGACGCGCGAGACGTTGACACTAGCCCCCTGTGGCGCCTCGAAGGTATAGGCATAGACGTCATCGCGGGTGAGGGAGGCGTCTGCAGAAAAGAGCTTCTCGCCACGAGCTAGTTTGTTATCGATGAGGCCAGCGGCGATGTTGGCGGTCGCCCCGCCCCGAGAGAAGCCGGTGAGCCAAAGCTTGACCCTGCCTTGGACGTTATTCGAGGAGACGTAGCCATCGAGGAAGGAGATCATCTTGTTCGCGGCGTTATACCATCCTTCGTGCATG
Source organism: Bacilli bacterium (assembly GCA_017450325.1). Classification (GTDB taxonomy): domain Bacteria; phylum Bacillota_I; class Bacilli_A; order RFN20; family CAG-826; genus Alloenteromonas. The sequence continues at coordinate 2,005 of JAFSVB010000038.1, read as the reverse complement.
GAGTCGGACTTGCTGCCATCGCCTAGATGCATGTTGTTGGCCCATTCGCGGAAATAGCCACCCGAGCGGGGCGTGACCGCGAGGAGGGTATATCCGGCGAATTCCCTTTTCGCCGCGGCCAGGCCGATGGTGTCGAACTCGGCGGATTTCTGGTAGTCCTCGTTGACGGCGAAGCTATTGAAGCCGATCGATTCGAAATACTCCTTGAGGTATTTGGATTGGTTCCGGTACCACGCTTCGTCGTAGGGGCCGAAGTCGGTGAAGCTCGAGATCGCCATGGCAAGCGACGCGGTGGCTAAGTGGGGGTCATATTCGGTTGAGGGGTGATCGAAGTAGCCCTGCGAGAAATAGACGTCGCCGACGAAGGAATCGGTCTTCTCCGAGGCGACGGGGGCGTAATGGAAGACGCTTTTCTTCACCTCGAAGCTTCCATCCGCCCCGACGGATAAGACGCTGCCGCAAGAGGTGCAGACGAGGGCGACAAGCAAACTAAGGAGTATGGCCGTTTTCTTCATAATGGGCCCTACCTTTCTGATTGTGGTCTCAGTATAAAGGAGACATCGCCACGAGAGTGCCACAAATGAAGGGAAAAGGAGAAAAGAATATGCGCCTGTATCGCGAAGCAAAACGCCAAACGCTTGATGTCGCGGGAGAGCTTTCGGTCTCTTCGCATAAAGAGGGCCTTTTAGCGTTCTCGCCTCGATGTTCTTTCTGACGCGTCAGCAAGAATGATTTGGAAAGAACACTTATCAATCCATATAATCATCGTGTATGAAATACGCCCTTATTTCTATTTTCGCGGTCCTGCTAGCCGTTGGACTCCCCGTGCTTCTCGTCTTTCTCATCGCGAGAAAACATAAGATGAAGGGCTGGCTAAAAGCGATCATCATTCCTGTTTCTTCCATCGCAATGATCATTTCGCTCGTGCTTATATACTTTGCTATCAACTATCCATCGACCGAGAATGCGCGGCGTTATCTAGTATCCGATGAAACGGTGGACTTAGAGGTCAACCAAGATTGGTATCGCTTCGATAACAAAGAAAATGACGATATGGCGATCATCTTCTATAGCGGGGCGAAAGTCGACCCCGTCGCCTATGCCCCTTTATGCAGCGAAATCGCCCACGAGGGAATCGATGTCTATATCATCAAGATGCCTCTATACTTCCCGCTTCTACACATGAATGCCGCGGATAAAGTAGCCTCCTTAAACAAGCATCAGCATCTTTATATGATGGGTCATTCCTTAGGAGGGGCGACGGCTTCGATGTATCTATCCAAGACGGATAACACCTCCTATTCTGGAATCATCTTCTTGGCCAGCTATCCAAACAAAAAACTCGATGATTCCTATCGGTGCCTATCCATCTATGGCACGAACGACTTGGTCTTAAACAAAGACGAATATAACAATAATATCGCCAATTTCCCTTCTGGCTATCAAGAAGTCATCATCGAAGGCGGTAACCACGCTAACTTCGGGGATTATGGCTTCCAAAGGGGCGATGGCGAGGCATCCATCAGCAAGGAAGAGCAGTGGAGCATCACCAAAAGCGCGGTGATGAGCTTTATAAACGGCAACGAAGCCTAAAAGCTTCAAAAAGCGAGATGGCTTCATCTTTTTCGCATCGCGAAATCATGGAGCTATGCGTATGAAAAAGGAGCAAAGCGGATCCTTAGGTAAAGAGAGGATCCGCCATAGCTCCAAGAATCGGCAACGGGCGATGCGCGATTATTTGCAAGAATACGTAAAAGTCAGGCTTTGCAACGTGCAGCTGATCTTGTTGCCTGCCTCAATGAAATTGCCATCGTTGTAAGTGAACTGGAATGCGGCGACGTTGTAGATGCCATCCGTCCCCGTGTCGGCGATAATCGTCTGATTTTTAGGCGACTCGCTTAAATAGCAGGGATTGGCAGCATACTGATTGATTTCACGGCTGTAATAGTCCGATTGGAAAGGCAACCCTTTTATATCGTCGTAGCTATAGCCCCCAGACGATGTG
>JAFSVB010000037.1 GCA_017450325.1 Bacilli bacterium | reverse complement strand
CGCCTTATATTCATTCTTTGCATTTTATCGAGCCTATGCCCAGAGATAATCTTTGGTTCAAGAGGCGTTTTTGATGTTTAACTCAACGGTTTGTTGAATTAAAAATGCAGGATTTATCGAAAGAATTCTGTTTTAACTCAATTTTAACTCAACAACGATCGAGTTAAAATTTGTCATTGAGTTAACGTCGAGTTAAAAATCAAAGGACGGCATGTGTCTTGCTGGTGTTTTGGTTGCTTCTAAGATGCGTTTCTAGTTAAGAAGCGTTCCTCGATGGTAAAATAACCCAAGTAAATAGGAGGCAACTTATGGCCTGCACCACGATCTTAGTCGGCAAGAAGGCGAGCTATGACGGCTCGACCCTCATCGCCCGTAACGATGATGGTTTCTTCGACGAGAAGAAGCTCGTCGTCATCGACCCATCCAAGCAACCCCATAAATACAAAAGCAAGGTCTCCCACGTCGAGATCGACCTACCCGATAACCCTCTTCGCTACACCGCGACCCCAAACGTCGACAAGAAGCAGGGCATCTGGGCCGCGAATGGGGTCAATAGCAAGAACGTCGCCATGACCGCGACCGAGACCATCACCTCGAACCCCCTCGTCCTCGGGGCGGATCCTTACGTGAAACCTCAATACGATAAGAAGGGCAAATTAAAGTCCCCGGGCGGCATCGGCGAAGAGGACCTCGTCGTCCTGGTCCTTCCTTATATTTCTACCGCCCGCGAAGGCGTGACCCGCCTTGGCGAGCTATTAGAGAAATACGGCACCTATGAGCCCAATGGCATCGCCTTCTCCGACGAGAATGAGATCTGGTGGGTCGAGACCATCGGCGGCCATCATTTCATCGCGCGCAAAGTGAAGGACGAGGAAGTCGTCATCATGCCGAACCAATTCGGCCTCGACCGCTTCGACTTCGACGATGCTTTTGGGGCGCAGAAAGAGAATATCTGCAGCCTAGACCTAAAAGAATTTATCCAGGACCATCACCTCGATCTCAATATGGGCGGGAAGATGAACCCGCGCCTGATCTTCGGCTCTCGTAGCGACGCCGACCACGTTTATAACACGCCGCGCGCCTGGTTCATGGCCCGTTACTTCCTTGGAAAGACCTATAAATTCGATGGGCCTAATGCCGACTTCACGCCCGAAAGCGACGATATCCCATGGAGCTTCGTGCCCGAGCGCCTCGTGAGCGTCGAAGACGTCAAGTACATCCTCTCGAGCTATTATCAGGGCACGCCTTATAACCCTTATTCCATAGTGGCGGAGAAGCCTGGCATCTACCGTCCGATTGGCATCTCCCGCACCAGCGTCATGCAGGTGCTGCAAATCCGTCCCTATGTGCCTAAAGAAATCCAGGCGATCGGATGGCTGAGCTTTGGCTCGAACCCCTTCAATGGCTCGGTTCCTCTATATATGAACGTCGACTCCTTCCCCAAGTATTTCTCGGGGACGAGTATGAACATCGATACGGAGGATTCCTATTTCTGGGCGTCGCGGATGATTTCGGTCTTAGCCGACGCCAACTACGGCGCTTGCATCCAGCATATCGAGCGTTATCAAGCGACGATGTTTGGCAAAGGCCATGAGCTCATCAACGAATATGACGCGAAGTTCGTTTCCGAAAAGGACGGGGATTTGCTGAGAAAATGCAATGATTTGGTCGCTCAATACGCCAAAGAAGAATCCATGAAGGCCCTTAGGAATGTCCTCATGGAAGCATCGAAGGCCATGAAGTGCGGCTACTCTAGGAGCGATAGCTAAGGTGAAGAAGATCGTTATCGTCAACGCAGGTCCGCGCAAGGGCTTTAACACCGATACGCTGCTTCGCGACGCGGAAGAGGCGTTAAAGGAAGAAGGGAACGAGGTCCGATATTTCGACCTCTACCGCTTAGAGGCGTATACCGGCTGCGTCTCGTGCTTCGGCTGCAAGAAAGAGAAATTCAAAGGAACATGCATCAAGAAGGATGGCCTTGCCCCAGTGCTCGAGGCCATCCAGGAAGCCGATGGCCTCATCGTCGGCTCGCCGAACTATTTCAGCGACCTCACCGCAGCCTTCCGTGCCTTCTATGAGCGTCTGCTCTTCCCATATCTCACCTATAACGCGGAACATCCTAGCTGCAACGAAAGGAGCATCCCCGTCTTGCTCTTAATGACGAGCAATGCGCCGAAGGGGATGTATGCGTCTAGGCTAGAGGAATACCGTAACGCCTTCTCGCGCTTCGTCGGTCCGACCACGCTTTACCATTGCGACGACACGATGCAGCTACGCGACTATTCGAAGACCGATTGGCCCTGGACCTATTTCGACCCCGAGCATAAGAAGCTCCGTCACGAGGAAGTCTTCCCCAAACAAAGAGAAGAGTTCAAGGCGCTTAGCAAGAAGATTTTCGGGTAGTCACGGTGCCGTTCCCTGAAACGTGAAAATCGGATCATGACCCCCAAGAGCCATTGACTTGACCTAGCGATGAAAAAAGCGAGAAGGCATATGCTTTCCCGCTTATTTTCATGGGTGCTTTGTTTATTTTTCCATGAGGACGAACTTGCCAGCTGCGCTGTAATCGCCATGCTTCTCATAGGCATTGTTGAAGGAGATGGTATTCTCAGCGACGACGGTCAGCGTGCAGCTAAATTCGCCATCCTTATGAGGAATCTTGATGGCGAGGCCGCCGGGGTTATAGGTGAGCCCATAATTTTCGATTTCGTGAAGCGGAGTGTCTCTGTGGGTCTGGTTGTTTTCACCGACATAGATCTTCGCGGAGGTCGCGGTGAGGTCGAGGAAGAGGTAGAAGGTCTCTTTTTCGTATCCGCCTTCGCTGTTCTCGATGCGCTTGCCCTCGGCGTCAACCTTGTCCTGCTTGAATTCCTTATCGGAGACATAGGAGCCGTAGCGCGGTTCGACGAAGGTCGGAAGCGTCGAGATAAACGAGGAGGAGATGGAATATTGGCCGTCATCAACCGTCACGAGGTCTTCGGCGATCTTGCCCGCGGTGCTGACATAGAGATAGTGGTCTTTCGTTTCGGCGACAAAGTGGATGGCGTTCCCGTGCTCGCCATAGACGACGAAGTTGATAGCGACATCGAAGACCTTGGTTCCTTCTTTGGCCTTGAGCTTGTTGTAGTCCATGCCAAAGTCGTAGCAGGTGAGCTTCTTGTCCGCCTTGTTCAGATCATAGACGTATTTGCCGTGCAGATACATGCCCGATTCGATGCCTTCCGCATCGGTGGCATCCGCATAGGAGATGGCAGCAGCGGCTTGGCTTGAAGCAGGGGTTCCTCCAGTGGAGAGACCAGTCGGGTGGGAGGTGGCGCTAGAGGAGCTGCCGCAGGCAGTAAGCAACATAGCGGCGAGGAGTATTGCGACTTTCTTCATTGAATTAAATCCTTTCTTAATTCCGCGATATTTTATCATCGACGTTTCCATATGCCCATAAAAATAGGCCATGAACGTTAACGCCCGCCATAAAGTACCTCAAAAATGCGAATAATAATTATACCGTGTCTAAGAAAAACAAGAAAAAGCCTTATAACACAGTATTTCTAGCAAAAACGAGTCAAAAAAAGTGCAAGTTTTTCTAGTTTTCTATATGGTCTGCATAGAAAAACGCTTCCATTTTCTTCTAGTTTGCTCCCTTGAAAGCGATCTTGGGCGCAAGCATACATTGAAGAAGTTTTTGCTTCTATGCGCGCGTCAGAGTAATATGCACCTACTAGGGCAAAAAAGCCGAATAAGGATTCGAATATATGAACGACAACGTCACCATTTCCATGTGCGTTGGCTCCGCGTGCCACCTAAGAGGAAGCCGCGAAGTCATCGAGGCGATGCAAGAGGAAATCTCGCGTCGAGGGCTCCAGGACCGCGTGAACTTACGTGCTTCTTTCTGCCTCGGCAAATGCGGCGAATCCGGGGTAACGGTGCAAGTAGGGGACGATTTGATCCTCGGCGTTGACCCTAACGGCGTTTCCGCGTTTTTTGAGTCGCGCGTTTTGCCCTTATTGCAGTAGAGGTACGTAGTCATGAGAAGCCTAGCCTTAATCAGCCGTGAGAACGATTGCCGTTCTTGCTATAAATGCATCCGTAATTGCCCGACGAAGTCCATTTCCTTCCATGATGGCCAAGCCTCGATCATCCCGAATGAATGCGTCTATTGCGGCCGTTGCTATGAAGTCTGCCCTCAAAACTGCAAGCAGATCCGCGACGATAAAGAAGAAGCGCGCGCGTTGATTGCAAAAGGTAACTGCGTCGCTTCCCTGGCGCCGAGCTTCCTCTCCTCTTATCCAGGAACGTCCTTCGACACGATGAAGGATGCCCTCCTTCGCCTTGGCTTTATGGCAGTGGAGGAGACGGCGATCGGGGCGACCATCGTCAAAAAGGAATACGACCGCCTCGTCAACTCGAATACCCAAGACGTCATCATCTCCACCTGCTGCCATTCCGTGAACCTGCTCGTGGAAAAGCATTATCCCAAAGCCGAGCCCTATCTGGCCCATATCCTCTCGCCGATGCAAGCACATGCGAAGGACATCAAAGCCCGCTACCCAGGCGCGAGCGTCATCTTCCTCGGACCATGCATCTCGAAGAAAAATGAGCTCGACCGTTACGAAGGGTACGAGGATTGCGTCCTCACTTACCTTGAGCTCGATGAGCTCCTCGCCGAGAAATCCATCGAGGTCGCCAAAGAGACCGACCCCAAGAAATTCGAGGAGAGCCTCGCCAGGCTTTTCCCGATCGAAGGCGGTATCCTCGCGACCATGGTCAAGGACAATCCCGACTACGAATATATCGCCGTCTCCGGCATGGAGAATTGCCTCCAAACCCTCAAGGACATCATCGATGGCAAAGTCCATCACGCCTTTATCGAGATGTCCGCCTGCGCGGGTAGCTGCATCAATGGACCCGCCATCCGCCCCGAGGCTAGATCTTTCGCCTCCGCGATCATCGACATACGCCGCCACGCGGGCAAAAAAGACTTCCGTGTGAAGGACTATGCATCAAAAATCCTTGCAAAACCCTTCCGAAATCAAGCTTTTGCCCAAGATATCCCCAGCGAGGAGGAGATTATTAACGTCCTCAAGAAAATCGGCAAAACCAGCCGTAAAGACGAGCTCAATTGCTCTTCCTGCGGCTATTCGACCTGCCGCGAGAAGGCCATCGCCGTCATCCAGGGGAAGGCGACGCTTGAGATGTGCTTGCCTTACTTGATGGAGAAGGAGCGTAGCTTCGCCTCCTCCGTCGTCGAGGAAAGCAAAAACGGTCTCGCCGTCATCAACGAGACCTTCCAGTTCACCCTCGTCAATCCAGCCCTTTCCCGCATGATGGGCAAGAGCCAGAACGAATTGCTATCTTCTGCCGTCTTCGAGTACTTCGACCTCGGCATCTTCGGGGAAGCCCTTGAAGGCAAGAACGTCCCGCCTCGCCGCCTTGCGATGATCGACTCGGACAAAATCTTCGAAGTCTCCCTTACCTACCAGAGCCGTTATAACGTCCTCATCGCCGCCTTCCGCGATGTCACCATCGAGGAACGCAACAAGAGGATCAAGGCCGAGAAAGCCGAGAAGACCGCCGCGATCACCTCCGAAGTCATCGCGAAGAACATGCGCGCGGTCCAGGAAATCGCCCAGCTTCTTGGCGAGGCGACCGCCGAGACGAAGATCGCTTTGACCAATTTGCAGAAGACCCTGCAGGAGGATGATGGCGATGAGTGATGGGACGAAGGTTGAATACGGCTACCTTTCCATCAACCATAAGGGCGAGGAGCTTTGCGGCGACCACGTGATGGTGGCCGAAGGTGAGGACGATAGCCTCACCCTCGTCTTGGCCGATGGAATCGGCTCGGGCGTCGTCGCCTCCATTTTGTCGACGCTTACTTCCTCTATGCTTTCGCGCATGGTTCAAGGAGGCATCCCCTTAGAGGAATGCGTGAGCTCTTTGGTGGAGACACTTCCGCTTGCCCGCGACCGCGGCAATGTCGCCTATAGCACGTTCACCATCTGCAAGATCGACCACGATTACCTCACGACCATCTATAACTTCGATAACCCCGAACCGGTCTTCATCCACGGTGGCAAATTGCTCGACCTCCATTACCAAAAACTGGAGATCGCGGGGAAAAAGATCTATAAAGCCGTGACGTATTTGGAAGTAGGCGACCAGCTTTCGATGTTCTCCGATGGCGCGGTTTACGCAGGGGTGGGGGAAACGCTGAACTTCGGCTGGACGAGAGAGCAAATCGCCGCCTATTTGGAGGCGCTTTATAGCCCATGGACTTCCGCGAAATCCACCTCGACCATCCTCATCGATCGCTGCGATAACCTTTATAACCACCGTCCAGGGGACGACACGACTTGCCTCACGGTCCGTCGGAGGGAACGTTCCAAAGCCAACCTCCTCGTCGGCCCACCCACCAACAAGGAAGATGACGAGGCCATGCTTCGTTCCTTCTTCGATTTGGAGGGCACCCATATCGTCTCCGGCGGCACGACTTGCTCGCTCGCGGCGCGATACCTCCATAGCGAAGTCAAGGTCGATATGACCTATCTCGACCCCGAGATTCCGCCGATTTGCGATATCAAAGGCGTCGACATCGCGACCGAGGGCATCGTCACCCTCAACAAAGTCTTGGCCCTTGCCAAGGATTACCAAGCCAGCAACAAGGAGTACTTCACCTGGTGCTATCGACCCGATGGGGCGTCGTTAATCGCGAAATGCCTTTTTGAGGAGGCGACCGACATCGTCTTCTACGTCGGCTGCGCGGTCAATCCCGCCCACCAGGCGGAGGAATTCGCCTTCGGCTTCAAGATGAAGATGCAGATCATCGATAACCTCGCTGAAGAGCTACGCAAGATGGGCAAAAAAGTATCGGTCCAATACTTCTAGCATTTCTCATTATATTTTTAAAAACAAATGGGTTTTGCGGAGAATTTCCATGCAAAACCCTCTCTTTTCGAATGGTATAGGTAGTCTTAAAGCATCTTTTCAAGCAAGGCAATCGCCTCTTCGGAAGGATAGATACGCTCTAGTAATCCCACCTTCCGTTGGTCGGGCGTTAACGTGGTGGAAACGTTGCTTTTACGGAACTCATTGGGGGTACAACCATACATATTCCGGAACGCCTTGGTCATATACTTCGGGTCGGAGAAGCCAGATTCGTAAGCGACCTGAATGGCGCTTTTGTCCGTTCCTAAAAGCAAGCGAACGGCTTGCTCGAGACGCTTCTTCGTCACATATTCCTGAAAGTTGATGCCAAGCCCTTCCGCGAAGAGGTGGGACAAGTGGGTGGGGGTAACGTCTTCTTGCTGCGCGATGTCCCCAAGGGAAACAGGTTCCATATAATGCTCATCGACGTATTCGACAATGCGTTTTAGGCGCTTTGCGTTCTTCTTGCGGTTCCCTTGATCACGGAGGGAGAGGTGCTCCGCGGGCACGTTCTTGCATATGAGGTTTAGGAGTTTCGTAACGAATTCAAGGGCGTCGATTTCATAATGCTCTTGTCCTTTGAGATAGCTTAGGGAGACCTGGATCGCTTCTTTATATAAAGCGTTCAGGACATCCCTAGGCAAATAGTCCTTAAGATTAGCGGATGTATATCGGTTCGTAGATAATTCTCCCCAATAATCCGCGAGGAAGCGACTCGAAACTTGTAGGAACAGCCCGCAAAAATGTCCTGTCTTGGTCTGAATGGAATGAGCTTCGTTGGAGTCCAAAAATAAGACATCGCCCGCGCGCACGTCAATATGCGCGGTTAAAGTGGAAAAAGTAGCATCGCCCCATAAACCAAAGCAGAATTCGTAGTCGCCATGGAGATGTTGGCTTCTTTGTTCGATTTCGTCAACGAAAAGCAAAATGTGCCGAATCTTGGGGTAGCGGATGATCTCATATTCTTGATTCATGGGCTCATTATCGCCCTTTCGGTACAAAACGCAAGATTGTCCTATGAAATCCGCATAAGTGGCATAGGTGGCCTTAAGGAAACCTCTTATGATAAAGACGCATGAAAAAATACTTAGGAATCGAATTTGGTTCCACCCGGATCAAGGGCGTTTTAATCGATGGCGACCATCAGATTATCGCGTCGGGGTCCTTCACGTGGGAAAACCAACTCGTCCAGGGCGTCTGGACGTACTCTTTAGAAGACGCCAAAGCGGGCTTACGCCATTGCTACAGGGAGCTGAAAGCGGACTATGAGTCAAAATACAAACAGAAGCTGACCCATATCGACGCGATTGGCATCTCGGGCATGATGCATGGTTATCTCGTGTTGGACAAGAAAGACCGCCAGCTCGCGGAGTTCCGCACCTGGCGCAACACCATCACGGAACGGGCGAGCGCGCTTTTGACCGAGGCGTTTGGATTCCAAGTGCCGCAGCGCTGGTCCATCAGCCACGTCTATCAAGCCATCCTCAACCAGGAAAAAGAAGTCAAGGATATCGCGTTTTCCACCACGCTTGCGGGATATTTCCATTATTTGATGACCGGGAAAAAGGTCCTTGGCGTCGGCGAGGCGTCTGGTATGGCGCCAATCGATCCCGCGACCAAATCCTTCGATCTCAGCATGCTCCATACCTTCGATAAGATGGTGGAAGGCATCGTCCCGTGGAAGATTGAGAATATCTTCCCGAAAGTCCTCGTCGCCGGAGAAGAAGCGGGGCGTCTTTCCGAAGAAGGCCGCGACTTGCTCGACGAAAGCAAAGAACTTGAAACCGGCATTCCCTTCTGCCCGCCCGAAGGCGACATGGGCACCGGTATGGTCTGCACCCATTCCGTCCGCACCGGCACGGGAAACGCCTCCATCGGCACCAGCAGCAATTTGACGCTCGTCACCAACGCCAAGATCGGCGTCTATAAGGAAATCGACGTCATCAGCTCCCCAAGTGGCATCAACGCCGCCCTCATCCATGTCAATAACGGGACCTCGGGCATCAACGCTTGGGAACGTCTTTTCAAGGAAGTGGCCTCCCATTTCAACAAGGACGTTCAGGACAAGGATGTCTATTCCTACATGTTCAAAGAAGCCCTGAAAGGAGATCCTTCCTGCAAAGGCATCACCCCCGTGGATTATTTCTCGGGCGAACCGATTACGCATGTCAACGAAGGGAAGCTTTTGCTCCTACGCGAACCCGATGCGAAGATGGATTTGCCAAACTTCGCACGCGCCCATATCTATTCCTTGCTAGGCACCATTCGCCTCGGCGCGGATATATTGCGCCAGGGCGAGGGCGTCAAGCTCGATAAAGTCGTCGGCCATGGCGGGTTCTTCAAGACCCCCAAAGTCGGCGCCACCTTGCTTAGCGCATCCTTAGGCGTCCCGGTCGCGACGCTAGAAAGCGCTGGGGAAGGCGGCCCTTATGGCGAAGCCTTGCTCGCCGCCTACATGATTCAGAGGAAACCCGGCGAAAGCTTGGAGGATTACCTCGATGCCGTCTTCGCACGCCAAGGCGAGGAAACCTGCATGGCCAGTGTGGATGACATCGAAGGATTCGACGCCTTCCTCAGCCAATACAAAAAGGCCTTACACGTGGAGAAATCCGCGATCGAAACCTTCAAAAGCTCTGCAAAACCCCAAGGATTTTCGGAATTAAAGCAGCGCGTATACGAGGCGAACATGCGCTTGCCTAAGGAAGGCCTTGTCGCCTTGACGTTTGGCAATGCGTCGGAAATCGACCGCGAAGCAGGTGTTTTCGGCATCAAGCCTTCGGGCGTCCCTTATGAGAAGCTACGCCCCGAAGACATCGTCATCGTCGATTTGGATGGTCGCGTCGTTGAAGGGGACCTAAGGCCTTCTAGCGACACCCCAACCCACGCCGAGCTCTACCGCAGCTTCCCCAATATCGGCGGCATCGTCCATACCCATTCGAGCTATGCGACTGCCTTCGCCCAAGCGCGGAAATCCATCATGCCGTTTGGGACCACACACGCGGACCTCTTCTATGGGGATATCCCATGCACGAGGCCGCTCACCAAGAAAGAAATCGAAAACGACTACGAACGCCATACCGGCACCATCATCGTCGAGACGTTCAAGTCGCGCGATTACATCTCCACCCCAGGGGTCCTCGTGGCAAGTCACGGTCCCTTCAGTTGGGGGAAGGACGCCAAAGAGGCCGTCGATAACGCGAAGACCTTAGAGGAAGTCGCCAAATTGACCGTCCTGACGATCCGAGTCGACCCCGATGCCTCGCCCATCAGCCAGCATCTAGCCAAAAAGCATCACGAAAGAAAACATGGAAATCACGCCTATTACGGGCAGAAGGAGAATTAAACCATGAAAAACGTTCCTACCGTCAAAGTCGGCATCGTGGCCGTAAGCCGCGATTGCTTCCCCATCGAGCTTTCTATTAAGAGGAGGAAAGCCCTCGTCGAGGCCTACGTCAAAGAATATGGCGAGGCGGATATCTATGAATGCCCCATCTGCATCTTTGAGAGCGAAATCGACATGATGCATTCCCTGCAGGACATCAAGGCCCATGGCTGCAACGCATTGTGCGTGTTCCTTGGCAACTTCGGTCCCGAGATCAGCGAGACGCTGCTCGCCAAGTACTTCGATGGTCCCATCATGTTCTGCGCCGCCGAAGAAGAGAACGTCGGCGTGCTCTCGAGCGACCGCGGCGACGCCTATTGCGGCATGCTCAACGCTTCCTATAACCTCAAGCTCCGCAACGTGAAGGCCTATATCCCCGAATCCCCGGTGGGCGATGCCGCCGACTGTGCGAAGATGATCCACGACTTCCTCCCGATCGCCCGTGCGATCCTCGGCCTTCGCAACCTCAAGATCATTTCCTTCGGCCCGCGCCCGCAGAACTTCCTCGCCTGTAACGCTCCCATCAAGCAGCTTTATAACCTCGGCGTCGAAATCGAGGAGAACAGCGAACTCGACCTCTATGAGTCCTTCTTGAAGCACGCGGATGACCCGCGCATCCAAGAAGTGGCGGAAGACATGGCCAAAGAACTCGGCAAAGGCAACAAGATCCCGACCGTCTTGCCCAAACTCGCCCAATATGAGCTCACCCTCTTGGATTGGGTGGAAGGCCATAAGGGATGCCGCGAATTCGTCGCGATCGCCGGTAAGTGCTGGCCCGCCTTCCAGACGATGTTCGGCTTCGTCCCTTGCTATGTGAACTCCCGCCTTACCGGCAGGGGCATCCCCGTCTCCTGCGAAGTCGATATCTATGGCTGCTTAAGCGAATATATCGGCTCTTGCATCAGCGAAGAGGCGGTCACGCTGCTCGACATCAACAACACCGTCCCGAAAGAGATGTACCACGCGGACATCGAGAAGCAGTTCGGCTACAAGTTCCGAGATACCTTCATGGGCTTCCATTGCGGCAATACCTGCTCGAAATTGCTCTGCCATCCCGAGATGCGTTACCAGAAGATCATGGCCCGCTCCCTCCCAAGAGAAGTGACCAACGGCACCCTCGAAGGCGACATCAAACCGGGCGAGATCACCTTCTACCGTCTCCAATCCACCGCGGATAACCATCTCTATGCCTATGTGGCGGAAGGCGAGATCCTCCCCGTCGAGACCCATTCGTTTGGCTCCATCGCCGTCTTCGCGATCCCCGAGATGGAGCGTTTCTACCGCCACGTCCTCATCGAGAATGGCTTCCCGCACCATGGCGCGGTTGCCTTCGGACATCATGGCAAGGCAATCTTCGAGGTCTTCAAGTACCTCGGCGCGGAGAAAATCGGCTTCAACCAGCCCGCTAGCCTTCCCTATCCCACCGAGAACCCCTATAAAGGATAACCCATGAAAATCTACAGCGTTCACGACAAGGAATTCGCGCGCTTCGGCCGCATCGTCCCCGGTGACTATGGCCGTCTCTTGGAGCTGCTGAAAGATACGCCGATGCCCAATGAAGGCACGATCTATTGTCCCAATGACCCGCATATCGTGGAGCGTGATATCCTCGCCTTCTTCGAGAACAAAGTCTATGGCCATATGCCAGTGCAACTTGGCTATTGCAACGGCCATAACCAAAAGCTTAATTGCCTCGAATACCATAAAGGCAACGAAGTGAACCTCGCGAATGAAGACTTCATCTTGCTCCTAGGCAGTTTCTTCGACATCCAGGATGGCGTCTTGGACACCAAGAATGTCATGGCCTTCCGCGTCCCGGCGGGCGTAGCGGTGGAGATCTATGAAACGACCCTCCATTATGCGCCATGCGGCATCAACGGAAGCGGATTCCAGGTGCTTGTGGTCTTGCCTCGAGGCACGAACGTCAACTCCGTGCGCGAGGAAGAAGATCCTCTTCTATGGGCGACCAACAAGTGGCTGCTCGCTCATGAAGAGTCCAACGAATACCGTTCTGGCGCCCACCTTGGCTTAGTTGGAAAGAACATCGAGATTTAAGTCGCCAGCCCCGTTGAGTTTTGTCTCCTACTCGACGGGGTTTTCCTTTTCATCTTTTAAGCGCATTTAGAATGATGGCAAAAACGCCTTATTTTTCGAAAATAAGCGGTTTTTGCGGAGAATTCATCGCATTTTTGCAGTAAAAATAGTACCGATTGAAATTTTCGCTTTCGTGGGAAACGCAGTCAAAAATGGCTTCACTTTCGTGGGAAAATGCATCCAAAACCCTTTCACTTTCGAGGGAAAACGGTATGCTTCATGTTGAAAGAACTGGAGAAAAAACTATGGGCCGATTGGATGAATATGAGATTGCCGTCGCGTACGGTCATTATGTGCAACGCGATATCTATGCGAAACTGAAAGAATGGAAAGACAATGTTGCGCGTGAACACAAGTGCCTCTTTCTCCGCGGCGCGCGACGTGTCGGAAAGTCATGCCTCGCCCTTGAACTCGCCCACAAAGAATACCGTTCTTTCATACAAATCTCCTTCGATAAGGCAAATGAGGAAATCAAGGATCTCTTCATAAACGGCCTTGAGGACCTCGATGCCTTTTACGATCGTTTGTCCATCGCCTATCGGACGCGGCTTTACCCGGCCGAATCGCTGATCATCCTCGATGAGGTCCAACTCTTCAAGCCTGCAAGACAAGCGATCAAAACACTGCTCTTGGATGGCCGATACGACATCTTGGAAACGGGTTCGCTCGCCTCAATCGTCAAGAAAGACGACGAGGAATACCTTCTTCCAAGCGAGGAAGTCAGCGTTGATGTCTTGCCGATTACCTTTAAGGAATATCTTAGGGCTGCCGGCAAAGACGATATCATTCCATTCATCGAGTCGGCCGTCGCAAAGCGCAACCCTTTCCATGCGGCGTACCGCAACATCTACAACGAGTTCCGGCATTATCTCTTCGTCGGTGGGATGCCTAAATGCGTCGCCGTATACCTAAAGACAAAGGACCTCGTCAAAGTCGAGAAGGAAAAAAGAAGCATCCTTCAACTCTATTACGATGATTTCTTGAAGCAAAAGAAAGTGAGTTCGCTTTATTTGTCCTCGATCTTCAATTCGATTCCAAGCGAGCTTTCCAATCACGATAAGCGTTTTAAACTCACCCACATCAATGCGAACGCCCGCGCTCGAGAGTACGGTTCCGCGTTTCGCTGGCTAAAAGACGCATACATCGTCAATACGTGTCTGAATTCATCCGACCCTTCGGTTCTGCCGGTGTTGACGGCTAATGGCGATGATATGAAGGCTTATTTTATTGATACGGGTTTGCTTTATTCCCTTAGTTTTATGAAAGTGGAGGAGGACGAGTTTTTCTATAAGTCGCTTATCTATGACAAGCTGCACATCAACGAAGGCATGTTCATGGAAAACTACGTCGCTCAGGTATTGCGCACAAAAGGATATCGAGAACTGTTCTTTTACGAGAAGCGCGATGAAAAAACGTATAAGACAATCATGGAGATCGACTTCCTTCGCATCCATGATCGAAAGGTATCTCCCATTGAAGTCAAACCCAGTCACGATTATTCCCTGACATCCTTGAAAAAGTTCAAGGACGCGTTCAAAGGAAAGATGGGAGAAGGGATCGTGCTTCATGACGGCGACTATAAGGTGGAAGAAGGAGTCTCTTTCTTTCCGTTATTCGCGAGCGATTGGGTCCTCTAATCATTCTATACAGTGTATAAAAACATCCAGTTATGCCTGATAATTATTACAAATTAAATAAGAGTAATTAGTTTGCGTCGATACGCGCATATCCCGACTTTTCGACGAGTTCTTGCCCTTGCGGGCCTAGGATCCATTCTTTTAGCCGCTCAATCGAGGGGTTGGATTGGTCGCGACGCGAACACATATAGAATTCCGAGGTTAGGGGATATTGCTGCGCACCGATGGTTTGATGGCTTGGCGCGACGCCATCGACGGAGAGGATCTTGATGTTCTTGTCCGCTTGCAAAGCCGAGGCGTAATAATAATAGGAATAGCCGATGGCGCCCGGATGATTATGGTA
This sequence comes from Bacilli bacterium, assembly GCA_017450325.1. Classification (GTDB taxonomy): domain Bacteria; phylum Bacillota_I; class Bacilli_A; order RFN20; family CAG-826; genus Alloenteromonas. The sequence continues at coordinate 6,933 of JAFSVB010000037.1, read as the reverse complement.
GTCGCTTATCGCGCGGATGATGCCAGACATCAAAGAGAACACGTATTCATCCGATGCAGGCTGCACGATGGGCAAGTCGCCCATAAAATTTCGGATGCCTTCGTAAGACCCTGAGCCCGTGTTGCGGTGGTAGACACGGATTTCCTCATCCTTCCCGCCGACGTCTTTCCAGTTCGTGATGGCTCCACTATAGATGGAGCGTAGCTCATCTTGAGTAAGGGAATCCACGGGATTGTTCTTGTTGGTGAAGAAGACGAATCCTTCCCGTCCGATGGGGCTTTTGATGACGTTTTCTATCAAATTGGCGTTCTCTTCTTTCTTTCCGATCAAATATCGGTCCGCGGTAGGGTCGACCCCAAAGATAAGGTCGCGGCTATCGCGGTAGAGGAATTCGTGGATGGAGGTCATCGTGTTGGTGTAATAAAAGGGCCCGCCCTCCGTGTTTAAGGCGGGGATGGTGACAGGGTAGGTGGCGTTGACGATCGCGCTATAAAGTGGGAACAAAGCAGCAGCCCCATCGACGATGGGCAGATAATCCAGCGGGGAGAACTTCAAGGTGGACTCCTTATCCAGTCGGGCGATTTTGGATTGCTCGTCAAAGGGGAGATATAGACTTGTGTCGATGTTCGCGTTATCGACGATGCGGATGGCACTAAGATAAATGGTGTAGCCGCTAGTGACGCCGACGATGGCGATTGCGACGACCGCCGTTCCAAGGGAAATAAATCGAAGAACTTTCCTTCCGATTGCGGAAGGGAGAATCAATGCGTCGACAAGTAGCAGCAGGGGGAGAATCAATGTAGTGACGCCGAAGAAGATGCGAAGGGGCATCGCGAAAATCAAGACCATGCAGAGTAGCGCCCAAAGTAATAGAAGGCCGAGGTCTGCGAGAATGATTCCGATGATGCGGCCTGCCCAAAGTCCTGCGCCGACTTTGCTTGTATTATCTGTATTATTTCGCATGCCTTGATTATAGAAGGACACTCCTATGATGTCTATCCAAGGACAATCAAAACGCAGCGGTTGAAAAAAGCATATTCCTCGCAATTCCGCGGCCTTTTTGTATTCTATTGTCATGAGGGGTAAAGAATATGCAAGACTTCCATGACGAAATCCGCCTCCGCCATTCCGTGAGGAATTATCTAGACGACCCTATAACCAAAGAACAAGCCGAAAAACTCGAGCGGTTTATCGCCTCAATCAATCAAGATTATGGGCTCGATTTCAGCCTTCATCTAAACGAGGACATCTTCTCTCGTTGGATCCTTGGCTATGGCTTTATCAAGAACTGCCATAATTACCTTTGCTTCGCAGGGCCTGATTCGCCTGACCTCGACGAGAAAGTCGGCTATTATGGGGAACTCGTCATCTTAAAGGCGCAGCAACTAGGGCTCAATACTTGCTGGGTTGGCGGCACTTACCGCAAGGGCGATGTCAAGGAGTCCGCTTCCTCGAAGCTCGTATGCGTTGCCGCTCTAGGAAAGGGGAAAACGCAGGGGAGCCCCTCGAAGTCCAAGCCTATCGAAGCCTATTATCAGGGCGAGAACGTTCCAGAATGGTTTCTCCAAGGCATGGAGTCCGTCTCGCTCGCCCCAAGTGCGGTGAATCAGAAGAAGTGGCTATTCAAATACCTTGGGGAAGATAAAGTCGAGGCGAGAAGTTCAGGCAAGCATTTCAATGACGTGGACCTTGGCATCGCCAAACTCCACTTTGAACTCGGCGCGCATAAAAAAGTGTTCGCGTTTCCTTGCAACGTCTTATACGATTAAGACGAAACTAAGTTTGCCCTCTAAATGGCACAAGAGGATAATAAAGCCGAGGATCATGACGATGACGAACAAACAACGCATGCTTGAAGGCAAAATCTATGACCCGAGCGACGAGGAACTCCTATCCTTACGCGCGAAAGCCCATCGACTCTGCCAAGAATACAATCGCCTCACCGATGAGCAAGGCGAACAAAGAAAAGCCATCCTAAAGGAGATGGGGGTCAACGCACCCGAAAGCGTCTATCTTCAGGGGCCGATCTATTTCGATTACGGCTGCTTCATCACGATTGGAGAGCGTAGCTATGCGAACTTCAACCTCACCATTTTGGATACCTGCCCCGTCCATATTGGCAACGACGTATTCATCGGCACGGGCGTCAGCATCGTCACGCCGCTACATCCGCTCCGTTATCAGCAACGCAACATCTACCGCCGGAAAGATGGGGTCATGACCGATGATGAATACGGCAAGCCCATCACCATTGAGGATAACTGCTGGATCGCGAGCAACGTCACCATAGCCGGAGGCGTCGTCATCGGGGAAGGTTCCGTCATCGGGGCGGGCTCTGTGGTCACGCGTAGCATCCCTCCTCATTCCCTCGCTGTGGGGAATCCATGCCGCGTCATCCGCGCGATCACGGAAAAGGATTCCCTCCCGGAAGAATTATTGAAATAACGGGGTTTTACGAAGAAAATAAGCAAAAATAGCCGCAAAAAGCGGTTATTTTTGATGATGAAGGCTTTCAAGGACCTCGGGCAAATCGCGAAAGAAGATGGACTTCGTCCCACTATTTTTCACCATCGTGCAGAGCTTTTCGAGTTCCGCGTAGGTATCCCCAAATTCAAAGTCATAAGCGTGGCAGACGAAGGTGAATAGTTCGGCGTCTTTGTCTTCGAGAAAGACGGGGAACTTCGTTAAGGCGTTATGGATATCCATCGCGGTGATCTTGATGTGGTAGGGGTCCTTAGGGAAACGGAATGATGCCTCCAGTTCTGGCAAAAGGATTGCGGTGAAACCTTCGATTGCCTTGATGCGCGCGATGCATCGCTCATCATAATCGTCGAACGGGAACGAAAAAGAGGTGACGGAGCGAGCGAAGATGCGTTCGAGGTTTTCCTTATCGACCCCGACCTCATAGCCGATATGGTCATCGGATAATTCGGTTAAATGAGGGTGGGTGAGACTATGGCATCCTACTTCGTGGTTTTGATATAGGGCAACGCGTTCTTCTAGGCGTGCCCGTCGGACGGGACGGCCTTCCTTATACCAGACGAAATCGTCGAGTCCGCTGTTGAGAAAGAACGTGCCCTTGATGCCATGACGGTCGAGGATCGGGATGACCTTCTCGTCATAGATGGTACCGTCTTCAATCGAGAGAAGGAAATATTTCATCGCTTCATGGTATCACGATTGACTGGATTCCTAAACGATAGAACGTTCCCTACTATATAATGATACGGAACATCCATGAGCCTTTACGTTACCTATGCGAAGTCGATGAAAGACCGCTATGCGGAGGCGCTTTATCTTTCCGGCTCTCCCTTTTGGCAGAAACGGCATAACGGCCAAGTAGATACCCTTGGCCTTGCATGCCCCAAAACCTTAAGCGTTAAGGATTACCAACAGTTATTCTTCGCGGCGTCTAGAAGCGGCGAGCAGCAGTTCGAGATACTTTTCGAGGATGAGAAATCAGAGAATAGTCAAACGTTTTCTTCTTTTCTCGATTGGCTTGCGGAAATGTTGCTTAGCAAAGATATCTCCGTCGGGCTCTTGGTCAAGAAGACTTCCTTGATTCACGATAACGAAGACCTTATCGAGCGTCTAGGCATCACCTCTATGATGGGGCATCCTCCCTTAGAAAAAGCCCTTTCCCCACACGCTCCCAAAAAGAAGAGCGTCTTGAAGAAGGGGGACGATTCCTTCATTACGATGGAATCTGCGGCGAAACCACCGAAGCTACATTTCGTCGAAGGCGCTTTCGCCATCTCGGCTTGCCTCAGTGCTCCCCAAGACCTCGAAGCTCCGTTCCGTGACAAGCTGATCGGCTTCATCAACGAGTCTGGATTAACCAACGCCGAGGTCTATCATCGCGCGGGCATTTCGCGTCAAGTATTCTCCAATCTCCTCTTGAATTCCGACGTTATCCCCTGCAAATCCACGGTATTTTGCTTAATCATCGGCTTATCGCTGAACCATAAGGACGCCGTGAGCTTGCTTCGAGTCGCCGGTTATGCTTTCTCCCCTTCCATCCGCTCCGACGTCATCGTGGAGAAATACATAAAGCAGGGGATCTACGACCTCTTTCTCATTAACTCCGAGCTCGATGAATATGGCTGTCCGCCCCTAGGCTGGCATCCTCGCGAAGGATAAATGTCAATTCTCATTTGACCAAAGGCAAGCCCAAACCCTCCATGATATGTCCAGAACATCCAGGAGGGTTTAAAAATGAACGACATCACCGAACTTGTCATCATCATCGATCGCAGCGGCTCCATGCAGAGCCTACGCGAAGACGTCATCGGAGGCTATAACGCCTTGCTCGAGAATCAAAAGAAACAAGAAGGCAAGACCTTGGTCACCACCATCTTCTTCCATGACCGCGCGGAATTCTTCCATAAAGACGCGGACGTGCAGGATCTTAAGCCCATCGATGGCCGTAGCTATCAACCATGTGGCTGCACCGCGCTTCTAGACGCGATTGGGGATGGCATCGCCTTCATCAAGGCCAAACATGCCAAGCTCACCGCCGAAGAGCTTCCCGCCCATACCATCTTCTCCATCATGACCGATGGGTTAGAAAACGCATCAAAGGAATATTCCTATTCTCAAATCAAGAGCATGATCGAACTGCAGAAGGAGTGCGGTTGGGACTTCATCTTCCAGGCGGCCAACATCGATGTGGCGCGTGAATCTTCTCGCCTTGGCATCGACGCGAACATGTCTCGTAGCTTTGACGCGACTTCTAGTGGCGTCAAGTTCATGATGGCGTATGCCTGCGAACAGATCCAATCCGTCAAAGACAAGAAGAAGCAACGGAAATAAGTCACGCATCCATGAGGCCTCGCCCCGATGGAACTCATAACCATCGGGGTTTTCGAATGAGTTAAGAATGTGCAAATGCACAATTTAACTGTGTATTTGCTTACGATATGCACAATTTCTCTATCATTGCTCGGTTCCTTTTATCTATGGTGATAGATTCAAGCACGAAAAGTCTTTTTAAGGAGACAACCATGAACAAAAGAACCGGAATATTCTTCCTTGGCGCCCTTGCCTGCAGCGCGGCCTTAATCGCGGGCTTTGCCCTATTGCCGAATGGAGGGATGGCATTCCAAAACCGCACGATGCTCCAGACCGAGGCGGTCGCCTATAACGACGTGGATTTCGAGATCCGCAATGATCGCGAGGGCGATTCCGAGGGATACTTCGAATATGAAAAGTCCTATACCGCCGATGGTCTTGAACTTGATGTCACCAGCGGGAACTTTCACGGCTGGTGCTTCGGCCTGACCAACTGGGACATTTCTGCAGAGCACAGTACCGAATATACGTGCTCATTCACATTTACGATTGACGTAAATGGAAGCGAGGCTGGAGGCGCGGCTTATAGCGAAATCGTCTTGGCCGTAGAGAATGGCGCATCCGCACGTACGGAGGACAAGACCTTTTCCTCTGCGAGCGAGAACGAGATCAGCGCGACATTCACCACGGGCGCAGAAGTGGATCATGTCGCGATACATCTCCAACTCGGCGGTGTGAGAGACGGCGAAGGCGCGAATGCTTTTCATATAAAAGTCAGCGAATTTAAGATGATTAAAACGGAGGGCGGCGAAGTCGCCCACCGCGTCAATTTCCAAAGCGCTGCGAGCTTTGTGTCGAATTGGAAGGCAAAACATCGAGAGCTTGATCTTTGCAACGTCGCCAATCGCGAAACAGCAGTGGCCCTTATTGATGACTATTGCTCTTTACGCGCCGCGGAACGCAATTGGATCAAGGGCGATACCGACCTCTACCTGGAGGGCAAACTGCATGACCGTGATGGCACGACGGTTACCGCTACGGGAGAGCATAAAGAAACGGCCAGTTGCACCTTGGCGGCGAAAGGAGAGGGAATCTGGAACGGTGGTATGTTCATCGACACCGGTTTCCCAACTGCCGCGGGCCAATCTTACCGAGTCAGCTTCGAAGTCGGTGGCGAGGCGGAGGATTTCGATAAGGTTGAGTTCATCCTTCAAAACAAACAATGGGACGAAGCTCGTTATGAATTTGCTTCAGGCCTAGCTAAGGGTGATCGTGTCGAGCGTACATTCGATGTTACGGCAGAAAACGCAGGCTCCATCTGGATTTCTGTCCAAATGGGATTATGCCCTGGCACTGTGACTGTCTCCCATGTTCGCCTCGTCGAGCTTGATGCCTATAACCACGAAACGGTCCCCAACACTATCGCCTATGTTGCGGGCATCTATGGCATCGCCCTTGGCGAATAACCCTCATAAAAAAGAAAGCAGGGCACCCGCGCGGTGCCCTTTGCTTTAACGTTTCGTGGATTCGCGGTTAATCACGTCGCAATCGAGAAAGATCGTCTTGGTGGGGCTTCCCGGGTGGCGGATGCGGATGGATAAGGAGCGTATCGCCTCTTCCCCGAGGCATTCTTTGTCCACGTTGAACGTGGTGAGCTTGGGCGAGCCATTGACCGCCCAACCCGTCCCATCGAACCCGAAGACGAACGCGTCCTCTGGCACGAAATAGCCGAGTTCCTTGCATGCCTCCGTGACTTTCCTCGCCACGAAGTCATTGCAGCAGACGAAGCATTCCGGGACGCGCTTGAAAGCCTGGATCCGCTCTTTTAGGCGCGCGACGTCGCCATAATCGAAGGTGGTATCGTCCTCGAGGATGTCCTCTTGGACGCCGTGGGGGAGATCCTTTCGCTGCAAGGCGCGGATCATGCCCATATAACGCTCGTGAAAGCTCAGGCAGTGGCGGTAGTCGCCGACGAAGCAGAAGCGGCGGATCTTATATTGCTGGATGAGGTTCTTCACGAGTTCGCAGACGAGCTTCTGATCCGAGCAGCAGACCAAATCGAAGCGTCCTTTCGTCTCAAATTTATAGCCGGGGAAGTCGATAAAACTAAGCGGAACGTCAAGCCCCTCGAGGGTGCGGATG
>JAFSVB010000036.1 GCA_017450325.1 Bacilli bacterium | reverse complement strand
TAGGGGCCCATCACCTCCATGAGCTCGTTGACGCTTTGCATGGCGGCTTTCCACTCTGGGGTATTGGTGCCTTCGCTTTTGTTTAGGAACCCGCTGAAGGCGAGCATCTCTTGGTATTTCATGCGCAAATCCTCCGTTGAAGCTAATTGTACAGGTGCCGCGTCACAAAAGCGCAATACTCGCGCGCCTTATTTTGAAAAAGTCTCATGGGCCCCACCGCTTCCACGTGTCATCGACGCCAGGTGGGGATAATGCTAAGACGAAAAATGCGCGGAAGGACAAATCCGCGCAGTTTCATATTCCTCCTGAAGAAAAGGCTATTGGTTCGGGTTCGCCGCGTCCATCGAGAGGTTCTCGGAGAGGTCGAGGTCCTCATCCATCTCAAATAGTTCCTCTTCCTCGGCGAGGCTATTCTGGATGCGGACGGAAAGGTCTTGGTTCAGGTATTGCTCATGGGCCTTCCTCTGAGCGAGGATGATTTGTTGCTCCTCGGGCGAAAGGGCCTTGAAGGCATCGAGCTCCGCCTGCTTGCGTTCCGCCTCGCGTAAGGCCTCTTCGGAGGCGATGGCGGTTTTGCGCTGCTGCTCGAGCAAAGAAGCGAACTTTCCGATTTTGTCGACGTCCTCGATGCGGGAAAGTGCCTTCCCCTTCATATCGGGAGAAGGCGAACCATCGGGACGGATGTGGCCAAGGCCGATCTTTTCTTGCTGGTAGGCGGCGACGGCGTTTTGTAAGTCGGAAAGCCGCTGCCACTTCTGGTGGCCATCGGAATGTAACGGATCCTCGGGCGAGGGGGCGTTTTGGTAGGCCGCCATCGCGTCCAGGACGTTTTGGTAACGCGTCGACACGCCCATGAAGGGCTTATGGCTTCTGGCGGCGTCAAGGAGTTTGGCGGAGTTTTCGGGATTAAGCATCGACGTTAAGGAGCGCTTGGAGCTTTCGAGGTCGCGCTTCATCGTCTCGTTCACCATGTTCTCGGTGGTGAGCGTCTCCTGGACGCCCATGAGCTTGCCAAAGAAGTTATTGCCCGCCCGAAGGTCCTCGAGGCGAAGCTTCTCCCAATCCTCGCTCTTCACTACGGTGAGCTCTGGCCCCTCGTTGCTATCGAGGTAAGGCTCAAGGCCTTTTTCGGGGTCATAGGTCGGGGCGGCTTTGACCGCTTCCTGGAGGTGATGCAGGCGGTCATAGGAGGCGGCGACCTCCTCCTCGCTTAAGCCATAGCCATGTAAGGTTGCCCCAAGCATGCCTTCGTCGATGGAAAGCAGTTTCTCCGCCATGGCCTGGTCGATGACGCGCATCCGTCGGATGCTCGGAAGCTGCGAAAGGGAGGTGGAATTGGTCATGCGACGCTTCGTGAAAGAGGCGTCGTTATCGATGCCCTTGATGCTGGTAAGTTTATGGGTATTGGGGTCGAACTTATAGAGGATGTTCCCTAAGTGGCGGTCGACGTTGCCGCAGATATAGTCGAGCACCTGGAGGTTGGCCAACTGGACTTTGACGTCCTTGGACTCGTAGGCGTCTAGACCGAGGACGCGCGTTTCGTCGATGCTATCGATATGGCTGATGTCCTTGGACTCGACGAACTCCATGAAGGTGCCGGTCTGGAATTCCCCACTGGGCATCTTTATGGCGATCTGCTTGGATTTGGCGATGAGGTCGTTGAGGCCCAAAAGGTTGGCGACGGAGCTCATCGCGGCGTTACGGCCATCGAGGTTCTCCCCGGGCTTTAGGTTCAGCATCTGCTCGTTGACGGTGATGACGGCGGAGAGCTTTTCCGCCTTGATGGAATACTCGAAGAGGGCGTTAAAGAAATCGGGGTCGTCGCGGTATTTCTCGAATTCGCGGTCCAGGCTTGGATAGAGGTCAAACCCCACCGAGTCATGGTAGTTATATACCGCCTGCACCCTGGCCTCGGGGGTTGCGTCATTGACCGCGCCGGTCTCGATGTTGATGAAAAGCCTGGGGTCGTTGCCAAATAGGCCCTCTTGGAGGAAGCGCGGATCATCCATCGCGGCGAAGAAGGAGGCGAACTTGCCATATTTGGTCCCCATCTCGTCGAGGATGGCTTTAAATTGCCCATGAGGGTCATAGGAGGAGCGCTTGGTGAAGACGCCGCGGGTCTTCACGCCATCGAGGTCGATGCTCAGTTGGACGCGGGAGCTTAGGTTCCCGCCAAGGCGCTGCATCTCGGCGTCGGAAAGCTCGACGTTTTGGTAACGGAAGTTCTCCATGGCGTCCTTGAGGCTTTCGTTGGGGTTTGGCTTGACGTTTTTGTATTCGATGTAGGATTTGGCGAGGAATTCCTTGTTGAAGTTCTTCATTAATTGCTCACGCGCCTCGTCCTCAGGCCCTTCATGATGCTCTTTGCCATACTCGTTTACGGCGACGACGGCTTGGTCGAAGATAGCCTCGATCTTCGCATAGGCCTCGGGGGTGATGGGACGGTACTTGCCATCGCCCATCGGCAACTGGTACGGACCCATCGCCTCCATGAGCTGGTTGACGCTTTGGATGGCTTTCTTCCAAGCGGCGGAGTCGGTGCCCTCGGTTTTGCTGAGGAAGAGGCTAAAGTCGAGCATTTCTTTGTATTTCATGGATCGATCCTCCTTGGACGAGCGAGTGTTTGGCCTGCATGGCTTTTCTTGCTCGTCATATTGTACCTTATGGCCGCAACAAAGGTGTCACAAGCAAAAGAGTTTGTGTGAGGGTTGGTGCTATTGGGTAGCATCGCCCTTGCGCCTTGAAGCACGATGCGTGTCGTGGTGGCACTTTTTAGCCTTCCAAATTATAGAGGCAGAGTTCTTTCGATCGTTTTCAATTCAGCAATACGATACTTACTAAAAAATAGGAATTTTGGATTTTTAGTAAGAAAACAAATCATCCAATGTTACAACTTGGTTCACCCTCGATGCGTAGCCGGTCTTCTTCAGCCCCTCCGCGGACACGATGGTGAGGAAAACCGTTTTCCTTGCCTTTTGGGCGGCCATGAACGCTTCGATTTTGCCGGAGAGCCCCCACCGCTCTTCCTTAGAGATTTCATAAGGTTTGGACGTGTATTTGATTTCGCAAAGGTTCGCAATCCGGTCACGCCTATCGATAACCATATCGATTTGAACGCCTTGGTCGCCATTGCGATTCGTCCATGTGTATACATCGCTGAGAACACCGGAGATTCCCAACGCCTTTTTGATGGATTCATTGGAATCAAAACAAATCCATTCGAAGGCATACCCCTCATAAGAAATCCTCGCGGGAGTTTGAATCATAGAGGACCAGAAACGGGGATCCTTGCCCTGATGGTCGCGGACGAACCTGAGATAGAAGAAGGTGAAATAGTCGGCGCAACGGTAGAGCGTTCTCTTCCTTCCATCGAGATAGGATGAGTATTCTTTGAGGAAGCCGCAATCGCACAAGGCCTTTAGCTTGCTGCTCACGGATCCATCTGTCGCCTTTTTCCCAAGGAATCCCGCGATGTCCTCGGAGGTCAACCCGTAGCGCGTGAGGCAAATCCTTTCCATGATGGCGACATATTTCGCGCTGTGCTTAAAGAGGGTTTCATAGAGCTCGGCGAATTCGCCGTATAGAGGGCCGTCTTCGTCGAAAAGGAGCCAATCGATGTTCGCGGATGGGCTCAGGTTCGGCCGCAGGTGCTGCAGATAATAAGGCAAACCGCCCAGCGTCATATAGCAATCGACGATGTCCCGCCTGTCCCAATGGATGTTCACGCTATTCAAGAATTCCTCCGTTTCGAGGAGCGTGAAGGGGCTGACGCGGATTTTGGACGTGACCCTTTTGTAGAATCCGCCCTTCCCTCGAATGAGCTTGTTGAGCAAATAGGAGGTGTTTGATACAGCGGCGATGAAAACGAGGTTCTTTTTCGCGTTGGCATATTGGTTCCAAAAGTACTCGAAGGCCTTTAGGAAGGAACCGGATCCATTGTCGAGCCAAGGCAGCTCGTCAATGAACACGATCTTCTTCTCTTCGTCGTCGAACCGATCCAAATAATCGCGAAGGGCGAAAAACGCTTCGGTCCAATCGACCAGCGGGCGGGCCTTCTTCTTTGAGTAATGGGCCAGCTCGTTAGAGAAGTTCAGGAGTTGCTTATCTTCCGATAGCTTGTGAACGCCCGTGAACTTAAACGTGAATTTGTTGTCAAAGTAGGTATCGACAAGGTAAGTTTTGCCAACCCTTCTTCTGCCATAAACCAAAATAAGCTGAGGTTTTGTCAGCGAGAGACAGCGTTCTAATTCAAGGCACTCTTCGCGGCGCCCAATCAAGCGGAAATCTTCCATGGCCCTTGATAAATCAGCAGGAATCTGAAAACAATGCAACTTACTAAAATTTTCGTTTTTTCATTTTTTAGTAACTTCTTCTGCACAGATTATCTTGGGTGGCCAAAAGATGAACGACGATTTCGGAGTGCTCCAAAAAGAGAG
>JAFSVB010000001.1 GCA_017450325.1 Bacilli bacterium | reverse complement strand
GACAATTGGGAAGATCTGCTGTCCTTCGGCGTCTTTAAGGCCAGGGAGCGGGTCGTTGGTTAACGTGAAAGAGAAATCGCCCCATTCGTCGATGCTGCCAATCCAGTAATTCCCATTTTGGGAATATTCGGGAGTGATGACGAATATGATGGTGTCTTCGCATTTCGTGCAAGTTGCCTTGACGATCAACGTCGTATCCTCTTCTTCCCAGCGATTGTATGCTTCCATACCCTCCAAGAAGGCGGATAAGTCCGCATAGGAGAGAACCTCGCCGTATTCGAAGCTGTGATTGGTGGAACGGAAATAGGCATGGACTTCCTCGCCGCAATCGTCGCAGACTTCAACGTGAAGAACGTCGCAATCTTCGCCTTTGTAGGTGACGTCATGAACATGCTCGTGGTACTCGGAGAGCGATAGCGCCTCAATGGATTCCGCCGGAGTCATGCTTTCTAGGGCATCGGCGAGGGCCGTGCCGTTCGAGAGCGTCCACTCGCTAGACTCATAATTGATTTCAACATCCTTATAGAAAGAGTAGCTCTTTTTGAAAACAAGTTGACAGCTGTTCGCAATCGGGTCGCTGCCGATTCCTTTTTCGACGACGAGCGCTTTTTGTTCGGGCCAATAGTTGTAGTACACTCCTTCTTCGTAGTGGGAATAAATCTCCATGTTTTCGTCAGCGGATTCGTTGATTCTCTTCGCTTCGAAGGTGTAGGCGTCCCATTTGGTGCCGTATTTTTCGTTATTTGCATAGCTGAAGGCGTAGTACTCAACGCCTTCTTGCTCATCGACGTATATCAGCCCCGCATAGGTTTTGTCCGCATGGGGGTTTAAACCATCGATGCGACCGGATTTGGCGCAGACGTGGTAGGTGCTGTCAAACGCGTAGCTCTGCTTTTCACCAAGATACTTATTGCAGTTAGCGCAATAGGCGCGGTAGCCGTCTTCCAAATATTCGTATTGGGCATGTCCGTGATGCTGATAAGAGCAATCGACGCCAGCACGCTTGCCGCTTAAATCCAAAAAGGGTCCCTTATAGTCAAAGGCAACGCCATATTCCGAAGCGATGATATTCGCGTTTTCCGAAGCGCCCATCATCTCGCCAAGCGCCTCTAGGTCGACGTCGAGCAGCAGTTTCTCGGGGTAGTCATCCTTGATGGTCAAAGTGAGGCTCTTCGCTATAGACGCGATACCCTCCTGAAGGACGGGGGATAGTTCGGCTTTGCTAAGATCCTCAATGGTGTAACTGCATTCCGCGGGATTGAACGTGCCTTGGTCCAGGGCGAAGAGAGTGAGCTCGTTGACGGCCGTGGGCACGTCGAGGAGGCCCGCCTCGCCATCGAGAAGGTAAGCGGCAGCAGTGCAGGTTTCTCCTTCTTCTTCACTGAGCGTATAGACGTATTGTTCATGTTGCTTTGCGCCAGTGTCATAGAATACATATATCTTGCTGGTATCGAGCGCGAGGGAGCCCATGCTCATTTGGAGAAGATCGTTTTCTTCGTCGATCGTGAACTTGATTCCCGCTGCTTCCATTCTAGGAAGCATTGCCTTGAATTGCTCCAACGTCATGTGCGCTTGGGCAAGGTACTCACTGAGTTTCATGCGGCTAGCGGCGCTTGTCTCTTCCCAATAAACACAGTCATAGTTATGGGCCTCAAAATAATTGTGGTTATCGATGATGGAAGTAACCTTAAAACTGGACGCGCTCGAATTCGGCTCGGCGGAGTTTTCGGTCTCGATGTGCGTGAAGTTATCGAGGCGGTAGGTCGTCGCGGCGAGAATATTCTCAATGGTCTTCGCTTTGTCGTGGGCGGGGATGGTAGAGGAGCTATTTGGCGCCGCTTCGCTAGAGGGGGCAGCGTCCGAGCTAACGGTCGGGGCTTCGGAGGAAGCGATGCTAGCAGGGCTGCTTGAGGGGGAGCTTGAACCGCCGCAAGAGGCGAGCACGAGCGATGCGAGGGCAAGGTGGATATGCTTTGCTTTCATGTAGTTGTCCTTTCGTAACGAAGTAATAATAGAGCATATTTCCAGAAGTCGTATCCATCTTTTAGATGAGACGGTTTTTGTTGAACAAAGGTTCTTTTCTCAATAATTGCTGAAACGAAGGCGGCCGAAGTATAGAATATAAGAAAAGTAAGAAAGGTAAGACATGATTGATAAGAGAGAAGACCGCCTCATTGCAAGCGTGAAAGTCGGCCCAAAAGGCCAGATTACCATTCCGGCAGAGTGTCGCAAAATGTTCGACATCCAAGAAGGCGAGACCTTGATGGTTCTCGCGGATAAGAAACGCGGCATCGCCATCGTCAAGGCCGATTTGTTCTATGGCCTCATGGGGGAATAGTCCATGGATGAAATACTCTCTGTTAAGAATTTGAATAAGAATTATCCGACATTTTCGCTGAAGGATGTTTCTTTTTCGCTAAAGCCAGGCGAAATCATGGGGTTTATCGGACGCAATGGCGCCGGCAAGACCACCACGCTTAAAAGCATCATGAACCTCGTCCATTACGATTCCGGAACGGTCTATGCTTTTGGAAAGGAGATGATGGGAAACGAGCTTGAGAATAAGCAACGCATCGGTTTTGCCTTAAGCGAGCTCAATTTCTATCCCAACAAAACCATTGCCCAGCTGATGGGCGTCACCAAGCGTTTCTACAAGAATTTCGATGAAAAGAAGTTCGAGGAAGCTTGTCGCCTATTCAAACTAGATACTCGAAAGAAGCTCGAGGAGCTTTCCAGCGGCATGAAGGTCAAATATTCCGTCGCCGTCGCCTTATCGCATCATGCAGAACTGCTGATTCTCGATGAGCCAACATCTGGCCTAGACCCCGTATCTAGAGATGAAGTGCTCGATATCTTCCGTGATATCGTTAAGAAAGACAATCGCGCGATCTTATTCTCAACCCATATCACCAGCGACCTCGATAAGTGCGCCTCTGCCATCACCTACATTCACGACGGCCGCATTCTTTATACGGGCACTAAAGCCGGTTTCATCGACGCGTACCGATTCGTCTCGGATAAGAGCAAAAACAAAAAGGCCATCGAAACCTATATTTCTTATAAAGAACTCGATGATCGCATCGAGGGCTTGATCGATGCTAAAGACCAAGAAGCCATCTCGCCCCTTGGTCTTGAACCGATCGAACCGGACCTCGAGCAAATCATGGTGTTCTTAGAGAGGAGCAAAGACAATGAAGGCTTTGATTTATAAAGAAATGCGCCTTGCGATGCATCCCATCTGCTATGTTTTCGTGTTGGCGTTCCCGTTTATGATCCTCATCCCGTCTTATCCTCTTGCGATTGGCTTCATTTACGTTTTGACTTGCTATCCAATTCTTTTCCTTGGGGCAAACAAAGGCCAGCAGAGCAACGATTTGCTCTATAGCGTCTTGCTGCCGGTCCGGAAGAAAGACATCGTTTTAGCACGCATCGTCACGGTCGCGATCCTTCAGTTCACTTTCGTCGCCATTATGTCCGCCTTGCTGCCTCTGGCCCTTCTGATGCATAAGAATCTGCCTGGCACCGAGAATCCTGGAATTGGCCTCAATGGGTATGTCTCTGTTCTGGCTATTGCCTTCATCGGCTATTCCATCGCGGATATGATTTACTTCCCAATTTATTACAAGAAGGGAAAATCCATCGTAATGTCTACGCTATTCATGATCCTTGGGTTCCTCGTATACCTATCGATCTTCACGATTGGCTTGCCCTATATCCCGGGTCTTGAAGGGTATACGCATTTCCTCTGCGATAGTGGCTTAGGAGTTCAGTTTGGGTTATTAGCAGGCGCGCTCGTCCTTTATGTCGCCCTCCACTATGTGGTATATCGCATCTCGTCCAAGCGGCTGGAGCTCGTGGATTTCTAAAATATATTTCCAAGGCTACTTTTCAAAAAAGAATACCTTTTTGCGGAGATAATAAGGGAAATATGGTTCCCAAAACGGTCTTGATCGGTTTTAGCGGCAAGGAAGAAATGGCCCGAGGCCATCCGTTGATGCTCCGCGCTTTGACTGCGATTTTGCGTTTTTCTTAACTTGTTTCCTTGAGGAAACGCGCCGACAATGCCACAATTACGTCCGAGGATTTTAGACTATGGAAGAAATCAATAACTTCATAAAGACCATCATGGAGAAAGATCTGGCCGAAGGAAAGGTCAAGCAGATCGTGACCCGTTTCCCGCCCGAGCCCAATGCATATCTCCACATCGGCCATGCCCGAGCCATCGTCAATGACTTCGAACTCGCCCAAGCGTTCGGCGGATACACGAATCTTCGTTTCGATGACACGAACCCCGTCAACGAAGGGGCGGAATATGTCGACGCGATCCTCGAGGACATCAAGTGGCTTGGCTACACGCCTAAGAATGTATTCTTTGGCAGCGACTACTTCGAGAAGACATACGAGAAGGCGATCCTCCTCATCAAGAAAGGCCTCGCTTATGTCGACGATCTTTCCCCTGAAGAGACGACGGAATATCGCGGCACTTTGACCGAGCCTGGACGCGAGTCTCCTTGGCGCAACCGCAGCGTCGAGGAAAACCTCGAGCTATTCCAACAAATGAGGGATGGCAAATTCGCCAACGGAGAAAAAACATTGCGCGCAAAGATCGATATGGCCTCCCCGAATATCAACATGCGCGACCCGGTCATGTATCGCATCCTTCACGTCCCGCATCATCGCCAAGGGACGAAGTGGTGCATCTACCCAATGTATGATTTCGCGCATCCGTTGCAGGATGCCTTTGAAGGCGTGACTCACTCGTTGTGCTCGCTTGAATACGATAACCATCGCCCTCTCTATGACTGGTTCGTCGAGAAGTGCGAGATGGAGCATGTTCCCCACCAGTATGAGTGGGGCAGGCTCAACATCACCAACACCATCATGTCCAAGCGTTACCTCCGCCAACTCGTCGAGGGCCATTACGTTACGGGATACGATGATCCGCGCATGCCGACGCTCCGTGGCTTAAAGCGCCGTGGCTTCACGGCTGAGGCCATCAAGAACTTCATCGTCTACACTGGATTATCCCGTATAAATTCCACGACGGAAGCAGAGAACCTCGACGTCTTCCTTCGCGAGGATCAGAAGCTTAAAGCGATTCGCCCGATGGCGGTCCTTCGCCCCTTAAAGGTCATTGTCGATAACTATCCGGAAGGGCAAGTCGAATATCTTGACGCGGTCAACAATGTCGAAAACGAAGAACTGGGAACCCGTAAGATCGCCTTCAGCAAGACGCTTTATATCGAGCGCGAGGATTTCATCGAGACGAAGCCGAATAAGAAATGGAAACGCCTCTCGATCGGTGACGAAGTCCGCTTGATGAACGCCTATTTCATCCGCGCCGTGTCCGTTGACAAGGACGAAAACGGGGAAATCACGGTCGTTCATTGCACGTATGACCCCGAGACGAAGTCCGGCTCGAGCTTCGACGGACGCAAACCGAATGGCACCATCCATTTCGTGGAGGCCTCGACTGCTTTGCCTGCGACCTTCAATCTCTATGAGCCGCTCATCTTTGATGAGACGGAAGAAACGAAAGGACTCTCCTTCATCGAAAGACTGAACCCGAATTCTTGGAACAAGATTCAGGGATTCGTCGAGTCCTCTTTGAAGGATACAAAACCGCTCGACCATTTTCAGTTCATCCGCAACGGATACTTCTGCACGGACAAAGACTCTACGGCAGATGGCTTGGTGTTCAACTGCACTTGCCCGTTGAAGTCTTCGTTCAAGTAATACCGTCATAAAGGAAATCGCCCCGATTCATATTGGGGCTTTCTTTTCGCGGCAAGACTTGAAAAAGGGAGGGCTCCGCTTTAATCGATTCTTATCGCGTTTCTCTTTCGGGGCTATGATTAATTCGGACTAATTATGAAACAACACGTATTCCCCTTTCTTCTGCTGGTGCTTTGCATGACTTCGTGCAGATCCACAAACGCATCATCAAGCCAGTCTCCGCCTTCTTCTTTTGCTTCAGATGTCGGGCCCACTCTATCGGACGTGACCTCTGCCGAATCCGTGGCGGATATGCCTTCGTCCTCTTCCGTTTCGTCTTTGCCAGACCCCACGAAAGAAAGCATGTATTCCAAACAGGGATATCTGAAATTCGTGGGGGGCGTGGATTCGATTTGGAGGAATTATCTTGGTGATGGACAGACCATTGCCGTTATCGACACGGGCTTTGATGTCGGCCATAGTGAGTTTCAAAATCAAGATGGATACAGCAAGATCTCCCCTAAGTCCGCCCGCTTCCACCATGAAGGCGGCGCGGTTGCCATCGACGTCGGGGTAGAGCACGCTAAGATGACAAATGGCGATAGCCATGGCACGTTCTGCGCAGCGGTGGCTGCGGCGAGCGTGACCGGAGAGGGAACGGTGGGCATCGCGCCAAACGCTAGTCTCATGTTGCTCGCCACGGATTCCAAGCCGCGCTCGATAGCCGAAGCCTTTCGTTATGCAGCGGATAATGGCGCGCGCATCATCACCATTTCGATCGGAAGCTATTCGGATTACGAAGGCGACTTGCAAAACGACGGAAGCGACCTGACGTCGGTCTTTGACGCTTCGCTGGAATATGCATATCGCAAAGGCGTCGTCATTTGTTCCGCTGGAGGAAATGGCGGGCTTTATCGCCCTGTGGACTATACGTACCCCGGAGGTTGCGATTATGTGATTGGGGTAGGGGGTCTAGCGAAAAACAGCCGGACCACCATCTGGTCCGAATCGAGCCGCAATTCCGAAAGCGCGTACCAATTCTGCGATGTATTCGCCCCATCCGAGGACATGTTCAACGCCTGCAATTTCACCCGCGATGGCAAGCGCTATCTTTATGATGGAGGCTGGAACGGGACTTCTTTCGCCTCACCCATCGTCGCCGGCGCTGCTGCCTTATATTTCCAAAAGCATCCAACCCATACCAATCAAGATTTTGAACGCGCCCTTTATAACACCGCGGACTCCCTCGGTGGAAGCGCGGGTGGATATGGAGCGATAAACATCCAGGCTTTGATGGAATACGGAGTCCCCGAAGACGCCGAAGTGGAAATCGCCTTCGAAAGCGCATCGTGGTGGGATGCGGACGGAGCGGCGACGAGGCTATTCGCCTGGAGTAGGGCGAGAAGTGTCTTCCTACAGTCCTTTTCAAAAACAAAGGATCCAAGAGGCACGCTTAGGCTATGGACTTTCAATGTGGATAGAACCTTGTTCGATTATTTGGTTTTTATCCGCGTCTCTCCGAACGATGAAGCTTGGGGTGCTGAAACGATCACTTTGAACCTAGAGGATTTCCATGACGGCTCCCTCTATTACTCTATTAAAGATAGCTCGCCCGCATGGCTAAACGACAATCAACGAGCTGTCGGAAACTATAAATAAGGCCGATAGGGGGCTTTATCCGCATACTGTAATGAAAAAGCAACGGCTTTTTGCGAAGAAAACTAGAACTTTTTAATCATCTTAAGGACGTTTTCGTCGCCTTCGCGCGCATACTGAACATCGTCCATAATCTGGCGGACGATGAAGATGCCATACCCACCGATCTTGCGCTCTTCTAAAGGGGCGGTGATATCCGGCTTATCCGCGAGCAGCGGATTGTAGGGGAAACCATGGTCGCGCACTTCCATGGTGACGACGTTCTCCTCCACGTCAAGGGAAAGCGAAAATGTGCCCTCGCCTTCGTAAGCGTAGTTCACGATGTTCGAAACGATTTCGTCAAGCGCGACGTGGATTCGCATTGTCTCTTTGTATGGGACATTAAAAGATTCGAGGACTTCGTCTGCGAAATCAAAAACACGTTCGGATTCGTCTCGGCTTGCTTTTGCGGTAATAGAAGACCTCATGCCTGCTATCATTATAAACGTCCCTGTGCGCATGAGAAGTTCCTACCTTATTTTCTCCTTCGACATTTCTTGAGTTATCCAAATTTAAGAATTGCCATTGATAATCTTTGAAAAATACATAGAAATATTACTTTTCCTAAACTATTTAAAATGTATTTTAAAATATAGATATGATGATTAATTATAAGTAGATTTTGCCATATTTGTGAAACCGCTTTCATACTATAATGACACTACAATCGCAGGCCTATCTGCAGGGAGAATATATGAATCCAAAACTGTTCCTCACTTCAATCGCCGTCGTAGCGTTAGCCTCGTGCGGCGGAACTGCAACATCCTCGGCCATCGGTGGTTCCTCTAGCGATACGCGCAGGTCCATCGACTGGTCCAATCCCTATGCCGATACCGCCGACGAAGAAGTCACTCTGAATGTTTGGGGTGGCGAAACTCAAGATTCCGTCGACTTTATCCGCACTGTGGCCCAAGACTTCAAAAAAGCCAACCCGAAGTCCAACTACACCATCCAAGTCAAGCCCGTCAGCGAATCCTCCGTCTCGGGCGACTGGGCTCAGAACCCGGATACCGCCGCGGATCTCGCAATCGCTGCCGACGACCAGATCCCCTCGATGATTTCGTCGAACTACATCCAGAACATCGAGCAACTCGAAAAGAAAATCCCCGGCCTTGCCGACTCGATCAAAACCCGCAACAGCAAGGAATCCATCGAAGTCCTCACAAGCGAGGAAAAGACCTATGGGTTCCCGGTCTCTGCCTCCAACGGCTACATCCTCTATTACAATTCCAACCTCATCAAGGCTGAGGACACCACGAGCTTCGAAAAACTTCTCGCGGCCATTAAGAAAGTCTCCGAAGAGAAGGGCAAGAACTATCGCTTTGGCTTCCCGAGCAATTCCGGCTGGTATCTTGATGGCTGGTTCCGTCCGGCGGGCTTCAGCGTTTATGGCGAAGCGGGCAAAGCAACCGTCGAATGTGACTGGAACGGCGAAGCGACCGATCCTTCTGGCACGAAAGTCAAAGGCGTCGATGTCGCCGCGAGCCTTGTCAAGCTCGCCCATGGCCAATATGAGAAGTATTGGACCTCCCAAAAGCAGGAACTTCTCATGAACCAGGTCGACGACTCCGCCCCAAACCAAATCATCGCTACCATTAACGGTACCTGGAACTACAACCGCCTGAAGGCCGCTTGGGGAACCGGCGCCGCTGCCACGACCCTTCCGACCTATCATGTCGATTCCATCAATAAGGACTATGGCATGCAGTCCGTCAAGGGATTCAAGGTCGCCGTTATCAACCGCGCTCGCGCCAAGACCGTTGTCGCCGCTTGCCGCTTTGCCGAATTCCTCACCAACTATGAGAACCAGATTCTCCGCTTCGACGCTCTTTCTGAGGCGCCGACCAACACCGATTCCGTTAAGCAATGCGACTACAGCACCAACGCCTGCGTCAAGGCGCTGAACGAGCAGTGGCAGAAGGGCGGTTTCGTCGAGAAAGTCAACGAAGCTTATTGGAACCCCTCGAACGGTCTCTCCAACCAGCTTTGCGTCGGTAACGCCGGTGCGGATGCCTCCTTCATCAAGTCCGGCCAAGGCACCGCGGACATCGTCCTCGATATGGATGCGATTCAAGCCGCATTGAACGCTTGCGTCGCTACATTAACGGGTAAATAAACCATCGAGATTTCTCCATGTCTACGCGCGCCGTTACGAATAGAAAGGCCGAAAAGGTAAATCCCTTCGTCAAGATTTGGCGGGGGATTTGCGGGTATTTTCGACCGTTAGGCCAAGCGCTCATCCATGGCGATGTCTTCACGAAACTCTCATTTCTCCTCAGCGGCTGTGGATATTTCTTCCATGGCCATGAACAAGAAGTGCTGACTCATGACGTCGTCCCCGACGAGGATGGCCATCCAAAATCCATCACCATCAAGTCCCGCCGCTACGTGAACCAGTGGCTGCGCGGGGTCTTCTACCTCGCCTTGGAAGCGCTCGCCATCGTGGCGCTCATCTTCTGGGGCGTCCCGAACTTCGCAAAGCTGTCCTTGAACAGCCTTCAGGTATGCACCATCAACGAAGACTTTGAGGAAATCTGCCCGCCTGGCGGACCAGACAATGCGTTCCTCATCGTCTTGTTCTCCATCCTGACCATCCTGATCCTCGTCTTCTGGCTCTTCATCCACCTTTCGTCGGTGAAGGGCGTTTACCGCAGCGAATGCGATATTAAGGAAGGCAAGCCCATTAAAAGCGCCCGTCAGGACGTTCACGACCTCCTCGACGAGCATTTCTACATCACCACCCTCGCCTTGCCGGTTATCGGTATTCTGACCTTCACCTTGGTTCCGACTTTGATGATGATTCTCATCGCCTTCACCAACTACGGAGGCAAATCCGGCGGCGAGACCGTGCAGATTCACAATTTCTCATGGGTCGGTTTCAGTAACTGGGGCAACCTCTTCTCCATCGGCGGTGGGTCTTCCTTCCTCTCTGTCTTCGGGTCGCAGCTGCTTTGGACGGTCATCTGGGCCTTCTTCGCGACCATTACCTGCTTCTTTGGCGGCTTATTGCTCGCGCTGCTTCTCAATGCGAAGCGCACGCGTTTCACCAAAGTTTGGCGTACGGGCTTCGTCTTGACCATCGCGGTCCCGCAGTTCGTCTCCTTGATGCTCATCCGTTACTTCCTCGCGGACGAAGGAATCGTCAACAACCTGTTGATTTACACCTTCCACCTCATCGACAAACCTATCGGCTTCCTCTCCGATCCGACCATCACGAAATTCACCATTATCTTGGTGAACTGCTGGGTTGGCTTCCCGTATTTAATGTTGATGATTTCGGGCATTTTGCTCAACATCCCGGCCGACCTCTATGAGTCCGCGCGCATCGATGGTGCGGGCAAGACCAAGATGTTTTGGTCCATCACCATGCCTTACATCCTCCAGGTCTGCACCCCGTATTTGATTTCCAGCTTCGTTTCGAACATCAACAATTTCAACGTCATCTATCTCTTGACCGCCGACAGCGTCAGCTCCAACCAAGCCTACATCGACGTCAGCGCCAGAGAATCCGACTTGCTCATCACCTGGCTCTACAACATGATCGCCGGCGGAGCCAAGCATGAATATTACATGGCGTCCATCGTCGGTATCATCATGTTCACGATCTCCACGATCTTCACCCTGATTACGTTCACGCAAAGCACCAAGGGTGACCGCGAAAGGAGGCTCCAATAATGGCAAACGACCGTGTAAAGCTTTGGCGCCTTAACATTGAGCGGGCGGGCAAGAAAATATCCCATAAGCTCCTTGGCGGCGCAAGCCAAGAAGATGAAGTGGTGGCCTTCGACGTTCACTTGCAGAAAGGCGACGCCCTCATCCTGGACGGAGGCGTTCGCGACCTGCGTTATAACTGCCTCGACAAAGACGATGCCCAATGCTCCGAAGGGAGAGAAGGCATCATGGTCGTGGAGCAGGATGGCACCTACGATATCCATCTTTCCACCGCCAAGCGAGGCAATGAGCGTTGCAGCATTCTGCTCGCGACGCCGGAATCCGCGAAACTCCATCAACAACAAATGCATAATTTGGGCAAAATGCGTCGCAAAAAAGCCACGGATTTGCTCTTGACTGTCTTGCATAACCTCTTCATTGCCGTCCTCGTGTTCGCCTGGCTCATCCCGATTTTCTGGCTGATTCTCGTCAGCTTTACGGGCAACTTGCATGGCGCGAATATCTCGAAGTTCTTCCCCGAGGTATGGACCTTCCAGAACTACATCGACCTCTTTACAAAGACGGGCGACGTCAACGCCTTCCCGACGTGGTTCATGAACACGCTGATCGTCTCCGTCTGCTCGACGATTCTCTCGACCCTGTTCGTGCTCGCGACCGCGTTTGCGTTCTCGCGTTTCAACTTCAAGAAGAGAAAGGGGCTCATGAACATCTCCATGATCATCGCTCTCTTCCCGGGCATGCTCACGATGCTGGTCTCCTATTACCTCTTTGAGTACGTCTTCAAGATCCAGTCGGGCCTTGTCCGCCTCATCATCGCCTATTCGGCAGGCGCTGGCCTCGGCTATCTGGTCGCGAAGGGCTTCTTCGATACCATCCCGACCGCCGTCGACGAAGCCGCGAAACTCGATGGCGCTTCTTCCTCGCGCATCTTCTTCCAGATCCTTGTCCCGCTTTCCAAGCCGATTATCGTCTACACCATCATCACCGCCTTCATGTCACCTTGGGTGGACTTCGTCTTCGCGAAGATCATCCTCGGCAATAACGCGTTGCCGGCGCATTACACAGTGGCGATGGGCCTCATCAACCTCATCACGGCGGGCAACCAAGTGGATTGGTTCGGCGTCTTCGCCGCGGGCTCCGTCATCGTGGCGGTCCCGTTATCGGTCTTATTCATGCTCGTTCAGAAATACTACGTTGGCGGCGTCACGGGCGGCGCGGTGAAAGGATAGTCTATGCCTTCTCCTGTCGTCGACGTCACATCCTTCCTGGACGTGAGCATCCTCGAGGCGGGCCGTGAGGTCTGCATCGCGGATAAATCCATTTCCTTCACCCCAAAGCCTTATCCCCTGATTCACTATGTCTACGCGGGCATGGGCTCCTTCCAATACGAAGGGAAGAACTATCAGCTTAAGGCAGGTGATTGCTTCCTCATCCCCGCGGGGGAGACCGCCTCCTATCGCGCCTATCCGGAACAGCCTTGGTCCTATTACTGGATCGGGATTGGTGGGGCGAAAGGAAGCGCGTTGCTCGCCTATGCCGGCTTTGGGCAAGGCCGTCCCGTCCTGCATGACAAGGCCCTCGCCTGGAAACGCTTCTTCGAAGGCATCTATGAATCCTATTACCAAAAAGGCGCCTTCGACTTAAAAAGCCTCTCCAACGTCTATGGTTTGCTAGCCGCGATGAGCGACTCCGCGAAAATCGGCGGCGTCAAAGAGTCCGAACGCGGTCATATCCTTGCGGCAAAGTCCTACATCCGCAACAACTTCCAGTTCCCCATCACCATGACCGACGTTGCCCGAAGCGTCGGCGTCTCCCCCAACTATCTCGCCAACCTCTTCCAGCGGGAAGGCGAGCCCTCCCCGAAGGCATTCTTGACGAATACCAGGATGGAAGCGGCCTCCACGATGCTGCTTAGCTCCTCTTCGTCCGTGGCGGAAATCGCCCATGCCGTCGGCTATCTATCCCCCTTGCATTTCTCTAAGGCGTTCAAGCTTCACTTCGGCTGCTCGCCGCTTCATTACCGTTCAAAAGGAGGCAATTCCTAATATGAAGAGCAAAACGATCCTGACGCTCGCCCTCTCTGGCTTGCTGCTCACCGCTTGCGGTGGGGCGACGTCCTCCCCCGAGCCTTCCTCGGCGCCGAAGACGACCTCGACAGAACCAACTGCATCCTCTTCTACGCCTGTCGACGATTCGTCGTATTCCTACGTCAGCCTCGACAGCGACTCCGGCATCGGGACGCGCACCAATGACGAGAAGTACGACTACGAGTCCATCAAGGTCAACAAACCCGCCAAGGCGCTCGTCGATGACTTTGCCTTTGGCGCCGACTTATCCATCATCGCGGAAGTCGAGCGCAATGGCGGCGTCTTCTATAACGAGAAGGGCGAAGAACAGGATGTCTTCAAACTCCTCGCGGCCGATGGGGTCAACTATTGCCGTCTCCGTCTTTGGAACGACCCCAAGTCCGCTGTGACGGGCGAATCCTATGGCGGCGGCGGAAACGATCTTGAGACCGACATCGCGTTGGCCAAGCGCGCCAAAGCGGCTGGCATGAAGGTACTCCTTGACTTCCATTACAGCGATTCTTGGGCAGACCCGCAGAAGTTCCATTGCCCAAAAGCATGGGCGGATGAACTTTCCATGGACAAGCCGGACCTCATCGCTGACTTCACCCGTGATTCCCTCAACGCTTTCAAAAAAGCGGGGATTTACGTAGATTCTTGCCAAA
This sequence comes from Bacilli bacterium, assembly GCA_017450325.1. GTDB lineage: Bacteria > Bacillota_I > Bacilli_A > RFN20 > CAG-826 > Alloenteromonas. The sequence goes on along the minus strand of JAFSVB010000001.1, from coordinate 30,308 downwards.
TTGGCAACGAGACCAACTATGGCATCGCCGGCGAAAAGTTCCTCGGTGGCGCCGAGACGATCGTCGCGATGGTCCGTTCTGGCGTCGCCGCAGCGAAGGAAGTCTTCCCCAACATCAAGACCCTCGTCCACCTTACCAACATCAAGTCCCCCAAGGGCGTTTACAACTTCCTCGACGCGATGGAAAAAGGCTTGGATGGCGAGAACACGCCCGTGCCTTATGATATCGTCGGCCTTTCCTATTACCCGTTCTGGCATGGCACGCAGGAGAATCTCCTCAACGTCATGAACCACATCCGCGATACCTATAACCGTCCGACGTGGGTCGTGGAAACCTCCTATGGCTTCACCGACGAGCCGAACGAGAACTGCTCGAACACCTATCATTCCTCTACCTTCGAGACTCCGGGCGGATACATCACGTCCATCCAAGGCCAAACGACCGAGCTCGCCGACGTCGTCTCCACCCTCTCCAGCGTCAAGGACAACTATGGCCAGGGCGTATTCTACTGGGAACCTGCTTGGCTCCCCGTCGCCGGTTCGACTTGGGCGTCCAAGGCCGGTCAGTTCTATAACGACCATGGCCGAGATGGCACCGCGGAACAAATCGCTGGCTATAGCGATGCCTCCTGCCGCCCCGCATGGAGCAACCAGGCTTGGTTCTCCTATACCGGAAAAGTCCTCCCGAGCGCTTCCACCTATAAGCACATCATCGAGGGCGACAAGACCGCCGAGGAGCACGTCATCGGCCTCCGCACGCCGGAAGTCGACGTCAACGTCAACCTCGTCTCGGGCAAAATCACCCTTCCGGGCGACGCGCTCATCGTCACGGACTTCGATGCCCTTCGCCGTAGCAAGGTCAGTTGGACGCAATCCGAGATCGACGCCATCCTCGCCGGTGGCGATGGAGACTATGACGTCCATGGCAAGGTCGACGGCAAATACGATATCGTCGCCCATGTCAAAGCCGAGACGAACTACGTTAAGGATTACTCCTTCGAAGAGCAGAAAGACGGCGAGCAGGTGGCCTTAAGCGGCGATAATTGGCAACTAGAATGCTCCATCGATAACGCCGCCCGCATCGAAGCCAAGTCCGAGGGCAACCTCGATGGCGAAAAGTACTTCCATTGGTTCAATAACTCCGACTTCTATTTCACCCTCAGCCAGACCCTCACCGGCGTCCGCGCTGGAAGCTATGACCTGTCCACCTACATCATGGCTGGCGACCTCCCGAGCGATTACTCGAAGTTCGACCTCTGGTATCAAATCGGCGAGCAGGAGAAAGTCGTTGTCGACATCCTGAACACCGTCGTCAAGGGCTGGGGCGCCCCGTTAAAGCGCTACATGAACCGCGCGGCGATCGGAAACATCGTGATCCCCGAGGCAAGCGGTGGCGCTAACGTCACCATCGGCATCACCGCCGAAGTTGGCGGAACCGGTTGGGGACATTGTGACCTATGGTCCTTCGCCGCCCATAAAGAATACGTTCCAGAAGAAGAATATGTTTCCGATGGCGTCCTCGCCGATGGCAACTTCGCCGCACAGACCCTTTGGGCGGAACCTTCCGACCCGTGGGTCACAACCGAGAATAACGGCGCGGGCTTCCAAGTCGCCGATACCACTTCGGGCGATTCCATCACGGGTACGTCCAACGACCGCTTCGTGAAGTGGTGGTCCGAAGCCGCCTATAGCTTCGCGTTCCACCAGAACGTCAAGAACCTCGAGGCGGGTCAATATACCCTGAGCTTCGTCATCGTGTCCGACGTCGCCGCATCCTATGAGTCCTTCTCCGTTTACTACAAGAATGCCAGCGACGAGAGCGAGACCGTCCTCGACATGTCCTCCTTCTTACAAGGTTGGAAAGCCGAAGGCGTCGCCGCGAGCGCGACCATCAATGTCAAGGGAACCGAGAAGATCGAAATTGGATTCCGCCTCGCGGGCAAAGCCAATAGCTGGGGCCGCATGACGGACATCGAATTAGCGAAAATCTCCGCATAACTGGTACCAATTTATGAAAGAAGAATTCATCTTAACCCTCATTCACCGTCCGGAAATGTCTCCGGAATACGCCCAGAAAATCATGCAATCCGGCAAGAAAGAAGACGTGGGGGACGCATCGCTTCTCGATGAGTCCCTCTCTATCTTCCTCTTCCAGCAGGAATGCGCGCACTCCCGCGGGATTAAGACGACGATTGAGATGACCTACGCCTCCTTGTTCTCCGACGAGGTGGTGGCCCTTGCCAAAAAGCACCATGAGCTTTATGGCGATGAGATCGCCTTGACGCTGCTTGGCCTTCCTTGCCCACAGTTCGAGGAGAAGTACAAAACCAAGGACTTCTGCATCTGGATGTTCTCGGAAGAAGACAAGAAAGCCATCGTCGATGACTGCTTCGCCCTCTTCAAGGAGAAGTTCGGATTCTATCCCGCCTCCACGGGTTCCTATTATCTCGACGCTTTCACCATCAACTACATCAAGCAGAAATACCCGATGGTCGTCTGCGCCGTCGCGACCTGCTTCGAGGAGGGCGTGAAGGCCTACCACACGACCAACAACTCTTGGTATACCTTCATGGACGGCGGCCCCTGGGCTCCTTGGATCCCCTCGAAGATCAATTCCGCGATGCCCGCGGAAAACGAGGCCGAGGACTCCGGCATCGTCGCCATTCCGCATCTTAGCCGCGACCCCATGGCGTGTTTCGATGGCAACGGCTCCAATTTCGGCACACACCCGCAGAACGTCCTGCGCGGCATGATTTACCAAGACAACGAGCTCCCGTATTTCTTCAATCTCGTTGACATGTTCCGCAGACAAGCCCGCTACAACGACGGCAACGCCTACAACATGATGTTCGTCGGTCCGGGCTGGCTCAATAAGCTCGGCCGTTGGGAGGCCCCATATGAATTGCTCAAGAAGTCCTATGAGGACGCTCTCGAGTATTATTCGAAGCTCAAGAAGCAGGGGAAGCTCATCGACATGACGATGGAGGAATACGCCCATCATTACCGCGAAAGGCATCCGGACTACAAGACCCCGGAAGTCGCTTTGTGGCAAGATATCCTCTATGGCTCGCAAAAGCAGTACTTCTGGTACTACGATCCGTATCTACGCTGCTGCCTCGACTTCAACCAAGGCGGCGCGATGATCGACCTCCGCAACTTCGCGGCCAAGCTCGACATCCCCGTCGGCATCGGCACGGGCAACGCCTATAACGCCTCCTATCCCTATATCATCCAAGCCAACTATCGCGCGGGCTATTTCACCCACTATGCGGGACAAGGCACGTTGAAGTCCTGTCAGGTGAAGTACGGCGGCGAAATCGCCGACCTCGCTTTGGAGCGCACCCTCGCCACCTATTCCAAGGATGGTGAGAACACGGTCGTGACCACCGACCCCTTCGACGTTGTGTTCTCCGACGGCACGCTAAAGATGCAGTCGAAGTTCACGTTCATCAAAGGCGAGGGCAAGATCATCTTCGAGCGCATCATCCTCGAAAACCCGAACCATCTCGAAGTGGAAATCGAGGATTACCTCGTCGGCACCTATGGCAAAGAGGAATACTCGCTCGACATGACAGGCATCACCCTTGGCGTGCGCGGCGAGGATAGCGAAGAGATTCCGTATCTCTACAAGTGCCGCCATATCGAAAAAGATTCTGGCGTCGCCTATGCCGTCGTCCCCCAAATCGACTCCGTTATCGAAGTCGGCGGCGAAGGGACAAAGGCCCGCGTCGAGGAAGGTATCGCCTTCTCTCCTATGTTCCGCCTAAGCGGTAAGAAAACCATCCAAGAAGGGAGCGTCACCACATGGCTCAAGCTAAAAAAGGCAAACTGAACTTCCGTTGCCCCGTCTGTTTCGAACGCGATCTCGACATCGACATGTTCTATGACGAGGGGAAGAAGGAATATTACTGCATCCGTTGCTGCTTCCATGGAAGCGAAGCGGAAGTAGAGCATTGGAACGAGCTCTGCAAAAAGAAATACGGCCACCTCGCCGATCGCCTCGAGCCGATGGGCGCGGACAATGAGCCGCTGAAGTTCCATCCTTATAAAAAAGGAGAACTATGAGATTAGGCATCGACGTATCCACGATGAAGGAAGTGCGCTCCGCCGGCGCGCGCTACTTTGCTCGCGGCGTCGCGGTGGACCCCATCTCCTACATCCATGACGAACTCGGTGTGACCACCATGCGCCTGCGCCTATGGCTAAATCCCTATGATGAGGACGGACAGCCTTATCAGGGAGGGACCGTGGATTATCCTACGTTCCTCGAACTTGCTAAGGAGGGCGTCGCGAAAGGGTACCGCATCGTGCTCGACTTCCATTACAGCGATTTCTGGACCGACCCGAGCAAGCAAACCATGCCCAAGGCGTGGCGTGGCTTATCGCTTGAGAAAGTCGCCTCCAACGTCTATGAGTACACCAAGGAAACGCTCCGCAAGACCATCGATGCAGGCGTCCCGCTTCATGGGGTGCAAATCGGCAACGAGATCACCAATGGCATGCTCTGGCCTCTTGGCAGACTCGAAGCGGTGGAAGGGGAGAGCGTCCGCCGAGGATACCCGAACCTCTTCCTCTTGCTCTCCAAAGCGTCCAAAGCGGTGCGCGAAGTGGACGAATCCATCCGCATCGTCGTGCACCTAGAACGCAGTTTTGACGCGCAAATCTACCGCGAATTCTTCGACGAGATGACTTATCGCGGCCTGGACTTCGACGTGATCGGCATGTCCTATTATCCTTATTGGCACGGTACTTTCGACCAGCTCTTCGCCAACGTCGACGCTTTGAAGAAGCGCTTTGGCAAAGCGATTTGGATCGTCGAGACCGCCTATGCGTTTACGATGGACGCCGTGGACGTGAACGGAGAGTCCTGGTCCCCTTGGGTGGAGGAGACGGAAATCAATGGCCTTCATTACGAGCCGCCCTTCCCGTTCACGCAAGAGGGACAGGCTGGGTTCTTGCGCGAGCTCATCCGTCTTTCGGAGGAACATGGCGTTGAGGAAATCCATTATTGGGAGCCACTTTGGCTTCCTCTGCCTGGGCTTAACTGGACGTCCTTAAAGGGCCAAGACTATATCAATCAACACGAAAAGCCACCCCATAACGAGTGGATGAACCAATGTCTCTTCGACTACGAGGGGCATGCGACGAAAGGGCTATACGCCTTCTGCGCCAAACACAAATAAACGAAGGGGCCGCCACTGCGTGGCTCTTTTCTTTATGCGTATGGTATGATGTTGCACATGGAAATCTCCTATGCCCGTAATGACCGGATCATCCGACGCAAATTCTATCAGTATTTGATTCCGACCGTGTTGATGGTCCTAGCCATGCAATTTGGGTCGCTTGGCGACGCGATTATGGTCGGCAACTTCCTCGGCGCCGACGCCCTGAGCGCGACCTCTTTAGCCATCCCCGTCGTGTTTTTCGTCGAAGTGCCTGGCTTCGCTTTGGCCGTCGGCGCGAGTATCGTCGGGGCGAACTACATCGGCAAACGCAAGACTTTAGAAGCGGGGCAGGTATTTAAGCTAAGCCTCTTGCTATCGTTCCTGATCAGCCTCATTTTCATCCCGATCGGCTTGCTTTTCGGTGACGGCATCGCAAGTCTTCTCGCGGGCAATTTCACGGGCCTCACCCCATTGATTGCCCAATACGTGAAAGTCTATTGCTGCCAAGCGCCTTTGCTCGCGATTGGTCTCGTGGTGGCCTATTGGCTTCCTAGCGATAATAGCCCCAACCTCGGCGCGGCCTTCTTCGTCATCGCCAACATCATCCACCTAGCCGCCTTCGCGATATTCGCTTTGGCCGCACCAAAGGACGTGGTCGCGGGCTATGGCGTCTATGTCGCCGCGGGTTGCATGGGCTTAGGCATGCTCTCCGGACTGGTCGTGTTGCCGTTTTACTTTAAGTCCAAGGCGCGGACCGCGGATGTCAAAGCGCCTTGGAAAGGCGCGTTCTCCCATTTCGTCGGCATTCTGAAAGCGGGTAGCGTAACGGGCATTTTCACGCTGCTTTCGGGTGTCTTTTATCTTATCATCAACATCGCCGCGACCGCTTTCCTCACCGAAGGGGAAATGCCGGTATTCGCGATGCTTAGCAATTTCTCCTTCGTCATCGACTTGTTCATCGTCGGCGTATTGCAGCTGATGCCTTCGGTGATCTCCTCCTTATTTGGTGAAAAAGACTATTTCGGGATTCGTTCGGTGTTCCGCCGCGTCGTCTTGATCACGGGGGCGATTACCCTTATCTTGATGGCGGTTTCGCTCATCTTCCCGCAGCTTTTCTTCATGATCTTCGGCGTCGATTTGCAAGAGACGATTGCCGTCTTCCACCCTTCCTATGGAAACGATCCGATGCTCGTGATTCGCGTATACGTCATCTCTTTCCTCTTCTATGCCTGCAACCGTCTCTTGGCCAACTATTACCCCTCCATCATGGTGAATTCTCCGGGGATCACCGCGAACGTCATCCGCCTCGGTGCGATCGGTCCCGCGCTGATTTATGTGCTGATGATGAACCTTGGCGCCTTAGGGTATGCGATCGGCAACGTGGGGATGGAAGCGTTGACGTTTGGCCTAACCATCGCCTTTGTCTTCATCGCACGCGCTTTGCATAAACTGCCAGGCAAAGGCATTCTTTGTCTCCCCGAAGCGAAAAAGGACGCCCAATGCCTCGACTTATCTTTGCCTTGCGAAGAGCAGGAGATGACCAAAGCGGTCGAGGAGATTCAGCGTTACGCAGAGGAGGTCAGCAAAAACGAGACGGCCGCCGCGATGCTTGCCATCGCTACGGAGGAAATCGTCTCCAACACCATCCGATACGGCTACTCCAAAGGCACGAAAGCGCAGTATGTGGACATCAACCTCTGCTTTGATGGCGAAAAGCTGATCCTGCGCATCCGCGATGACGGCATCGCCTTTGACCCCACGAGTTTCTCGCCAAGCGAAGCGGGCGAATTCGAATTCCATGGCATCGACGTCGTCCGCGATGTCGCGAGCGATTTCAAGTATCTACGCGTGCTCAACACGAACAACACGGTCATCGAAGTCATTGCTGCCAAAAAATAAAAACAAGCCGCTTTTGCGTGGATAATGATACTTTTATCGTTGGATAGAAGCGGCGAGGGCGTTTAGTCTCTCGTCGAGGTTTCCTTGTTCTAAGATGCGCAGGGCGTCATCGTGGTTGATATAGTGCGACCGCTTTCCCGCGCGCTTAGCCTGATACATCGCAAGATCCGTGAGCTTCAACTCTGTTTCGGCATCGATGCTGGATCCGTCGTCATAGACGAGTTCGAGAATGCCGAAAGACGCTGAGCAATTTAGCCCTGGGTGACCGGATAGCTCTTTTTCCGAGAGCGTCTCCATCCGTTTTTCGATTTTGACGATGAGGTCATCGGCATAGGCGCGGTCATGGAGAAATGAGAGGAACATGAACTCATCCCCCGACCGACGATAGAAGACTTCGTTCTCTGAGGCGATGCTGATGAGATACTCCCCAATCAGCGTGAGCACCTCGTCGCCAACGGCGTGGCCAAAGGTATCGTTGATTTCTTTGAATCTGTTGAGGTCAAAGAGGCAAAGATATCCGTTCTTGTGGTTTTGACTCACGTGCTCTTTCATCGTGCGGCGGTTGAAAAGGCCCGTGAGTTGGTCCTTGTAGCTGCCCGCGACGACGGCATCCATCTCCGAGGTGATGCCGGATTGCTCATAGTAGAAGAACAGGAGATTCAGGCAGTCTTTGCCCTTGCTTGCTTTCATCATGAAGATGTGTGTTGCATGTTCGTCCCATAACGGTAACATGACAGAATAAGAGGCGTCTTTGTCGCTGCAGGCTCGGATGCCGTTGCGTATTTTCTGGCAAAAGGCGACGAAGCCAACGCCGATGGATAGCTCCGCGTGGGGGTTGATCGAGTCGATGACGGCGTTTAAGGTGCGGTAATGGGGAAGATTCGCGATGTCAAAATCGCCGAGGACATAACGAAGCGGGGCGGTGAAAGGGTCCTGCCCTAAAGGAAGCTCGCATAGGACCAGAGAGTTAAAGGACTCAATCATTTGCTTCGCGTTATGTTCCATAGCCAAGAATATATTACAGCAAAAGACGCCCGCAGTCGAAAGGAACGATTGCTTCTTGATAAAATACCGAGTGTCGGAAAATGGATGGAAAATAGAGATGAACAAGGAATTGGAACGGTATATCGAAGAGCAGGTTTTGCCTTGCTATGAAGGGGTCGATCCCGCTCATGGCCTTTCTCATATTCGCACGGTGATGGAAAACAGTCTGCGCATCGCGGGTGCTTTGGACGTCGATTTGGACATGGTTTACTGCATTGCCGCTTATCATGATATCGGCATACGTTTTGGCCGAGACGACCATGAAAAGACTTCCGCGAAATGGATGCGGGAAGACGAAAAGCTTTTGAAATTCTTCTCGGCGGAGCAGATTCAGACCATGGCTGAAGCGGTGGAGGATCATCGCGCCTCGAGCAAGTCCTCTCCTCGAACCATCTATGGAGCGATCGTCGCGGAAGCGGACCGCGACCTTAACCCAGCGCGGGTATTACGGCGTTGCGTCGACTTTGCGCTCGCCCATCATCCGCTTGCATCGAACGAGGAAATCGTCGAGATATCCTCGAGCCACCTTAAGGACAAGTATGGCCCGAATGGGTATTTGAAACTCTTCCTGCACGACCCGATAAACGAAGACGGACTCGCGACGTTAAGGGCGTGGATACAAAACGGGGAAGCGGAGCGCTTTATCGGTGATTATCTCCGCGAAATAGGCCGATAATCTCCGCAAAAAGCCTGTAATTTTTCAAACGAGAGCGCAAAAAGGCGCTTATTTCGCCCTTGATTATATGGCAGGCTTCATTTGCAAATATCGTCTATTTCGTGCGCGCGCCTACCACGGGCAAAGGAAGTGGGGTAAGATAGCCTTGAACAGGAGATACGACATGAACCGATTTGATACCCGCGTCCAAGAATTGAAATACAAGGTCCTGAGGGAAATTGCCAGAGGACTATTTAACGATACTTTGTTAGAAGACTACGGTTCGATTCCCGAGAAGATCGTTCCGGGACCAAAGCCGTCGTTCCGCTGCTGCATCTACAAAGAGCGCGCAATCGTGAATGAACGTATGAAGCTCGCCCTTGGTGGCAACAAGGCGATTAGCAATATCATTGAGGTTATCCGCGTCGCATGTGACGAATGCCCCCTCGGCGGCTATGAAGTGACCAGCCGCTGCCGTGGTTGTATCGCACACCGCTGCTCCAGCGCTTGCCATCGCAGCGCCATCCACTTTGACGAGCGCACCCGCGCCGCGTTTATCGACAAGAGCCTTTGCATCAACTGTGGCATGTGCGCGAAGGCTTGCCAATACAACGCGATTCAGAACTACATCCGTCCCTGCGTCCAAGCCTGCAAGGTCAAAGCCATTTCCATGGATGAGGACAAGTGCGCGGTCGTCGATGACGAAAAGTGCGTCCAGTGTGGCGCTTGCGTCTATCAGTGCCCTTTCGGCGCGATTATGGATAAGTCCTTCATCAAGGACGCGATCGGCATTCTCAAAGATTCGGAATACTCAAAGAAATATCCGGTCTATGCGATCGTCGCCCCCTCTATCGCGAGTCAGTTTAAATCCGTTACCCTAGGGCAGGTCGTCACCGCGATGCACCACCTTGGCTTCCATGAAGTCGTGGAAGCTGCCCTCGGTGCGGACATGGTTAGCTACGCCGAGGCGAAGGAACTCGCCGAAAAAGGATTCCTGACCTCGAGCTGCTGCCCGACGTTCGTCTCCTTCATCAAAAAGAACTTCCCCGCTCTGGCCGATAACATCTCCCATAACCTCTCTCCAATGGCCACCATCGCGAAATGGATTCGCGAACACCATCCCGAGAGCAAGATCATCTTCGTCGGTCCTTGCATCGCGAAGAAGAAGGAAATCCAAGACGAGCGCGTCAAGCCCTATGTCGACGTCGCGCTGACGTTCGAAGAACTCCAGGCCTTGATCGACGCGAAGGAAATCGATGTACAGTCGCTCGAAGAGACCGCTCTGGATAGCGCCTCCTACTATGGCCGCATCTTCGCTCGCTCCGGCGGCTTGACCGATGCGGTGAAAGAAGCCTTGAAAGAGCAGGGCTCCACCTTCGAAGCCAAACCGATCTTCGTCGATGGCCTTGATAACTGCCGCCTCGCCTTGATGAAAGCAAAATCGCCGAACCGCGACTTCAACTTCATTGAAGGCATGGGCTGCGTCGGTGGGTGCATCGGTGGGCCGTGTTGTCTCACGCACGAGACCCGCGATAAAGGCGACGTCGACAAATACGGTAAGCTCGCCAAAGCGCAAAGCATTGAAGAAGCGATTGAGAATTTGCCTAAATAATCCACGGGGCCTTCGGGCCCTCGTTTTTAAATCAATGCGACTTTTGCAGAGAAATAGGGACTAAACGCGAAATAGGAGTCCTTGATTTTTCCAATGGTTACTTCCACGGTTTGCCCCAGACGGATTTCCTTTTTGAAGCACAAAACGATGTCCTTTATGGTCTTATTCTCGAGGTCGTCCTCGGAAAAAGAATCCATGATGAAATCCATATAGGCGGCATTGTTCATATGTCCGTTTATGTCTACGTTGGAATAATGGGCGACCAGCGTCCGAACATCGGGAATCGACTGGACGGGCATGCCCATGGCGGGAGCGATTTCGTCGCCGTGCTCATTCCCCTCGATGACGATGCCTTTTTCCTTAGGGTCAATAAGAGACCGTGTCTTCTCGTCGATGAGTGACCAAAGGGAGGTGGCTCGGACGCAAACCTCGCCATGACTATCCACAACCTCCAGATAACGCGGGAACAAGTAGTGGAGCGTGCGACCTGGATAGCATCTCAAGGTTATGTCCTCGTCATATTCCGGCCAGCGGGTCACGCTGAAATGAAGCGAATCAACAACCCAAAGAAAGCCTCTGTCGAGCGTCATGGCGCGCCCCATTCCGAGTTCTTCGGTGTGGGCGATGCAACACTCTTGGAATAGACGCATTAATTCGGATGGACGGAGGTGACGACGAAAATCGACGTGCCCCGCGCGAAGCGTTAAAGAAAGTTGGTAAATGGAGGAAGACATTATTTTTTCGCGAGTTCCTTTTCAACCGCGTCCACGACATCGCCAAGCGTCGCCATCTTCTCCCAGCGGCGTTTCGGAATAGAAATATCAAAAGCGGCCTCGATTTTGCACATCACATAGACGAAGGTCATGGAGTCGAAACCGGCCTCGTTATTGATGCGCGTGGATTCGACGAGCTCTATGTCGTCAAATCCAGGCATGTTGATGCGGACGATCTCCGCGATCTTCTCGGTGATTTCTTCACGATTCATGGTTTGCTCCTTCATGGATGTTGATCAAATAACGTTGGACTTTGTTGGTTTGCGTTCGCGGCAAAGGTTTGTCGGCGTAGATGATTCTTGTGATTTGTTGGGAGCGGGGATAATGGGTATTGAAGTCGGCGACCTGCTTTTCGACATCGACGGGTTTATGGATATAAAGAACCACTTCGCCACGCTTTCCCTGCATGATGGCAAAATCGGCGTCTGGAGTCAAATATTCGCGTAAATCCGCCTCGAATTCCGGAATGAAGAGCTTGCTTCCGTCATTGAATACAAGAATTTCTTTCTTTCTCCCCGTCAGATAGAGCAAACCCGTTTCGAGCCTCCCGAGGTCGCCCGTATGGAGGACCCCTTTGGAAAGGACGCTGCGCGTGTTGATCTCATCTCCATAGTAGCCCTTCATGAAGGTCGGACCTCCATGGACGAGGATTTCGCCATCGTTAGCGATCTCGATGCGGTAATCGGGGCAGATCGACATGGCCCGCGGGTTCATTCCTACGGATAAGGCGATGCCAGAGCTTGTCTCGGTCAAGCCATAACCAAAGCTCACGCGGATTCCTTTTTCCTGCAGGGCTTGCAAGACGCTATCGTCGCAATCTCCTGCGCCGATAAGAACCAAATAAAGTTCTTCGTTCAGCAAATTTTTCGCGCATAGGAAAGCGGCCATCTGAGGGACAAGGCTTGCGACTGTTGGGCGAAAGAAGTCAAAGTCGAAGAAAATGTTCTGCAGCCCTCTCCCAAGGCAGACACACGCCCCAAAGGATAACGGCCATAGAAGAGCGCAGACAAAACCGAACACATGGGACAAAGGCAAGACGGACAAAAAGCGGTCTTCCGGACGGAGAAGGAGCATCGATCCACCGTTATAAGCGGCGGAGCATAAGGATTCTTCCGTCAGCACGACGGCCTTAGCCTTCGAGGTCGTGCCCGAGGTGAAGAAGAGAATGTCGTTTTCTTCTCGTAAGTGGTCGTGGTCGAGGTCACCCTCGAACTCTTTCGCGAGCTCCTCGTCTCCTAAGAGCATATCGACGTGCGTGGCCCGAATCTGCATGCGCAGTTTCTCGATGGGGTCATCGGGGTTTAGCAGTACGATCCTCCGCCTGCCCGCAAGCGCGAAAATAGTAAGGATCGATTCCGGCGTGGTCGAGGCGAATACGCCAATGCAGCGGGAATCGGGCAATGGGAAATGCTCCATCCGCTGAACGAGCTCCCCAAATGTCCAAGTGCATAAAACGTGGTCTTGCTCAAATTTAAGAGCAATCCGTTCGGATGCTTGTGCCCTCAAAAGGCCAAAGAATGTTTCAAAACGGTGGAAAATCATATTTGCTTTTATGTAAAAATCATAGAACAACGAGTACAATGAGGGTACAAGTTTTCCAATATTGATGAAAGGAAGGATATGGAAAAGAACATTCGAATCGCCATTATCGGTGGTGGGCCGGCTGGCTTGAGCGCCGGCATGTATCTCGAGCAGAAAGGCTACGAGAACTATGTGATCTTCGAGAAGACCGATCACGTAGGTGGCAAATGCCACTCCCCCACTTGGAATGGCAAGCGTTATGAAATGGGCGCGATTATGGGCGTTCCGTCTTATTACGCAGTTCACGATGTCGAGCTTTTCGCCGGCGTTGACCACAATGGACCTCGCCTGCATCGCACCTATCGTCTCCCCAACGGTCAACCCGACCACCGTTTCGACAAGAAACTCTTCAACATCCCACATCTACTGAAGCTGAAAAAGCAAATCAAGAAGTTCGGCGAAATCCTCGAAACGAAATATAAAGGATATGACATCTGCGGACACCGCGGCGTTTCCGAAGGCCGTTATGAAGGCTTCGCGGTCACCCCAGGGCGCGAGCCGGTCTCTGGTGTGAACGAGAACCTGAAGGACCTCGCGATGCCCTTCAAGAAGTTCTGTGAGCTCAACAAGTGCCCCCTCGTCACCGAAATCTGGGTCCAGCCCTTCACGTCGTTTGGCTATGGCTATTTCGACGAAATCCCCGCGGCTTATGTCCTGAAATACTTGGACTTCCAGACGATGATGAACTTCGTTAACGTCAATCTTTGGACTTGGAAAGACGGCACGCAGAGTATCTACGAAGCCCTCAACGCCAAGTTAAAGCACCCCGCGCTTCTGAATTCCAACATCACCAAGATCGTCCGTGGCGAGAAAGTCACCATCACGGTCAACGGCAAAGAGGAAGTCTTCGACAAGCTCATCATCACCGCCCCGCTTCAGGTCGGCACGATCAATAACCCCGTCGCGCAAGGCCTTGATTCCTATCTCGACGTCACCGAGAAGGAACGCGAGCTCTTCTCCAAGATCGACTACGAGCGTTATGACACGATGGCTTATATCACCGCGAAGGAAAACTATCCGGAAGCCTCTTTCTACGTCGTCGACAACATGACGCCGGAGACCCTTGGCCATGGCATGGTGTTCTATATGCGCTGGGGCAACGAGCCGGATCAGCCGCTCGTCTCCTATGTCCTTCGCAAGCACAAAGATCCCAGTGAGAGCCTAAAACAATATAAGGCGCGTCCGGAACTCGAATACGAAGCGACTAAGAAGACCGTCCTCGAGGACATCGCCAAACTCGGCATCCCGCCCATCAAGGAAGAAGGCAAGGATAAGATCATCTACGAATTCCAAGCTTATTACTTCCCGCACGTTTTCTCCGAGGACTATGCCGCCGGCTGGTACGAGAAAGTCGAGGCCATGCAGGGCCAGAACAACACGTACTACGCGGGTGAGATCATGTCCTTCGGCGACATGGACGAAACCGTGGAGTATTCCCGCGACCTTGTCGAGCGTTTCTTCCGCTAATAACTCATTAATATTTCTCAAGGGGGTTCGTTTGAGCCCCCTTGCCTCTATGAAAGGACTGCAACATGCCAGAAAAACAAAAATACTTTGAGGACCGTTATGATGTCATCGTCATCGGCGGCGCCCTCGCTGGCCTCGCCTCGGCCCTCACCCTCGCGAAAAAAGGAAAGAAAGTGCTCGTCCTCGAGCAGCATAACCTCCCCGGAGGCGTCGCGACTTCCTTTGTCCGTGGTGGTGTTGAGATTGAAGGCACGCTTCATGAAATGATGTCCATCGGCCCGAAGGAGTGCCCGTTAAAAATCCGCAACTTCTTCGATGAGATGGGCGTGGACATCGAGTGGCTACGCGTCCCAGACGCCTATCGATTCGTCGATGGCAAGACGGGGACTTCCGTCCTCGTCCATCCGGGGGACCATGGCAATTTCGAGACGCCTGCGAAGGAAATCGCGGATGCCTGTGGTGATCCCGATGGTTCACTCTATCAGAAAATCCTCGAGCTTTTGCAACTGTGCAATACGGTCTACGATTCCGTCAACGTCCTCTCGGTCACCCATATGTCCAAAGTGCAGATGCTCCTCAAGCACGAGAAGTTCGTCAAGACGGCGGGCTATAGCGCCAAAGAGGTCATCGACACATTCCATTTGCCCCAAAAGGCGGTCGATATCCTCTCCGCCTATTGGATTTATGTCGGGGACGTCTTGGAGAACCTGCCCTTTACGATTTGGGCGGTCTTGATGGCGGATTACCTCGGCTATGGCTCCTATGTTCCTAAGAAGTTCTCACACGAGATGTCATTGAAAATGTGCGAACGCGCCATGGAAATGGGCTGCCAGGTCGAATTCGGCCAGCGCGTCGATAAGATCCTTGTCGAAAACGGCCACGTCGAAGGCGTGCGCCTTGCAAGCGGCGAAGAAATCAAGGCGCGCTATGTCGTCTGCTCCGCCTATCCGGATAAGGCCTATACCCAGATGATCGAGCCCTTAAGCGCCGTGCCCGAAGGCGCGATCAAGTTCGTCAACGCCAAAACCATCGGCGTCACCTGCTTCTCGGTCGTTATGCTCTTAGACAAGAGCGCCGAGGAGCTTGGCATCAAGGACTACAGCACCTTCTACGCCGCCGAAGGCATGGACCTAAGCGAGATCTGGAAGGAAGGCTCCACCGAAGGGCCCTATAACTACGTCACCTCGATCTGTACCAATTTGGCGAACCCCGGCTGCTCTCCAAAGGGCACCTGCATCTATTCCATCACCACGCTCCCTCGTCCCGAGGGCTGGTTCGGGGTCAATGAAGAAAACTATCGTCAGATGCGGCAAAAGAACGCGGAGCACTTTATCGACCTCGAGTCGAAGAGGCTCGGCGTGAACCTCCGCGACCACATCCTGGAAATCGTGGTGGAGACCCCCGTGACGATCTCTCATTACACGGGCGCTTACCAAGGCTCGGTATACGGCTATATGCACACGATGGACGACCACATCGTCGCCCGTTTGCAAATGGGCGAGAAGGAGAATTACATCCAAGGACTCTCCTTCGCGGGCGCCCATCAGATTTCGGGCGATGGCATGGGTCCTGCGGTCACCAACGGCCGCAAAGGCGCGAAGATCATCCTCGACATGATGGAAGAAGATGCCAAGGAGGGCAAATAAATGAAAGTCAAAGGCTTTTTGAAGGATGTCGGCGGCGCGAGCCGCGTCACCAAGGCGCGCCAAGCGAAGTTCGACCAAGCCTCCGCGAATCCCGCGCCCTACGATCCTATCGGCACTCTTGCGAAGACGCTTCATCCTGGCTTCCTCCATTTCCGCGTTACCGAGGTGCGCGACGCCTCGCCGACGGCGAAGACCATCCGTTTCGAAGGTGCGCATTTCCCCTATTTCATGGCTGGGCAATTCATGACCCTGCGCATGAAGATCGGCAATTCCCTCGTCACGAGACCCTATTCCATCAGTTCCTCGCCCTTCCAAACCCGTGGCGAGCACCCCTTTGTGGAGATCACCGTCCGCAAGCCACGCAAAGACGGTTTTGTGGCCGACTATCTCTACGATAACGTGAAAGTCGGAGATGAATTCGAAGGAGAAGTGGGGCTTGGCGAGTTCCATTACGGTCCGATTCGGGACGCGAAGAACGTCGTCGCGTTAGCGGGCGGCTCGGGCATCACGCCTTTCTTATCCATGGCCCGCGAAATCCGCTTTGGCAACCTCGACATGAACCTGACCATCCTCTTTGGTTCCGTCAGCGAGGACGATATCATCCTTCGGAAAGAACTCGAGGAGTGCGTCTGCGACAAAGTTCGCGTCATCCACGTCCTTAGCGGCGAAAACCCGAATTGGAAAGGGGAGCGCGGCTTCCTCGATGCCAAACTCATCCAGAAGTACTCTCAGGGCGACACGACGTATTTCGTCTGCGGCCCCCAAGTGATGTACGATTTCGTCCGCAAGGCGCTTGAGGAACTCAAAGTCCCCGCCCGCCGCATCCGCTTCGAAGTCTTCGGTGCGCCGAGGGACATCACGACGTTCGAAGGCTACCCCAAAGAACTCGCGGGCGAGGAATTCCGCCTCACCGTCTGCCAGGGTATCCACCATACCGTCATCCCCGCGAAGGCGAATGAGCCGATCGCGGTGGCCTTGGAACGCGCGGGTCTGAAGGTCCATACCGCCTGCCGAAGCGGGGCGTGCGGCTATTGCCGCATCAAGGTCCTCTCCGGCAACTTCTATGTCTGTCCGGTCGGCGATGGACGCCGCGGGGCGGATAAGGATTATGGATACGTCCATGCCTGCGCCACCTACCCGACGAGCGATCTGAAAATCAAAATCAACATTGATTGATGAAATACGGCCATCTCAAGAAGTTGCGGTGGCCGTTTTCTTTTATTTCGCGTGCATATCCATGCCATAATGCGCGACGCTATGGTAGTATTTTCCCATGTATCCAACGATATTCGGGTTTTTGGAAAGCTATACGGTGATGATCGTCCTTGGCGTTATCGTCGCCCTCGCCGTCTTTGAGATATTCTTCCGCAAATGTCTGAAGGAGCCAGGGGGCAAGGTCTATTACGTGGAGCTATCGCTCTTGATCTCCATCGCCATCGGCATCCTCGGCGCTTACCTAACTCAGAACCTGTATGACTTCATCCAAGACCCAGCCCATTATTCTTGGAGCTGGACGTTGACATTCTATGGTGGCTTTATCTTCGGGGTCGGGACGTTTATCATCTTGTATTTTGTCTGGGTGCGAAAACACTATCCGGACGCGCTCGAGAAGCTGTTTTGGATTTTTCCTGCCTGCATCGCCTTGGCCCATGCCATCGGGCGCATCGGTTGCTTTATGGCAGGATGCTGCTATGGCGTGGAGACCCATGAATGGTTCGGCGTCCACTTCCATACCACCGATACGACGGTGGTGCCCACGAACCTCTTTGAAGCCATCTTCCTTTTTATCCTCGGCGGAGGCCTAGCGTTCCTCGCGTTTAAGAAGAAAAGCCCCTATGGCCTTTCCATATACGCCGTCGCTTATGGCGTCTGGCGCTTTAGCATCGAGTTCGTGCGCGGCGATTATCGCGGCACGTTTATCCCAGGCATCACGCCTTCGCAGTTCTGGAGCATCCTGCTGGTGCTTTTCGGCATCGGTTATTTCCTCTTCCGTTTCTTCTATTTGAATAAGCGTATCGCCGCGAAAAAGGAATCCGATGAGACTTCAAATTGAGAAGGGTTTTGCGCGGGTTTTCTACGATAGTCTGCTTTGCGTCGCCATATACATTCTGGCCGTGAGCCTGCCTGCTCCCCCTTTTATGGACCAGACGTCGTTTACGGGGGCGCTCCGCTTTCTTGTCCTCGCCCCAATCGGGCTGATCCTCGCACATGACGGCCTTTCCCTAGAACTCGGGAAGACCAAGAAGGCATGGCTATGCATTCCAATCCTATTCATCGCTTTCGGGAATATGATCTCGTTGCTCTTAAGCGGCGGGTTTAACGCGCCGGATTCCAACGAGATGACGAAGGCGGTCCTATTCACCCTCGGCACGGCGACGGTCGAAGAAATCGTCTTCCGCGTCGGTCTGATCGGAGCGCTTCAGCATACGAGCTGGAAAAAGGCGGATATTCTCGTCTCTTCCCTTATTTTTGGCTTATGCCATGCATTAGGCATCTTAGCCGGCGGAGCGATTCTGCCTTCTTTGGCGCAGGCCGGCTATACGTTCTTGCTCGGCTTACTCGTAGGGGTGGCGTTTAAGGTGGGCGGCATTCTTCCAGCCATCGGCATTCACTTCTTCTTTAACTTCTTGCAGAACGACCTCTACCTCGGCATGGGCGGTGGAAAGTGGGACATCCCGTTCTTTGCTTGGAACATCGGCTGCTTCCTAGTCGCGGCGGCGGTTGCTTTTTTGCTCTATTGGAAAAAACTGCGCAAGAACTAGGACGATTTCAAAAAGGACGGCGATTTACGCCGTTTTCTTTCGCTTTAGAAGCAACGACAACCCTTTGTATGCAAGGATGAGCAAGAGCAACAAAACGGCGATGCCTACGCTTGTCGCACCTGGTTTCCAATCAAGATAATAGGAGAAGATGACGCCCCCCGCCATGGAGAGGATGGAGACGATGACGCTCGCGATGCTGGTGATGCGGTAGTTCTTTTTTAATAGCAGCGCGGTAGCTGTGGGTAGGACGAGCATCGACGAAACGACGAGCGAACCGACGATCTTCGCCCCGATCGCGACCGTCAAGGCGAACAAGAGAGAATGCGCGAAGTCGAGCCAGCGGACATGAATGCCCGCGATCTTGGCTTCTTCCTCGCTATAGAGGCAATGAAGCTGCCGTTGGTACGTGAGGAAATAGAACGCGGCTACGACGATGCTTAGCCCGATGACGATATAAAGCTCCTCATAGGAGATGAGAAGAATCGAGCCAAATAGATAGGATTCAAAATTAGCCGCGGAAGCATAGCCGGACAAAATGCCCGTAACGGCTATGGCCGCGCTTAAGACCACGACGACGCCGATTTCCGCGTGGGACCCGAACTTTCGGCGGAGCAACCCGATGATTAAAAAGGATACGACGCATGCGGCGATGGAAATATATAAAGGATTTAGCCCTGCGACCAATCCGATGGCCACGCCCGCAAGAGACGAGTGGGCGAGGGCGTCTCCGCTTGACGAAAGACGCTTATAGACAACCGTGCCGCCAAGGAGGGGGAAGACGGCTCCAAGGAGCAGGGCGACGATGAAAGCGATGACCATGAACTCATAGTGAAACATGGTGGTGCCCCCTTTGCGTTTCTTCTTCATAGGTAATCAGTTCCCCATCTTCGATGAAATACACAGCGTCGGCCGACTCTAGGTCATGAGGGTGATGGGAGACGAACAAAATGCTCTTCCCTTGCCTATGGAGATCTTCGATGACGTGAATAAGATGGTGGTGGTTTTCCTCGTCCATGCCTGCGTCGGGCTCATCGAATACGAGGAGCGTGGGATCGACCACAAGCGTCTTGGCCAAGCGGGCCCGCTGAAGCTGACCACCCGAGAGTTCGGAGAGAAGATGATGACGAATCTCCCATAGGCCGAATTCTTCTAAGACAGCGCGCGCTTTCGCTTTGTCTTTTTTGCTTAAGAAGAGTTTCCTTCCTTGGACTAATCCGAGGCAAACGAGCTCCCACACACTGCATTGTAGGTTTCGTTCCTGCACCGAGGTCGTCTGAGAAAGATAACCGATGCGGGTATCGGTGATGGTTACTTTGCCCGTTTGAGGTTTGAGCATGCCTAACGTCAATTTCAAAAAGGTGGACTTCCCTCCGCCGTTAGGGCCGAGTATGCCAACGAACTGCCCGTCGTCCATATGGAAATTGACATGACGAAGCAGCTCCTTGTTATCATAGGAAAAACCGACATCATCAAAACGAATCATGGTTTGCTCCTTGCGATCTTATCCATGTTTTGGCGATAAATGGAGAAATAGTCCATTCCCTCGCGCTCTTCCTTTGCCGTGAGGCCCTCCAACGGATTGAGACTTTCGGTTTTGGCTCCGGTCTCTTTTGCGATTTTCTGCGCGACGGCATCGCTTGCGAGCTCCTCGAAGAAGATTGTGTCGATGCCGCGCTCCTCGACGGCCTTGAGGATGTCTTCGATGGCTTTTTGGGTCGGCTCCTCGTCTGGAGAGATGGAATTGATGTAGAGTTGCTCAATGCCATATTCGTTGCACATATAGCCATAGGCGGCATGGTTGACCGCGATGACTTTATCTTCGAAAGCATCCGCGATTTTATGGCAATATTCACGCAAATCGGCCATCTTTTTGGAAAATGTTGCGCAGTTATCGCGGTAGAATTGTACGTTGGACGGATCGAGTTTCGCAAGGGAGGTGGCCATGTTCTCCGCCATCTTTTCATAAAGGCGGGTATCGAGCCACACGTGCGGATCGATGCGGCTGTCGATGGTCTTCGTCGGGAGTCCATCACTTAGCGTGACGGTCTTTTCTTTGAGGCTCTCTTGCAAAGAATCCACCCAGCTTTCCATCCCTAACCCATTGACGAAGATGGCTTTGGAATCGTAAAGCGTGGTGACGTTCTTCGGGGTCAGCTCGAAATCGTGGGGCTCGGCTCCGCTCGGGGTTAGGCAAACGACGTCGTACTTATCGCCCGCGATGGAGGAGGCGAGAAACGAAATGGGGTAAAAAGAGGCCACGATGGTCGGCTTGGCGTTCCCACTTGGAGCGCAGGAGGCAAGCAGCAGAGACGGCAATAGAAGCAATAGCCTCTTCATATTCGCATTATCCTTTCTAATTGCAAATGATTTGCATTTGCGTGTAAAATATACCAGTCTTATCTAAGGATGGCAACCAATATGGACGAGAAAGAGCTCTTACGCGAACATGGCCTTAAGGCAACGGAGGCGCGCCTTGAAGTGCTGCGCTACATTTCTTCCCTGGATGCCCCGATTACGGCCGAGAACCTCCATAACGCCCTGAAAGGCAGGGGGGCGGACCTCTCCACGGTGTATCGTAGCCTGAATAGCTTCGTCGAGGTGGGCATTTGCCGCAAGGAGATCGGACCGAGGAAGGAAAATCTTTACTCGCTCAACAAAGAAGAAGTCCAGCATATGCTGGTGTGCCTACGCTGTGGCAAGCGGGTTCCGCTTCAAGGCTGCCCCTACCACGAGGTAAATGAGGCTATCGAAGAAGAGACCGGCTTTCACGTCCTCGACCACAACACCGAGATCTATGGTATATGCCCCGATTGCCTACAAGGCGAGGACGTTCGCCATCATCACGAACATAAATAAAGAAAAAGTAGGGCACCCTTATCGCAATCGCCTTTCTCCTCTTATACAATACTCCCCGTGAGCTTAGCACCTGAAACCCGCGTATATTTCGTTATTGATGCCCGATCGTTCTACGCTTCGGTTGAAGCGGTGGATCGCGGCCTCGACCCGATGGAGGTCGACCTCGTCGTCGCGGATGCCACGCGAACGGAAAAGACCATCTGCCTCGCCGTCTCGCCGCATCTTAAGGCGCGTGGCGTGAAGAACCGCTGCCGTCTTTTCGATGTCCCCAAGGATCCGAACATCGTCATCGCGCCGCCACGGATGCGCCGCTACATTGAAATCGCCGCTGGAATCTATGGCATTTACCTGAAATACATCTCCAAGGATGACATCCACGTCTACTCGATCGACGAGTGTATTTTGGACGCGACTACGTATCTAAAACTCTATGGTATCCGCGCAAAGGACTTCGCGCTGAAACTCATGAACGAGATTCGGGATACCTATGGAATACCGACGACGGCCGGCATCGGCACGAACATGTATCTTGCCAAGGTCGCCTCGGGCTTGCTTGCGAAACACGACCCTCAGGGAATCGGTTGGCTCACCGAGGAACGCTTCCTCCAAAAGTGCTCCACGATTCGTCCATTAAGCCAGTTTTGGATGATTTCTTCCGCGACCGAGCAACGGCTTGCCAAGCATGGAATCTTGGATATGCAGGGCATTCGCGACGCGGACGAGGAAGTCTTGTACAAAGAATTTGGAATCAATGCAGAGCTATTGATCGACCATGCTTATGGACGCGAGCCGACCCGCATGATCGATATCAAGCAGTACAAGAGCCAAAGCCATAGCATTTCTACCAACCAGATTCTCGCTTGCCCGTATTCATGGCGCGACGGGGAGCTTATCGTCAAAGAAATGATTGAATCGCTTTGCCTTGACTTGGCGCGGAAAGGGCTCGTTTCCTCTCGCCTTGGTGTCGGATTGCTCCTTGATGGCCATACTCGAGGTAACTACCGCGCCGATATTCATTACGTCGTCGATATCCAAGGAAAGGGAAACCTAGCGTCGCTTTTCTTGCCAGGGGCGGTGGAAACCTATCGACGCAAAGTGCCGCGTGACGCCCAGATCAAGTCGGTCGCGGTATCGTTTGCCAATGTCGTGGAAGGAGAAGGGGAGACCTATAGCCTCTTCGACGATACCGATGAGATCACCAAGCAGAAAAACCTGCGCGACTCCCTGCTGGAAATCGAGAAGAAATATGGGAAGAACGCCGTTTTGAAAGGTGCGGACTTCACCGCCAAGGCGACGCGTAGAGAACGCAACACATTTATCGGTGGTCATAATGGAGGAGACGAAGATGCGTGAGAAAATGCCCTTATCCCAGCGTGCCAAGCAGTTTCTTCCCTTCGATGCGGTGCGCGGCCTTCGCCAGGCTCTACTTGCCAAAGAATTCGAGGTAGAAGCGGTGCAAAAGGGCTTCCTCGCCGAAGAGGAGGCGCGAAACATCTCCAGTATCCTCGCCTCGCTTCAAGGCGGCGAGACGCTCGAGGCAAAGTATTTTTCCAATGGTCATTATTATTTTGCGGAAGGCAAAGGAAAACTCGTCTACGAGGAAGGCTATCTCCTCATCGACGAGTTGAAGATTTCGCTGAAGGATTTGTTCGGACTGAGAGTCTTGGCTTGTTAACGGTCGGTGTGAAAGGGATTGAGATGGTCGCGTACAAACGCGTTGACCTTCAGAGGCTCTTTTGCGGAATCGACCTCCTCCCAAGTCAAGACGTGGCATCGCTTTTTGCCAATGCTATGGGTCAGGCGGTTTTTCACCGTCCAGCAAAAGAGCATCCCGCCATCCTTGCGATACCTGCGGAAACGCGGCAATAAGGAGTAGTGGACCTCGACGTCGAGGAAATCAAACTCGTAAAGCAGTTCTTTTTTCGCGTGCTTGATGGCTTCCGTGCCGACGAGGAAACCGCAAGGCAGCGTTACGCCGCATCGTTTGGCCTCCCTTAATGCATCCGCGTCGAAGCTGATGAGGTAGCATAGATCTTTATTCGGAATGGAATTGATCAACGGTACGGCGGCCTCGGCAAGCTCTTTGGCGTTGCCGCCCCGCGTCTTCAGCTCGATGACCATCGGGACCTTGCCGTTATTCAGCGTGAGCAATTCGGGCAGCGTGATGGGAGAGGAGCCATCGAAGTAATGGTGGGCTTGGGTTTCTTCTAGGGTCATCTCCTCAATGATCCCCTCCTTGCCCGTCATTCGAAGCAAAGAGGAGTCATGGCAGACTACGACATGGCCGTCTTTGCATAGATGGACATCGAACTCAAAAGGGATGTTCGCCTCAATAGCGTGCTCGAAAGCGGCGCGTGAATTCTCGGGGCGCGCAAGGTCGTGCAACCCGCGGTGCGCCACGCCCGTCGATAGGTGAGAAATGTGGTTCTTCAGTTCTGGATTCATACTTCTAGGATATGCCTCGCTCCGTCATAAGAAAACTTTTTTTGAGCGTTTTCCTTCGCAAAACCCCGCCGAATTTTAACTGAAAAAGATTGCATATGCCCACTCGCGTGCGTAAGTGGGATAATGATGGGTATGGAAAAAGAAACACTCAATCGCATTCGAACGGCCATCGCTTCCAGCAAGCGCGTCGCCTTTTTAGGAGGGGCGGGGGTCAGCGTCGCCTCGGGAATTCCCGACTTCCGCAGCCCCGGCGGGCTTTATAGCCAGAAGAGGGCCGACGGGATGTCCTATGAGGAATTGCTTTCGAGCGATTATTTCTATGCCGATCCTAAGGGATTCTACGAGTTCTATTGGTCGAGCATGGTCAACCCGAAAGCCAAGCCGAATAAGGCGCACCTCGCTTTAGCACATTTCGAGGAACATCACCACATCGCGGTGCTCACCCAGAACATCGACGGCCTCCACCAGCTCGCGGGATCGAAGAACGTCTACGAGCTCCATGGTTCGGTGCAGCGTTACCATTGCTTGAAATGCCATGAGCGTTTCGCTTTATCGGACATCCGTCCCGAAGGCGTGCCCGTCTGTCCTTCTTGCGGGGGTATGCTGAAACCTGACGTCGTCCTCTATGGCGAAACCCTTCCCTATGAGGAACTGACACAAGGCATCGACGAAGTGGCCAAAGCGGACGTACTCATCGTCGGCGGAACGTCCCTACGCGTTTACCCCGTCGCCTCAATCCCTCAGTATTTCCGCGGCGATATAAGCGTTCTCATCAACGCCGAACCCACCCCGTTTGACCGCGAATTCGACGTCGTCTCCCATGAAGACATCGGGGAGACGCTGGAGGCGATTCTCTCATGAGTCGTTTCTTCCGTCATCTCGGTCTTGTGAACCGCCACCGTTACCACGTCTTTCTCAATGGCGTCCATTGCGGCATCGGCTTTCATTGCCTCTTCCATGACCTGAGCAAATACACCCATCGCGAGTTCTCACGTTCGGTCAAAAACTTCGACGGCACTCATTCTCCTGTGTACGAAGAACGCCTGAAAAACGACTACTTTTCCTATATTTGCCAAGCCCACACAAAGCGAAATAAGCATCATTGGGAATACTGGACCGACTTCTTCCAAGGCCATGTTCTGGCGATGACGATGCCTTGGATTTACGCGACCGAGTATGTCTGTGATATGCTCTCGGCCTCTTTTTGCTATGACCCGAAGCATTTCACGCCCGAGAAGACGCTGAACTATTTCCTCGACCGCGCCGACCATTATCTGATGTCCGACGCCACAAAGGAGTACGTCGCATGGTGCCTTACGCGCTTTCGCGACCTTGGATATGACGGCCTTAAAAAGAAAGACACCAAGAAGGCTTACGAAGAAATCACCGCCCGTCATGACCGCGTCAAAGTCTATGACAGCCTCCCGTGCGCTGGCGCATTGCCCCGTCGCGCGGAGGAGTTTATAATTCCGTCGTCTCAAAAGGACAAACAACCATGAAAAGAACCTTTGTAATCGGCTGTGGCAAGCTCGGCGCGAGCATTGCCAACGAGATTTCACGACGTGGCCTCGAGGTCATCGTCGTCGACCCGGACGAGTCTTCCTTCGCCATGCTGGACGATGATTTCTCCGGCGACGCGAAAGTCGAGGACGCGAGCGACCTCGAAACCTTGATCGACCTTGGCATCGAGTCCGCGGGGCAAGTCTATATCACCACGGGCAACGACAATCTTTCACTCTTTTTGGCGCATGCCTGCGCGATTGAGTTCGAGATCCCATACGTCTATGTCCGCTTCGATGATCCGACGCTAGGCATCCTCGTCCAAGGCCAAAGCAACATCAAGGCTGTCTATCCGTTCCAGTTGACCCGCGACCGCCTTGCCCTCTTAAGAGAAGGGAGCGATGTGCAATGAAAATCGTCATCGCCGGCGGCGACTCCAAAGCCGAATACATCATCAAAAGTTACAAGAGCCGCAAGAACGAGCTCGTCATCATCAACCCCTCCAAGTCCGTTGTGGAGCGCTTGAAAAAAGCGTGCCAGGTCAAGGTCTACCATGGCGAGCCCTGGAGCCGCATCGCCTTGGAACAATCCAACGCTTTCGACGCGGACGTTTTCATCGCCCTATGCGAGCGTGACACCGATAACTATGCCGCTTGCTTGATGGCGAAGAAGATGTTCAACGCCAAGAAGACCATCTGCGTCGTCGACAACCCGAGCAACGTCGAGTACTTCAAGAAACTCGGCCTCGATGCGGTCATCTCCTCCACGTACCTCCTCGCTCAATCCATCATGTCGGAATCCTCGATGGAATCGCTCACCAAGACCCTCTCCATCGATGACAACCGCATCGCCGTCATCGAGAAGGTCATCCTCTCCAAATACGCGATCTGCTATAAGGCCATTAAGGATATCCGCTTCCCTAAATACGCTTCCATTTCGGCGATTTACCGCAACTACCAGATCATCATTCCAAGTGGCTCCATCGTCATCCAGCCCAAAGACACCTTGCTGATGGTCACCGCGCCCGCGAATGCGAAGAACCTCATGAAATACGTCGAGACCGAACGCCCCGACGGCAAGCCCGCCCCAAAACCCGCGGAGCCCGTTGCCGACAAGAATAAGAAAAAGAAGGATTGATCATGTCCGCCGCCGCCCAGATGCACCATGGCAAAGAAATCACCGGATTCCGACTCGTTTTCGGTTATTTCGGCATGTTTTTGGTGCTCATCGGCTTTATCTCGGCCATTCCGATGCTCGTCGTGCCGTTCTACCCGTCCGAATACCGCGCCCTTTTGATTTTCGGGGGCGTTTCGCTTACGGATATCGTCGTCGGGTTTATCCTTTTCTTCTCGTTGGTCTACAAGCGGAAGCGCTCGCGCTTCATGCGTCACCAGGAATCGTTGTTGCTGATGCTTACATGGCTCGGCGCGATCATCTCCGGCGCGGCGCCGTTTTATATCGCCAAGCTCATGGGCGAGATGAACATGAACATCACCATGTCCATCTTCGAGGCGACGTCGGGCTATTCTACGACAGGACTTACGGTATTTCGCGATTTCATTGACGTCGAGGGAGCTTTCTGCCCGCACGTATATACGTTCCATCGCGCTTTTATGAACTTTATCGGCGGCGTCGGGCTCGTTTTGCTCGTCGCTTCTGTCCTCGGTGCGGGGAGCGGCGGCATGTCGCTTTACGTATCCGAAGGCCACTCCGACCATCTCCTTCCGAATATCGCGAAGTCCGCCAAGCTCATCTTCGGCATCTACGTTTTCTATACGGTTTTAGGGACGATTGCCTTGCTCATCGCCGGCATGCCATTCTTCGACGCGATCACCCATGCGATGTCCGCCCTTTCCGGCGGCGGCTTCTCTCCGCGCGCCGCGAACGTCGCCGCCTACCGCTTGTTAGAAGGGGAAGTGCTCCCAGGCGCGATCATGCCGGTGAATAGTCTTGCCATCGAAATCATTATCATCGTCTTCGTCACCTTCTCCGCGATTTCCTTCATGCTTCATACATTCTTGCTCCGTGGGCGTTTCCGCGATTTCTTCAAGGATGATGAAATCCGTTATGCTTTCTTCGCAGCCGGACTATTTATCTTCATCGGGTTCTTCGGCTGCCTCCTTGCCTTAAACGGGGCGACCATGAACTACTTTAACTCTTGGGGCGAAGTGCTCCGCATGGACTTCTTCTATATCATCGGCGCGATGACGAACTCGGGCTTCGCCTCGACGACGGGTAGTTTCCCAATCAACATCATTCCAGGTGGGACGGCCGCATTCGCGGGGCATTCCTATATCTTGCTTTTGATCTTGACGATGCTCGTCGGCGGTGGCGCCGGCTCCTCTGCTGGTGGTATCAAGCAATACCGCATCGCTATTGCGCTACGCAGCCTTTATTATTCCATCCGCTATCGTTTCTCCTCCATCCACCAGCACTATCCGAAGCTCACGTACCGCTATGGAAAGAATCGCGAACTCGATGAGGAAACCATCCACGAAGCGCATCACTACATTTTCATCTTTGTGGTCATTTTCTTCGCAATAACCGCCTCAGTTTGTCTTATTGACCCCAAGCATTACGATGT
Source organism: Bacilli bacterium (assembly GCA_017450325.1). Classification (GTDB taxonomy): domain Bacteria; phylum Bacillota_I; class Bacilli_A; order RFN20; family CAG-826; genus Alloenteromonas. The sequence goes on along the minus strand of JAFSVB010000001.1, from coordinate 2,320 downwards.
GGAAACCGCCGCTTTCGACGTGGCGTCCGCTATTTCAAACACGGGTCTATCCTGGGTCGTCAGCGCCGACTACGCCGAGACGGGATCGGTGGCGGCCCTCGGCGTCATTTGGCTGATGTCCGTCGGCATGCTCCTTGGCCGACTCGAGGTGTTTCCGGCCCTCTATGCGGTTTCGAATATCGGTGAGGAAATTAAATACCATTATGTTCTCCGCCGTCGTCGGAGAAGAGCGGAAGCGGTCAATTCCATGGAGGAATAACGCAAGGTTTTCTATACGAAAATTCTTCCCTTTGCTAGCGCGCGAGTCTATAATTTGCCTTGCCTGAATCGAGGAATCTCAAAGAGTCCGAAGAAAGAGGCCACCTAGGGGTGTGGTTCAATGGCAGAACAGAGGTCTCCAAAACCTTTGATGAGGGTTCGATTCCTTCCACCCCTGCCATTTGAGTTAGCAAAAGGATTCGAACCGATTTAGGACGTTAGAGTCCTTTTTTTGGTTGTGCTAGTCTTTTGGATTATAAGAGTCCTCATATTGAGTAGGACTTAAATATCCAAGAGTCTTATGTGGCCTTCTGTCGTTGTAAAATACAATGTATTCGTTTATTGAATTTTTAATATCGTCGTAATCTTTATATTGCCTTCTATATATTTCTTCCCTTTTGTTAATCGAATAGAAGGATTCCATTACCGCATTGTCGTGTGGTGTGCCAGGGTTAGAAAATGATTGTTTGACGTTTAGTGCTCTTAACGTGCTTCTAAATTCAAAAGAAGTGTATTGACTACCCTGATCTGAGTGAAACAGTTCCAATTTTGGTTCACCTTTAGAAGTGTACGCATCTTTAAAAGTCAATACGGCTAGATTTGCATCACATTTAAGAGAAACCCTCCACCCAACAACTCTTCTTGAAAATAAATCCATAATTACACATAGATAGAATCTTGCACCTTCGACTTTTATTTCGGTGAAATCGCTTATCCATACTTTGTTTGGCTTATTTTGAAAGAATTGACGCCTTAATAAATTGTGGCAGAAGACATTCTTGTTTGGTTCTGGCGCCTTTCTTTTATGTTTAGCAAATACAATTTTTAATCCGAGGTCTTTTAATAGCTTTGACACTTTTTCTTTTGAGGTTTTGAATCCTCTTTTTTCTAATTCAATCTTTATTTTTTGAGTTCCGATTCTCCCTTTCGTTTCATCATAGATTTTCTTTATCTCAATTTTTAATATGTCATCAATGATAAGATTTTGCTTTCTTTCAACCTTGTTATGAATGAAGTTGTAATATGTCCCCTTATTTAATTGAATTGCTCTACAAACTTCATAAAATGTGTAGTCGCTATATTTCTCGAGAAAGAGTTTAACCGCTACTTCCTTCTCTTTAATTGAGGAAAATACTGATGCGTTGATGTTTTGATAAATGAAAATCAATTTGTTTAATTTGTTAATTTTTTCGGTCCGATTCATGTTTATCCTTTCTGGCTTAACGTCCAATCGGTCCGAATCCATATATATTTTTGCATGGTAGTTACATTTTATAAAAGTGGTTGTTAGATAATTCGTGCATGTAGTGATATTAGTGACGGAAGAAGTATATAAAAACAATAAGTAATCATTACATTCCAGACTGGCATGATAACATTCACACTAAAAAGTTATTTAACCGTTGGCTGTTAATGATTGCTGGAAGTTCACTAAATAAATTTTCATTGTTTGGCAATTAACATTAAATCCAATGCGAAATAATTCATGTTTACGGATATAGAAAAGAAGTTACTACCGTGTAGTAAAAGCAAAATCACAAAGAGTCACTAGAAATAATGGGTTTTTGATATTGGTTATAAGGTATAAAATGAACATACAAAGATTATGAAATTTAATAAATTTGCAATTGCTATTATTCCTTTGTTTGTTCTCACATCATGTAGAAGTTCTTATGTGGAAGGCGCGTTTTTCGATAAGAAAGTTCTTTGTGAGCACGAAATTGAAGAGCTACCTATCCCAGAAGGTAGCATCCTTCGATATGGTGATTGCGACCTTTATGTTAACAGTAGTGAAGAATTAAAAGATGGATATTTAAAATTGGTTTTTGAATACATTAAATCATCTTCCTTTAAACATTTGTGTGCTGTTAAGAGTATCCAAAGAGGTGTTGTTGCACCAGTTCCTTATTTTCGTGCATATGTGTTTGAAAGTATCGATTTTGATGATTTCTTTTATGAATGGGAGAATTCTTATTGGTTCATTTATTCAAATAACGATATAAGAAAAAACGATGATGCGCAAGATATTATTGATGCAAATATAATCACAATATTTTTAGAT
>JAFSVB010000035.1 GCA_017450325.1 Bacilli bacterium | reverse complement strand
GCCTTCTTTCTTCGTTTCGACGAAAGGCTCGGTCACAATCGTTCCATAGGAATAAAGGGAAAAAGAATAGGCCGAGGAGCAGGCTAGCAGCGAGATGGCAGAGAATGCCAGCGTCGTTTTTCCCATTCTTTTCGCGTTCATGTCAACTATTATCGTATAGTTGCTTTCATTAATAAAGAAATTGGCTATGCCAAAAAGAGGCGCGGGCAACGCCGTTTTTTTCGTTGACGCTTCCCTGGTTGCAGGCCTAGAAGCGCGCTTCGTCGAATTCGAGTCCCCTGGTCTCGATGAGCCAAATCGCCTTGAGCAGCTTGGCCGCGAGGTGGACGAGGGCGACCTTGTAGAATTTGCCCTCCGAGCATTTCCTACGGTAGTACTCGGCCCATTTGGGATAATGGAGGACGACCTTTTGGGCGGCCTGGATCAACGCGTAGCGGAGCAGCGGCGGCCCCTTCTTCTCCATCCTGCCGCGGCGTTCGACGGTGCCGGATTGGTAGAGGCTCGGGACCATGCCGGAGTACTTGAGCAGGGCGTCGGCGGTCGGGAAGCGGGAGAAGTCCCCGACGCTCCCCAGTATCGCCGCGGCATAGCCGACGCCTATTCCCTTGATCTTGAGGAACTCGTGGGGCTCGGATGCCAGGAGAAGCCTTTCCTCCGACTCGATCGATGCCAGCTGCGAGTCGATGAGGCCGCATTGCGCGACGAGCATCGCGACCATGGCCGAATCGTGCGCGATCGGGGTCCCAACCGACGAGGCGGCGAGCGCCTTCATCCTGGCGAAGCGGATCGGCGAGAACGACGAGCGGGAGACCCTTTTGAGGGTCGCGTAGTCGGCTTCCGTCATCGCCGAGACCGCCCTGGCGGACGGGAAGTTGGAAAGGATCCAGCGCGTCGTCGGGGATTCCAGGACGTTCCTGCCCCTGGTCGAGTTCCTCCTGCTGCCGTCGGCGTTTTCCCTCAGGAACCCGAGCAGCTCGGGGAAGGTTATGTCGAGGTGGCGTTGGATCCTGTTGTAGAGGACGGTGCGGTCGGAAATGAGGGCGTTGGCGTCCTTGGCGAGGCCGTAGAGCGCCTCGTGGGTGTATGATTTACCCGTGGATGGGGTGAAGCCGAAGGTCGCGAAGTAAAGCGCGATCTCCAGCGCGTCGTTCCTGTCGGTCTTGGCCATCGAAACGTTCCTCGACCTCCTGAACGATACAATCGTCTTCGGGTTCTGGACCCTCACCGGATAGCCTTCCGCGATCAGCCTCCTGCAAAGGTTCTCGTGGTAGTGGCCGGTGGACTCCATCCCCACCTTGACGGATTCCCTCGGCCCCAAAGCGTCGAGGGTTTTCAGCAGAAGGGAGTATCCTTCGGCTGAGTTGGCGAAGTCGAAGCTCTTTGCGACGACTTCCCCGTTGGAATCGACGACGCAGCACGTGTGCTTGTACTTGGCTACGTCGATCCCGGCGTAGTAGATCGGCATGGTTTTAACCTCCTTGTTGCCGTTTGCCGCGCATCGCGGGCCTTCCCTTCCGCATCATCCCTTTCGGAGTAAGGGCTCGAAGCCCAATCAACTGACCAGCGTTGAAAAGGAAAGCCGCGGCCTGACCATGAACGAAGCAGTCGAGCTGCAGGGGAATTGAATAGGTCTCGCGGCATGTCAAAATTGTACCGACGGTTGACGAAATCCGCGCGGATTTCGCCTGCTCACCGTCGGTCAACGTAAATCTACCTATGTCTTAACGGGATAACGGAATTATCTCGCCATGCAATAAGGCTTACTTGGCTCGTGCCCCCTTTCTTATCGACGCCCAATGCCCGAGCTTTGCAGATTGTCACGCAAGAATCAGCAATCTATGCAAGGAGATATATAAGAATGCTTTTTTGGACGGATTAAATGGGCTGTATCAAAGAGTATTGATGCCTTTTTCCCATTCATTTCAATCCGTTCATCCTCTTTGGGATGCGTAGTCTATGGCCTAGATGACACGCCTTCTTAACCTTTGACAAATTTCGCGCGCGTCTATAATAGCCTTCGATTGGAGGACCTATGAGCAGCAGAGAAGAAATCGTCCAAAGCATCTACGAGAACTACGACGAGGACGCGCGGCTAAGCAAGAGCCGGCATGGCGAGCTCGAATACCGCGTCACCATGGCCTACATCCATCGCTATCTTAAAAAGGGGTGCCGCGTCTTGGAACTAGGCGCCGGGACGGGCCGCTACTCCATCGCCCTAGCGAAAGAAGGGATGGACGTCACCGCCATCGAGCTCGTCGCGTCGAACCTCGATGTCCTGAAGCGCCACGCGGAGGGGGTAACGAATGTGCGTGCCTTGCAGGGCGACGCGACGGACTTATCGATGCTCGAGGACGAATCCTATGACGTGACGTTGGTGCTCGGGCCGATGTATCACCTTTATGAAAAGGAGGAGATCTCCTCCGCCATCAAGGAAGCCATCCGCGTCACGAAAAAAGGCGGCGCGCTCCTATTCGCCTTCCTCTCCATCTACGCGATCATGTACGCGGACTATTGTTATGGCAACTGGAAGGCGGGCATGCAGGAGAACTACGATAAGGACTTGAAACCATTACGGTTCAAGGAGCAGCTTTTCACTGGCTACGATATCGTCGAGTTCGAGGACCTTTTCAAGGACCTGGGCGTGGAGCACCTGCTCACGGTCGGGGTGGATGGGATGCTCGAGCCGATCGAGAAGCGGCCCGATTTCCATTTCTCTGACGAGGACTTCGATTCGTTTACGAGATGGTACTTAACCATCGCCGAGAAACGGGAGCTGCTTGGAGGCTGCAACCATCTTCTTTATATCTGCAAGAAAAGGTAGAAGCAAGGGAACAAGAAGTCAAAAAAAGGGCCGAGCAGGCCCATTTTTCAATATGGATGGCTTATTTCCCTTCGGCTTCCTTGAGGGCTTTTTGCCTCGCTTCCCATTTCTTGCGATCGGGGGTGCTAAGGATGCGTTTCCTCATGCGGAAGGCGCTGGGGGTGACTTCGACGAGCTCATCGGAGTTGATGTAGTCTAAGCACGCTTCCAAGGTCATCTTGCGCGGGGACTTCAAGACGACGGTCTGGTCCTTGTTGGAGGAACGGACGTTGGTCTGCGGCTTGACCGCGGTGACGTTGACGGCGAGGTCGCTCGGGTAGCGGTGCTCGCCGACGATCATGCCCTCGTAGCAGACGGTGCCCGGGGTGATGAACATGGTGCCGTGGTCCTCGATCTTCTCGATGGAGTAGGGGGTCGCGGGTCCTTTGTCGGTGGAGACGAGGACGCCGATATTGCGCTCGCCGACGGGATGGCCGTAGACGGGGCGATATTCGCGGAAGGTATGGTTGATGATGCCATAGCCTTTGGTCAAGGTCAGGAAGTTGTTGACGAATCCGAGCAAGCCACGGGAGGGAATGACGTAGGTCAAACGGGTCTGGCCGTTGCCTTCAACCATGTCGATCATCGTGGCGCCGCGGGTGCCAAGCGTCTCCATGATGTCGCCGACGAATTCGCTGGGGACGTCGATTTGCAAGTCCTCATAAGGCTCGCATTTCTCGCCGTCGATCTCGCGGATGATGACGTGGGGCTTGGAGACTTCTAGCTCATACCCTTCGCGGCGGAGGGTCTCAATGAGAACACCAAGATGGAGCTCGCCACGCCCAGAGACGGTCCAGGATTCGCTGTTGGGGATGCGGCTATAGCGGAGCGAGACGTCGCGCTGGACTTCCTGATAGAGGCGGTCCTCAATGACGCGGGCGGTGACGAATTTGCCATCTTGTCCGCGCAAAGGCGACGAATTGGTGCCGAATTCCATCTGCAAGGTAGGTTCATCGACGCGTAGGCGCGGAAGCGGGTCGTTATGCCCTTGGGCGCAGAAGGTCTCGCCGACGTTGCAGTCCTCGTAGCCGGCGATCGCGCAGATGTCGCCACACTCGACCTGTTCCACCTCGATTCGGCGGAGGCCGAGGAAGCTATAGAGCTTCATGATCTTGAAGTCCTTGGTGGTGCCGTCGAACTTCACGGCCGTAAGGGTATCGCCCACTTTGGCGGAGCCGCCGCGGACGGTGCCGATGCCGATTCTTCCGACGAAGCCGTTATAGTCCAAAAGGGCGGGCTGGAAGCGGAAGGGGGCCGATGGGTCGCAGATGGGCTCGGGAATCTCCTTGAGGATGGTCTCGAAGACGGGGTCCATGCCGGGCTTTTGGTCCTCGGGCGCACCCGTATAGGCGGAGGTGCCGTTGAGGGCGCTTGTGTAGACGACGGGGAAGTCGAGCATGTCCTCGGGGGCGCCGAGCTGGATGAAGAGGTCGAGGACCTCATCGACGGCTTGGGCGGGGTTGGCGTTCGGACGGTCGACTTTATTGATGACCACGATCGGCTTGATATGGTTCTCTAAAGCGTTCTTGAGGACGAAACGGGTCTGGGGCATCGTGCCTTCAAAGGCATCAACGAGCAACAGGCAGCCGTCCACCATGTGCATGATGCGCTCCACCTCGCCGCCGAAGTCGGCGTGCCCCGGCGTGTCCACGATGTTGATTTTCGTATCCTTGTAGACGATGGAAGTCGTCTTGGCGAGGATGGTGATGCCACGTTCCCTCTCTTGAGGATTGGAATCCATCACGCGGTCGAGGATCTCCTCGTTGTCGCGGAAAGTGCCCGAGCTGCGGAGCAAGGCGTTGACGAGGGTGGTCTTGCCATGGTCGACGTGGGCGATGATGGCGATGTTTCTCATGTTCATGGGTGCGTCCTCCAAAAAACCGAACGAATTTTACTCCATGCCCGCGCGTGTGGAAAGAAAAAAGGGGAAGCAATCTTTTCTTCGTAGTTTTTGAAAATATATAGGTTAATATGCAAGAAGGCGAAATATATGAATATGACGCGGAACAATCTAATCTTACATTTTCGTAAGGAGATATCTTTTTGTCGGCAGGAATGCGCTTACAAAGATGGGCGAAGCTCCGCACCGTTGACGATTTCGCGTGCGATAACGCGCTTGATTTCGGTCGCTTCCCTTCGTAGATCCACTATACGATCCAGCGAGGGCAAAGGCATAAAAAAGGCGCGGCCCCTAAGAAGGGAAGCCAGCGCCCGTTGCTTGCATGGCTGCGCGTGAGGCTTAGGGCAAGGCGATGCCGTTGCGCTTCGCGATGTCGCGGACTTTCTCTATGGCGAGGCTCAAGATCTCTGCGACGTCCTCGGCGGGCAGGCCTTTGCGGAGCATGCCGAGCGCGGCGCGCTCCAGCCCCTCGAGCATTCCCTCGAGCCTGGCCTCCTCGGCCTTGCGGCGGACCTCCTCCTCTCGCGTCTCGAACATCATCGCGCTTCCCTCCTCGCTACGTAGGTATTTTAGCCGATTCGACATGGCGGGGCCATGCATTTCCGCG
>JAFSVB010000034.1 GCA_017450325.1 Bacilli bacterium | reverse complement strand
GTTGAGCATGTTGCCAGGCGTGAGGGTATGGACATGAACCTTGACGATATCATCGTCTTGAACGATGACCACGGAATTGCCATGGGCGAGGAGGAATTTCTTGAAGTTCTTCTCGACGAAGGCCTTCTTATCAGGCTCTTTGCCAAGGCGGAGGATGAACTGGGTGCAATAGCCGAATCCTTCCTCACTGTCGGCGATTTTGGCGCCGGCATAAGGAGAGGAGACGGGCTCGGAGGTCGCGGTGGCCTCGCCTTTGCGCTCGATGAATTTGCCACGGACCGCGGCATCCATGCCTTCGAGGATCTTGACTAAACCCGCGCCACCGGAGTCGACGACGCCGACTTCCTTGAGGACGGGGAGAAGGTCCGGGGTGTGCTCCAAGGACACATTCGCGGCCTGGAGGAGGTGGGCCATGGCGTCCTCAATGGAAGTGTCCTTGCGGACGAATTCCTTCAGGGCCATGCTGGATTCGCGGATGACGGTGAGGATGGTGCCCTCGACCGGCTTCATGACGGCCTTATAGGCGACTTCGCGCGCGGAATCGAAAGCGACCGCGAGGTCTAAGGCAGTGAGGCACTTCTTTCCTTCCATGGCCTTGGCAAAGCCGCGGAAGATCTGCGAGGTGATGACGCCCGAATTGCCGCGCGCGCCCATCAAAAGGCCACGCGAAAAGCTCGACGCCATCGCGAAGATATTGTCATCCTCTGGGCGGTTGGCGATTTCTTTCGCGCCGCTAGAGATAGTCAGGTTCATGTTCATGCCGGTATCGCCATCGGGAACGGGGAAAACGTTGAGCTGGTCGATTTCCGGATAGTGGTTATATAAATGGTTGGCAGCTGAGAGGAACATCTGCTTCAGCATTGCCGCATCGATGGTCTTCATGTCAATTTGCCTCTTTGATATCAACGACGAAGACGTTGACCGAAGCAAAATGGACGCCGAAGGTCTTCTCCAGTTCGTATTTGACTTTCTTCTGGACTTCGGCAAGTACTTCCGAGAGCTTCACGCCATAGGCGCAGCAAAGATAAACGTCTACTTCGTAGCCTTTCTTCCCCTTGCGCGTGTAGATGCCTTTGACATATTCATCCAAACGCAAAATCTCGCGCGCGGCATCGGCTAAGCTGCCGCGGGGGACGAGGCCGATCACGCCATAGCATTCGCTGGCGGCGCTTCCGGCGATGGAAGCGATGGCCTCCATAGAAATATCGATTCCCCCATAGGGGTTCTTTTTCTCTATATTCATGAATTTGATGGGTATGGAAACGAGGTGAACAAACGAGAGAACATAGTTCTCCACAGGCGGTTACATTATGTCACGCGATAAAAGAAAATACAATTTCGTGCGTGGGGGCATACCGCAGATTCCCCAATTTGTCGCCCAAACTGCGTAATTCGGACTAAAAATGGGCATTATTCAATGATTTGTTTGGGCGTTGAGGCCCAACGAACGTCTTAGAAGCCCTTAATCCGTCAGATAGGCGAACAAGGCGGAGGCCTCCTCGCGGATATCACCCGCGGCGAAAGAGACGTGGTTGCCATAAGGGCGATCCACCAGGGGTTTGATGGATTCGTCGAACCGCACGCGGATCTGGCTACGGCACAAATCGTTGCGGAGCGGGTTCTCGATGACTTTGCAGGTCAAGGCGCGCAGCGACCCTAAATCCGCATTCATCTTCAATAACGTCATCGTATCCTTGGGGAACTGCCCGCGGATTCCAAAACCAAGTCCCGATTCAAAGTGGGTGGCTAACGTATAGGAATCCAGCATGGATAAGGGGCAGGTGCAATGGGCGAAGATGGCTTCGTTATTCGCAAGGTCGAATTCGCTTGGGTTGGCCATGAAGCTCGGACGATCCGTCAACGCCTGGATGAGCGTCATCGTCAAAAGCGTCGGGACATCTCCTTCGCAGGTGGCGACGATGCCTTCATCGTTGAGCATTGCGAAGGCCAGGCATGAGGTCTGCTGCTTTTTACTTAGCAAATCGAAGCAGCGGAGCGTGAAACCCGAGAGCTGGTATTTCTCACATAAGCGCTTCAAGGCGCCGTGGATATAAAGGGATTTACGCAGATCCTCGCGACGCGCGGTCTTCTCCAAGAACCGCTTCATGGCCTTGGTGTCGGCGAGGATGCGCTCCTCATATAGATCGATGAATTCTTTCATCGGGATGGAGATTATCTCAATGCCAAGGCGTTTTTTGATTTCCTTGGGGGAATAAGGGGAGCCGATGAGCCAATCGGAAGGACGCCCGATGACGCCGAGTTTCATGCCACGAAGCTTCCTCTCGATTTGGAAGAACTTTTGGTAACGCTCTAATTGATCATGGCAGGACTTTGGATCGCCCATGATGAGGAAGCAGCGTTTCTTTTTCTGCGCGCAGAAGGATTTGATCTCTAAGCTCGCCGCGAGGCTATTCCTGCGCCCTTGCACAAGCAGGCAATAAGGCTCCGGGAAGGTTTCATAGCAGTCTTTGAAATAAATCTCGCTGCCACCTGTTTGGACGAAGAAGACGGTCGGTAGATCCTCGCGGGGCTTCACGAAGCGAAAATCACCCGTGGGGTCGATGGAGGAAAGGAATTCGCTTTCCTCGTTGCGTAAGGTCTTGTCTCCAGCGGAGAGGGCGCTGCGTAAGCGCATGAGTCCGATTTGTTTCATCGTCATTAGCATAGGGAAACGGGCGAAAAAGGCAATCACCTTTTATCGATTCGCTTCCACCTTTTATAGAAAAGCCCGGCAAGGCCGAGCGAATAGGTCCTATAAAAGAAAAAGCCCGGCGGCGTGCTACTCTTGCTCCCGAAGGAACTACAATCGCCGTTACGGTGCTTAACTTCTGTGTTCGAGATGGGAACAGGTGTGCCCACCGTGCTGTAACCACCAGACTTTTTCTTTTGAGAGAGAACTCAACTGTCCTCTGAAAACCGGATACTACGATCGCATGTCCTACAATTGTTTTTTACTTTAAATGCGCCTGACTTAGCTTACTCATCTATAAATATAGAATTAGTGAAATTAAGTTCTCGAGCTATTAGTAACGGTCAGCTGAACATATTACTATGCTTACACTTCCGTCCTATCAACCTCCTGACATTGGAGGGCTCTTATGTATTTCTACAGAGAAGTCTCATCTTTAGGTAGGTTTCACGCTTAGATGCTTTCAGCGTTTATCCTTTCCAGAGGTAGCTACCCAGCCATGCCACTGGCGTGACAACTGATATACCATTGCTCTGTTAATCCCGGTCCTCTCGTACTAGGGACTACTCCTATCAAACTTCTTGCGCCCACGACAGATAGGGACCAAACTGTCTCACGACGTTTT
>JAFSVB010000033.1 GCA_017450325.1 Bacilli bacterium | reverse complement strand
GAATGGACATCCATGCCCACGTAGATTATGCTTTGCATTGCGATCCTCCTTTGCCTTTAGGGCAGTGCTCAATGTTTTAGCGAACAAATTGTCGCATTGATCCCCGGACTCGACAACGGAGGGTCGTTTCATATTGTCTACTGTAATTACATTGGAAAAGTTTACGATGTCAATCGTTTTACAGATAAATGAATAAAGAATATAAAACTCTGATATGCGCATGGGGGAAGCCAAAAGTGTAGGGCTTTCCCAATTATCGTAAACCACATAATAAGCGAATATTACACTTTTCAAAACAAAAGAAAGGCATATAGAAGCATTAAACAGGTATGCTTCTTGCAAACATTGCACCTTTTTAGTACATTATTTCCATACGGAAGGTATCGATGCTTTTATGACGCTTAAAGAACTTAGAAAAACCTGCGGCTTGACCCAAAAAGAAGCCGCCGAACTCACCAAGACGTCCTTAAGGTCCTTCATCTCCTATGAAAACGATGAAGATGCCGCGGACCAATTGAAACTGCAACGCATCAAGCAGTTGCTCGATGAATACGCGGACCAAAACGTCGATATTCTCAAAGACAAAGTCCTCCTCATCACCGGGGGTACGGGTTCTTTTGGCCACGCTGTCCTTGACCGCTTCATCCAAACCGACATCGGGGAGATCCGCATCTTCTCCCGCGATGAGCAAAAGCAAGACAATATGCGTCATGAGTACCAAGCGAAGTATCCAGAGCACTGCGGAAAGATCCGCTTCTATATCGGCGACGTCCGTTCTTTGGAGTCTTGCCGCGACGTGATGCGCGGGGTGGATTATGTCTTCCATGCGGCCGCGTTAAAGCAGGTACCTTCCTGCGAGTTCTTCCCGATGGAAGCGGTGAAGACCAACGTCATCGGCACGGACAATGTCCTGACCTCGGCAATAGAAGCGGGAGTCAAATGCGTCATCTGCCTCTCCACCGATAAGGCTGCCTATCCCATCAATGCAATGGGCATCACCAAGGCCATCGAGGAGAAAGTCGCGGTCGCGAAGTCCCGTAATTCGGGCAATACCCGTATCTGCTGCACGCGTTATGGCAATGTCATGTGCTCCCGTGGGTCGGTCATCCCCTTATGGATTGACCAGATCAAGCAGGGGCTTCCCATCACCCTCACCGAGCCGACCATGACCCGCTTCATCATGAGTTTAGAAGAAGCGGTGGACTTGGTCTTATTCGCCTTTAAGCATGGCCAAAACGGGGACATCCTCGTCCAGAAGGCCCCCGCCTGCACGATGGGCAAGCAAGCCGAGGCCGTATGCGAGATCTTCGGTGGCGATAAGAGCAAGATCAAAGTCATCGGCATCCGTCATGGCGAGAAGATGTATGAGACGCTTTTAACCAAAGAAGAATGCGCGAAAGCCGAGGACCTAGGCGATTTCTACCGCGTCCCCGCGGATAACCGTGGCCTCAATTACGATAAGTATTTCACCGACGGTAATAAGAAAGCCGTCGCCATCGAGGAATTCAATTCCAACAACACCCGCCGCCTCAACAAGAACGAAATCATCGAGGCCATGATGAAACTCTCCTATATCCAGGAAGAGCTCGCGAAGGAATAAAGGAGGTACCCGTATGTTCCAGTGGAAGAATAATGGCAAGATCAAGTTGCTCATCATCGCCGGCACCCGTCCAGAGATTATCCGTTTAGCGGCGGTGATGAAACGCAGCAGAGAGTACCTCGATACCTGCATCTGCTATACCAATCAGAACTACGACAAGAACTTATCCACCGTATTCTGGGAGGATTTCGACCTCGGCGGACCCGATGTATTGCTACACGTCGCTGGCAAGAACTTAGGCGAGACCGTCGCGAATATCCTTAGCCAAACCTATGATTTGATGGTGGAGCTAAAACCGGATGCCGTTCTTGTACTAGGCGATACGAATTCCTGCTTAAGCGCGATCAACGCGAAACGCCTCCATATTCCCTTGTTCCATATGGAGGCGGGTAACCGCTGCAAGGATGAATGCTTGCCCGAAGAGACCAACCGCCGTATCGTCGACATCATCTCCGACGTGAACCTCCCTTATTCGGAGGCGGCGAGGCGTTACCTCATCGAATGCGGCATGCCTAAGGAGCGCACCTTCGTCACCGGTTCCCCGATGGCGGAAGTCTTATCCATGAATCTCGATAAAATCAAAAAGAGCGACGTTTTGCAGCGATTTAACCTTAAAAAGGACGGATATATCCTTCTAAGCGCGCACCGCGAAGAGAATCTAGATAGCGATAAGAACTTCTATAGCCTCTTTAATGCAATCAATGCTTTGGCCGCGAAATACCATATGCCCATCCTTTATTCTTGCCACCCTCGGAGCAAGAAGAGACTCGAGGCGAGCGGCTTTGAGTTAGATCCAAGGGTCTGCGTGAATGAGCCGCTCGGGTTTAATGACTATAACAACCTGCAGATGAACGCCTTGGCTATCGTCTCGGATTCGGGCACGCTTCCTGAGGAGAGCAGTTTCTATCTTTCCATCGGTAGCCCGATTGCCGCGATTTGCATCCGCACCTCCACGGAACGTCCAGAAGCTATTGAAGCAGGGGACTTCATCATCGCGGGCATCACGGAGAAAGAATTACTGCAGGCGACTGACATGGCCATCGAGATGAAAAAGAATGCGGTGCTTGGCAAGCCTTGCCCCGACTATACCGATACGTGCGTCTCCATGAAAGTAGTGCGGATCATCCAAAGCTACACGAATATCATTAACCGCATGGTATGGAGGAAGGACTAAGATGAAGATCCTCGTCACCGGCGCGAAAGGGATGGTGGGGACGGCCTTGGTCCGTAACCTCCGCAATATCGAGAAGGGCTTAGACAAGACGCGGCCGAATCTCCACATCGAGGAGGTCTATGAATATGACCTTGGCGATGAAGGGAAGCTCGATGAATACTGCGCTTGCTGCGACTTCGTCTTCAACCTCGCGGGCGTGAATCGCCCCGAGAATCCCGAGGATTTCATGAAGGGGAACTTCGGCTTCGCCTCGACGCTTCTATATACGCTGAAGAAGCATCATAACAAGTGCCCCATCATGCTGTCTTCCTCCATCCAAGCGACTCTATCAGGCCGCTTTGGCAATAGCGAATACGGCAAATCCAAGCGCGCGGGGGAGAAACTCTTCTTTGAATACGGGAAGAAAGAGGGCGTGAAGGTCGCGGTATATCGCTTTCCGAACCTCATGGGCCATTCCCACCCGCGATATAACTCCGCCGTGTCGACATTTTGCTATTGCGTGGCCCACGACGAGGAATTCGTCGTAAATGACCGGAGTACCGAACTAGAACTCCTCTATATCGATGACCTTGTGCAGGGGATGTTCGATTTATTAGAAGGCAAGGAGTGGCATTGCGAGTACCATGGGATGGAAGCAATATTGAAAGAGCAGGGGCGTTATTGCTACGTCCCCTTCACCTATAAGGTGACCTTAGGGGAAATCGTGGACCTACTAGAGGAGTTTAAGGAGCAACCCGTTTCCTTGCTCATGCCGAAGATGCCCGCGGGGAGCTTTGCGAAGAAGCTCTTCTCCTTATACCTATCCTATTTGCCGAAGGAGAAATTCAAGTACGCCTTGAAGATGAACGTCGATGAGCGGGGCTCCTTCACCGAGATGGTGCATACCTTAGACTGTGGCCAAGTATCAGTGAATATCTCGCGCCCAGGCATCACCAAGGGGAACCACTGGCATAATTCCAAATGGGAGCAGTTCATCGTCGTCTCGGGGCATGGCCTCATCCAAGAGAGGAACCTGCTTACGGGGGAAGTCGTCGAATTCGAAGTATCGGGCGATAAGATCGAGGCGGTATATATGGTGCCTGGCTGGACCCATAACATTATCAACCTCTCCAAGACGGAGAACCTCGTCACCATCATGACCTGCAACGAGGTCTTTAATAAGGCGCGTCCGGACACGTTCTTCGAGGTCGTTTAAAGAGCCTAGCGGAAATAGAAAAGGGTGCGCGCTGCTTCGAGCATGGACCCAAATCATAAATAATCACGGTTTTGCGGAGATATTCGCCGCTTTTAACGTGAACTCTATAAACAAACGTTTTGTTTTTAGCGGGTTTTATCCTTAAGGATAGTTGGACTCTATCACCAAAGTGATATAATCTTACGAGAAAGGAAAGCGCGCATGAAAGACTCCTTGGTTATTTTTCACGGATCCAAAGACATCGTCGAACGTCCTCTTTTCGGCGTGGGCAGGAGGCACAATGATTTCGGCCTCGGCTTCTATTGTACCGAAGACGAGGAACTCGCAAAGGAATGGGCCGTATCCTCATCGAAGGACGGATATATGAATGCGTATGTTCTGGATGCGCGTTATTTAAACGTCCTTCATTTGTCCGATTCGCAATACACCATCCTGAATTGGATTGCCGTTTTAGTCAAACATCGCCTGTTTCCGCTCGACTCTCCTAATGCGCGCAGGGCGGAGGAGTATCTATCAAAGCATTTTGGAATCAACGTCAACGCCTATGACCTCATCGTCGGATACCGTGCGGATGATTCCTATTTCGACTACGCCTATGCTTTTTTGAATAACGCGATCACCGTCGAGCAACTCGTCTTAGCGATGCGGCTTGGAAAGCTCGGGGAGCAGATCGTGCTCAAAAGCGAGGCCGCTTTTTCTCAAATACGCTTCCTGGAATCCAAGCGTGTTTCCAGGGAACCCTATTACCAAAAGCGCGTCGAGCGAAATGAGCAGGCCTCCCGCCGCTACCAAGCCCTATTAGAGGAGGGGAGTGATGGCCTATTCATCCAAGATATCATCCGCGGAGGCATCCAGAATGATGACCCAAGAATCCCTAGGAACCAAGTGCGGTAAGGTACCTTCCAAATTAGGCACCGCCTTCGACTATGCCGTCCACCAAGCCGGAATCGACGGCGCGAAGTTCACGGAGATGTTCCTAACGGGAAGCATCTCCAAGCGTTTGGAGGACTTCGACCCCGCGATTGTCTATGGCTGCAGTGGCATCGAGATCGCGGTGAAAGTCATCGAGGAGGCGACGGGAAGAGAAATCGAGGCCCGTAACTACGAACGCTATATCGCGACGCCGGAATATTGGGTCGGCTACGCGCTTGCCCATTACCAGATTCTTTCAAAGCGCCCTTATGCGCAGATCCTCGCAGCCTTTCCTTTTGAGGATATGCGCGCGGCCTATCCAACCCTCCATGAAGCAGACATCACCAAGTACCTCGAGGTCGCGGATGAACGCATGAAAGCCTATTACTCCGAGACGAACCTCAAGCGATTACGCCTTTCCTTGAACTTATCCCAAGCCAACCTAGCCGCGCGTTCTTTGGTGAATATCCGTTCCATCCAGATGTATGAGCAACGCCATAAGGACATCAACAAAGCAAGCGCCGAGACGCTTCTAAAGCTCTCGGGTGCCTTACATTGCTCGATGGAAGACCTGATGGAGCGGGGATATGTGATTCTAAAGTAAAGAGGTTTTTTCTACTTCTGCCCTCATCTTATTCCATCCTTAGCAACGCGATGGTCTCGTCCCCCTCTTCCACGTATTCGGCGAAATGCTCTTCAAAGCCAAAGGAGTGGTAGAGGTTCTTTGCCACGACGTTCTCGGGTTCATAGGAAAGCGCGATGTATTCGGCCTCTCCCGCAGGCTTTGTCCGGATGAAATCCAAAGCGGCTTGGAACGCTTGCTTGCCATAGCCCTTCCCTTGGTACTTCTTGTCAATCATGAAGCGCCAGATGTAGTAATAGTACTTGCCTTCGTAACGGTGGTACTCCTGGCTAGAAAGCCAATCCTCACGCTCATTGCCCGTCCAATCGGAACTATAGTTCAATTGAAGGAAGCCGATAGGAGCATTGTCTTTATAGATGCCGAAAGCGTAGACGGGAATGCCTTCCGAAGAACTCAAAAACGCGTGGATGAGGCTCGTCCTGTTCGTGGCGACGAAGTTCTTTTGTTCCTTATGCACGCGTAGTTTCAGGATCTTCTGGTAGTTTTCCCACGTGACTTTTTCTAAGCGGATCTCTGCATTTTCCATCGTTCGTACTCCTCGATGCATTATACCTTATTGAGGGAACCAAAAAGCATGTTCGCCAAACTTGCGGTTTACAACGCGCCAAACTTGCGGTTTACAACGCGCCAAACTTGCGGTTTGACTAATTAAATGGCATACTATTACTGAGGCAATTCTGATGGAAAAAGAATACATTGAAAGATTATTTGATAAAGAGCTGGAGTTCTATCTAAAGACTGTTGGCGCAATTCAGATTGTTGGCCCAAAATGGTGTGGTAAATCAAGAACTGCTAAAAGACACGCAAAAACAGTTATTGACTTAATGAAAAAGAAAGACAGGGATCAATACGTTGAGCTGGCTAAAAATGCACCTGAGGTATTGTTGAACGTTGGCGATAAGCCAATATTAATAGACGAGTGGCAAGTTATTTCTTTTATCTGGAATTCAATAAAAGAGGCCATTGATGAAAATGGTGGCTTTGGACAATATATTCTGACGGGCAGCGTGACCGATAACACTGCTTCAAACTCACTGGCCGGAGAAGAAAACGAAAAGCATACTGGAACGGGCAGAATCATTAAAAAAATGATGAGACCAATGTCGCTATTTGAAAGTGGCGATAGCAACGGAACTGTATCAATAGCAAGCCTGAAGCATAATATTTTTAAGCCATCTGTTTGCAATAAAAGCATTGCCGATTATTCGTTTTTGATTTGCAGAGGTGGATGGCCACTTGCTATTGATAAAGATAGCGATGTGGCTTTGCAACAAGCGAAAACATTTTTTAACGGCTTAGTAACGGAAGACTTATTTTCTTTAAAAGACATTTCTCTCAGAAAGGACGAAAAGAGGGCAAAGAGATTATTAAGATCATATGCTCGAAATATTTCCACCGAAGCATCGAACGAATCTATTAAGGCTGACTTGAGAGAAAATGGCGATGAAATAGACAAAGACACATTTACACGATATCTCCTGGCGTTGCAACGGCTATATGTTGTTGAGGAATTGGAAGCTTGGAATCCAAATTTGAGAAGCAAAACGGCAATTAGAGAAAAGAATACAAGACATTTCGTCGATCCTTCTATTGCCACTGCGGCATTAGGAATTACCCACGAAAGCATGTTTTCCGATATGAGAACCTTTGGGCTTTTATTTGAATCGTTAGTCATAAGAGATTTACGCATTTATTGTGATTCAATTGGGGCAGACGTTTATCACTATCGAGACAAAGCGGATAGAGAGGCTGATGCCGTTATTTCTTTTGCAGATGGCTCGTGGGCGTTAATTGAAGTAAAGTTGAGCGATCAAGAGCAAATTAAGGAAGCTTCAAGAAAGCTTTCTGAACTAGCGGCGGATATTGATGAAAAAGAACATCCAAAACCAGCTTTTCTTATGGTGATAACGGCGCAAAATGTGGCCATGCAAGATGAAAACGGTGTCTATGTTGTTCCGCTGGGTTGTTTAAAGCCATAGCTATGCTCCCGAGCGCCAAAAAGACACGTCACCAAACTCATTTCCGCGAAAGAAAAGGTATAACCATTGTCGTTCTTGCACCTAAGGTTTTCATATCTATTATCGATATATGAAACGTTGGATTCTTTGAAGAATCGTTAACGAATTAACCACTCGTCATTTATTTTTTTACGAAAAGAAGGTGTTTTTACGCAGAAATTTGTTAAAAAAGCTCACTAAAACATAGGTCCTCCCAAATAGTCATTACCGATATGTCGTCCCTATGGTAAGATTGCCGCGTTATGAAAATAAAGTCGTTATTCCTTCTTACTCTACCTATGCTGCTTTTCTCCTGCGGTGGCGGCACTTCAAGCCTCTCCCGCGAGGAAGAAAGCTTTGCGCCGTCTTCGGTTGTATCAAACGCAGACTCCTCCGCCATGCCCTCTTCCAGCGCTTCCCCCGCGACCGTCCATGACCTCGCACCGGATTACCATGATTTCGTCGAGAAATATATGGCCAAGCTCTCTTCGTTTACTTCCTATAAATCGGTGACGAAGGGCAGCACGAAGAGCAAAGTCCTCTTCGTCGAGACGACCCAAAGCATCGACGTCACCTCCATCAAAGGGGAATATAACTACCTCAAGAACGAATCCCATGGAGCGGTGGATACGGTGCATGAAGCCTATTTCCACGATGGGAACGCCTTGGTGCAGAACAAGGATGAAGCAGCCTTCAGCAAACTTTCGATGAAGGAATACCTCGATACCTATGGGGTCGACCCGCATGGCCATAACATCGAAGGCTATTCCATCGCGGAAGGGGCCATCACCTCGATTAGCAAAGAAGAAGGGGAGGGCTATGCCTATACCCTCGCCTTTGACGTCGAGAAAGCCACGACCAACGTCCGCATCCAGATGAAGACGTTTGGGCATCTTGACGATTACCCGTCCTTCTCAAGTATCCATATCACCATCGCGGTGAAGGAAGACTTCACCCCGATCACCTATACGGTCAAGGCATCCTATAAGGCCAAGCTTTTCATGGAGAGCGATTGCGACCAAGAATATACGGTGACCTTCTCGCAGTTTGACGAAAAGATCGAGGTACCAAACCTCGAGGCCATCAAGTCTACCTATAACTTCTAAAGGTATCCGCCCTGCCTTACGTCTTTTATCAACGTAGAGGTAGGGCTTTTTGTTCTCGTAGAACGTTAAAAAAGATTAGGCCTTAATCACGGGCTTCGCGTCTATGGTTTACCGTGATGCGTAAGACGATAAGTCGATTGTCTTCTTTGATGCAAATGGCGCGATAGTCACCAATCCGATATCTCCATTGCCCTGCTCGGTTTGCGCTTAAGGCCTTACCATGAGAACGAGGATCGTCGGTCCCGTCTACGTTCTTTTCAAGCCACTTCAAAAGCATGCGCCGGACGCCAGGGTCCAACTTGGAAATCTGCCTGTCGGCTTCTTTGGAGAACACGAGACTATATGCCATATTTCTTCTTCATTTCCGCCATGGAAATGGTCTTTTTATCGGCGAGATACGCTTCATACGCTTCATCGGCGCAGCGGATATCATATTGGTCTTCGAGCATGTCAAAGAACGCGTTTTTCAGCGCGTCGGCCATGGAGATTCCATGTGTAGCGGCGTAGTCTTGCAAAAGCTTTTTCTCGTTATCCGTCAATCGAAGAGAATAGGTGCACATAAGAACCTCCTTGTAATACATATGTATTATGCCCTGCCTTCGTTATCACAGCAAGCATTGCTCTAGGAAAAGCCCTATAAGCGCATAAAAAAGCAGCGAACGATTACCCGGAGTCCCTTTCCTACGCTTAAAAGGTTATTTTCCTTTGATAAAGAGGAACGTATGCGCGAGGATCTTTAGGTCTAACAAGAAGGACATCTTCTGGATGTACTCACTATCGAACCAGGCCTTGGATTTCACGTCGTGCTGACGCTTCATGTAGACCTGCGAATATCCGGTTAGTCCCGGCCGCACTTCGAAGGCATTTGGAGTGAAGGATTCCCTTGCCTCCACGAGCATCTCCTCGTATTCGACGCCTCCAGGGCGCGGTCCGACTAAGGACATTTGGCCGAACAAAACATTCAGGAATTGCGGCGTTTCATCGATAGAGGTGACGCGGAGGAAGCGGCCGAACTTGGTCTCGAGTTCGTCGCGTTGCTGCTCGCTCATCTCATAGGGCGGGATAAACGGGGCCCCGACCTTCATGGAGCGGAACTTGAACATCGAGAATACCTTCTTATGCTTGCCATACCGTTTTGGGGCGAAGAAGGGGTGGCCTTTGGTCGCGAAGAGGTTGATGAACGTGACCCACCACCAGAGCAAGGCAAGGCAAAGCAAAATAGCAAGAAGCGAAAGCACGATATCGGCTAGCCGCTTGAAGAAAAGAAAGGCGCCTTTAGACTTCTGCATGGCCTAGATTATCGGCGATTTCTTCTTAAAAAGCCATGCGAGGTTCAAAATAGGGGACACGTCGATCAAAATCATGGCAAAATAGGCGCATGAAACGCTTTGCTTTGCCCTTCCTCTTATCCGCCGCTTCGTTATGCTCTTGCGGCGGGTCTAGCAGCCATACCCATATCTATGATGACATCAAAGTCACGAAGGACGCTTATTGGAGAACATACCTAAGCGATGCATTCTTCGACCCGAGCGGACTTGAGGTGGCACTTCATTGCAAGGATTGCGACGAATGGGTCGTCACCAAGGATTTCCGCGTGAAGGGCGGGGAGAGTCTCAAGATAGGACAAGAAAGCGTGACGCTTGTGGCTTCAGGTCTAGAAATCCCTTATAAGATCCGCGTGCGTGGCAGCTTCCGCATCGCCTGCATCGGCGATTCACTTACCCGCGGCCACGCTTGGCCAAACGAAAGCTATCCTAGTTATCTTTCATCCATCGTCAATGACCGCTTTGAAGTCGGTAATTTTGGCGAGAATGGCATCTCCGTCACCGGTTATGGAGGAAGATGGGATGACCCGGCGATGAAATATCAAAACCAGCAGTGCTATGAAGATTCCATCGCTTATGACCCCGATATCCTCGTGGTGATGCTTGGAAGCAATGACGCGAATCAGTGGGGCAAGGCCTCTTCCCTGTTCGAGGAAGAATACCGTAAGCTCCTTTCTTCCTATAAGCAGGCGCTTCCTTATGCGCGGACGCTTCTTATGGTCTCTCCTCCTACGGCGAAAGGGAATGCCTTTGATATCCCCGACGAGACATTAAGGGATTACGTGAATCCGCTTCAGCGAAAGATCGCCTCGGACTTTAAACTCGATACGCTGGATCTACGGGAAGAATTCGAGGATATCGCGGATTACGAGACGAAGTTCTTACGCTCAGGCGATGGGGTGCACTTAACCATCGAAGGGGCAAAGTTTGTCGCTAGACGCGTATGGGAGAGCATTCAAGAGATGACGTCTGGTTTCCTGCTCGAAGAATAACCAAAAGGGTCTACTTTTCAAAAAGAAGCCTTTTTTACGTGGATAATCATCAAAAATGCCGCCTACTCAAATAGTGGGATGGTCTTGTTGGCTTGTTTCTTCGTGCTTCGGGGAGAACGGTCTTCGTATGAACGAGGAGAATCGTTCTCGTCCTGACGCACACAACGTCCCATGACGACGACAATTCTCCGAAAAAAGAACGAAATCGACTCTCTCCGACGAAGCCCATATTCGAGCCAATGGATTACGAATCACACGTCTTTGTTTGGGGCCAGCCAGTAGTGCTGAAACGACTCGTTTTCGTGACCGATCAGCGGCTCTTCGCACTCCTTGAAGCCCAAGAATGACAAGGCTTCTTTTCGCTCCACGGCGTAGTCCCACCCTTTCGTCAATAACGGCAGCCTCCCAAAGGCGGAGTAGGCTTCCTCCATTGCGGTCCTAAAAATCCTAACGAGCGCCTTCTTTCGCTCGTAGTAATGGTGCACGTCCACGCGAAGAAGGATGGCGTCGTTGTAATTGGGCTCGTTTTGCCGAACGAAGTATTCGATGGTTCCAATCGCGCGATTGTTCGAGTTGTCGATGATGGCCTTTCGGATGAAGTATCCCTTAGAGGTGGATTCCATCCAAAAGCGAATCGCCTTCTTCATTCGCTCTTCGGTCGGGTAATAGAAGATATCCCCGTGGCAGTTATCCGAGTTGAAGAACGGGACGCACATGGCGTCTTTATAGACGACGATCAGTTCTTTCCAGTCGTCCAGTTTAAGGCCCCGTAATGAATATTCGACCACGTCCTTATTCGTCAGATCGTTCAACTCGAGCAAATACTCATTTATGAGGTCGATTAGTTTATCGAACGGAACGTCGCCGTTGCCATTTTCGATTTTGTTGATGCTCGCCCGGTTGGTGTAGCCCACTCGCCTTCCCATTTCCTCTTGGGAGAGGCCTTCCCTTTTGCGAATCTCTTTGACCTTGTCCTTTAGTTGCTTCATGGAAGAATCAGTTCCTCGTTCAGGAGAATGTCGGAGATCAAATCGAGATAGGCTTCCGGATTCTCCGCTTCCATTATGGTTGTTATTTTGTTTCCGCCGTCTTTTGAGGACGCTCCGCAGTGAAATACCCGGGTTTTGTCGGGATAATCCAAGACGATATAGCGATCATGGAACCTTCCTTTTGACTTTTTTAGTTCGATATGGAGATCGGAGCGGTCGGCAATGAAATCCGCGATGAACGATTTGGTCAGCGAGTTATTGGCCTTGTTATCGGAAAAAACGACGATGTGCGCGTTCGAATTGCAGGACTTAAGCAGCTGAATCGTTTTGACGTCGATGTAATCGTCGATTAGATAGACGCGCTGCTTAGCCATGGAATAAATCCGTTGATAAGCAACGTCGGATTCGATTTTCTCGCCATCCATGATTAAGAAGGATTTATAGGTGGACGGATCGATAAAGTTATCCATCAGCATATCCAACTTTCCTTCGATTTTGGAGATCTTTTCCGTGTTTGTCCGCACTTGATTAGCCAGCGAAAGAACTTCGCTGGTCGAACCTAGCGACTGCGTTTCCACGATATAGTCCTTCATTGATCTAAAAAGACGAATTAGCGTTATGCTCTGCTCAATTGCAAGATCGCCATGCAAGACGGTCATGAGCATATATATGCCCTGTTCGGTAAATGCGCGCGGCAAACTCCTTCTTCCACCCCAACTTGATGTCACAAAATGTGATAGCAAGATGGACTCAAACTCTCGCTTCGTTAATTGGAAAGAGAAGTCTTGGGGGAACCGATCCAAATTTCTCTTAATTTGTTGATTAAAAGCTGATGTCCCATAACCATAGATTCGGGCCAAATCAAAATCCAGCATTACCTTATGACCGCGGACTTCATAAATAAGGTCCTTGATTTGGCTTTCATCCAATAAAGCTAGAGGCGCTGAATCGTTCATAAAATAAGTATATAAATTTGTTTATGTTTTTTCAACATACGTAGGAAGCAATTCGATCAAAAAACCGCCCAATAGCAGCAGGCGGTCTTATGCTTCGGAGCTAGTTATTGGGGATGATGTTGTTGTTCTCAATGACGGATTCGTTGCTGATTTCGTTATCGTTCTGCGCTTGGTCGATGGCGTTATCTTGCTCGAGGTCCCCAGCGAGTTTGTCCTGGAAGTTCTCGTCGCGGTGCAGCCTACGTTCATATTCATCGAAGCGGCGGTTGGCCTCGTCATAGATCTCTTGGTTGACTTGATCTTCCGCAGCGGCTTTGCTTTGGACCAGGGAGAGGCAGAAGAGGCTGCGCTCCTTGCCTGCGCCACGGAGGCCATGACACATCTCAAGGGTGATGTTCTTGGGGTCGACGCCCGGGAATTTATGGACGAGGTATTTCTCGGCGAGGTCGGCGGCTTTGTCGAGGTTGCGATCTTCGTTGAGGGCCTGCCAGGTGTCAATGTAATTGGCCATGTCGTTCCATTCTTGCGAGGTGCGGCCAAGGAACCGCTCGAAGGCGTTGCCTTGATATTGATGCTTGAAGGTGGCGGGGTTGAAGTGCGGATTGCTCTCGGCGAAGAGGTCCTCAAAGAGGGATTGCTTACGGGCTTCGATCTGGACGATGCGGTCGGGCTTACCCGCATGGGCTTGGTTATAATTCGCCTCTTGGCCATGGATCTTCTCGGCGACTGCGCGGCTTTGGGCGGCTTTCGGGTTATTGATGTCGGCGGCGATGTCATGGAAATGCTTCTCCATAGTCTGCACGGGGTTATGGAAGAAGTCCTTGAGAAACTTGCTATCGGGGTCTTCGCCCAAGATGACGGCGTGGTCGAGTAAGGAGGATTCAATGCGGTCCCTTGCGAGGGAAATGAAGGCGCCGACGTTCATCTCGTTCTTCCTGCCTTTATAGGATTCCGCGTAGTTCGCGACGCTGTCCTTCAAGGCCTTGGAAAGCTCTGTGGGATTCCATTTGGCTTCGTGGATGGGCAAGAGGGCGTGGGCTATGGGGTAATATAGGGTGACGGCGTCGAAGGGGCGAGGATGCTCGGAGTTTCGGATGATGTCGTTGTAATAGGGTTGATGGGCGCGAAGGAAGTCGCGAATGTCTTGATCCCCGTTGAACATGAGCGGGTTGCTGTAGGCCTCGACGGTTTCACTGATGGGGTTATCGATGAAATCGAGGATGGGTCTGTTCTCCCGATTGTTCGGGTCAAAGGCGAAGTCCTGCTCGAAGATGGTCTTGACGAGGCCTTGCTGGGCCGAGACGGCCATGGCGACGACGCCATCGCGGCTGATGCCGAAGTGGCCTTCTTGCGAGACGTGAGCGATGTCTTCGACGGTGTTTTGGACATACTCGGCGTAAGCGGTGGGGTTATGGGGCGTTATT
>JAFSVB010000032.1 GCA_017450325.1 Bacilli bacterium | reverse complement strand
GTGTCCATCGCCTCATCGGTGCCGATTTCCATCAACCCCATCAGTTATAAAATCACCGATCTTACCGAGTCTCTTCCGGAAGAATTCCCGAAGGAAAAACAAATCAAGGTCTACGATACCTCCAATTTGCTGACGACGCCCGTCTATAACGATTTTTCGCCTGATTATTTCGCCTATCTGAACAAGATGGTGAATGACCCGACATGCTCCGCCTATGGCTCGGCTATGTCGATTATGTATAACCACAATAGCCTCGACTTCCATTTTCTCGTCAACCAAGGCTTCTTAACGGGCGAGGCCGAGGACGCGGTCCGCTCCATCAACCAATATTCTTCCGCAGGAACGCTTGGATCCGCGATTTCAAGCGTCACCTCCCTTCCGACGACCATCATCCACGAACTCTATGGCGATGAGGCGGGCATGAAGTCGCTCTACGATACGATTGAAGGGCGCTTTCCCGTAGCGGCGGATGAAATGGCGATCGTACTCGACCGTTATAACCGCATTGACTTCTCCACGATGAGAAAACTCGGCTTCTTCCGCAGCGATGCCATTTTCAGTTCTTTGTCCGAGAAAGACAAGCTCATAGACTTCTCGGATCTCCTCTATATAGACGAGGCACATCCTGGAAAGCTTCAGTATAAGTGCTATACGAATTCCTCTTATTACAACCTCCCCGATAACCCGGCGGACCTCCAACTTCACGAAGTCACTTATAACGCTTGGGAAAATGTCAGCGTCAACGTTACGGGGACGTCTGTTACCGTAAGCGGCGACCCCACGACTTTCACGGCGAAAGGCATCAGCAGCCCCTCTTCAAAGACGGTCTACCATGACGATGCGAAATACAAACCCATCAAGATGAAGATCGTCGGCGTCCTCCGCCCGACGGAGACCTCCTATATCCAACTCATGCCGGCCTCCTTAGCATATACCCCAGCCCTCACGAAATTGATGACCGACGACATCGCCGAAGGGACGTCCGCCCATGCCCTTGGCCAGGTTCAGAAGAAGAACTGGTGCATTCCTAGAACCGACAACCAGAGCACGGATGGCAAGGCTCTTTTGCAAAGAACTTTTGACGAAATCGCTGCACTTCTCAGCTCTTTTGATGATTTGCAGAATATCGACGAAGGCGTTCAGGCGCAGGTGACGAACGTCTTCACCACCGGTTTATCGAAGTGCTTCCGTCAATATAGCGTCACCTCCTATTACCCGGACGAAAACCAAATCTATTACCATGGCAGCGCGAATGGATACCTCTCCTCTTGTCGCAACTTCGGCGCCGAATTCAACAAAGACATCGACGTGACGAATTTCTTCGTGAACATGATGGACCCCACGAGCTCTAAAGACGCCTTCGATCCGGAGTCTTCGGAGAACGCGATGGACCTCATCGCATATGCGAACTCCTACTCGTTGGTGTCCTCCGTGCTTATTTTCCCGAAGTCGTTGACCAGCAAGCCGACCATCCATAACTATCTGGATACCTGGAACGAACTCCATCCCCATAACGAAATCGCCTAT
The DNA here is from genome assembly GCA_017450325.1 of Bacilli bacterium. GTDB lineage: Bacteria > Bacillota_I > Bacilli_A > RFN20 > CAG-826 > Alloenteromonas. Next base: position 4,813 of record JAFSVB010000032.1, on the reverse strand, counting down.
TCCGACATTATGGACGACTTTATGGGCGGCTTATCCACTATGATCGAGGTCATTTCCGCCGTATTGATCGTCTTTGCGTCGATTTCGCTCGTCGTCTCCTCGGTTATGACGGCCATCATCACCTACGTTTCCGTCATTGAACGAACGAAGGAAATCGGCGTTTTGCGCGCTTGCGGTGCGCGAAAGAAGGACGTCTCGCGCCTGTTCGAGGCGGAATGCGTCATCATCGGCTTTATCGCCGGCTTTATCGGCATCGCGTTCACGGTCATCGCTTGCTTCCCGATCAACGCGATTTTGGATCACACCTTCCCAGGCAACAACCTCAAGAACATCGCTCAGCTCAATCCGTGGCACGGCTTGATCTTGCTCATCATCTCGATTGCGCTGGCCTTCGTCAGCGGCTTCATCCCTGCCCGCATCGCCGCGAAGAAAGACCCCGTCGTCTGCTTAAGGAGTGAATAGTGGTTTCGCCAGAATTAAATACACGCCCCTCTTCCTTTGACGTCGACCCGTCCCAAGGGCTTTCGCTCGCCCAAGTCGAGATGCAGCGGAAGCAAAAGCTCGTGAACAAGACCAAGAAGGTCGTGAGCAAGTCCTATGGCCGCATCTTCTTCGATAACTTCGCGAACCCCTTTAACGTGCTGCTCATCGTCATCACGTGCCTCATGATCTGGGGCAGGCTATCTTTCACGAATTTCCTCTTCGCCTTCATTCTGGCTTTGAACATCGGCATTGGCATTTATCAAGACATCCACGCCCGTATCCTCGTCGAGCGGCTAAAAGTGCTTTCTGACGACAAATCCACCGTCTTGCGCGATGGGGCGGAAGTCGCGATTCCCAAAGCGGAAATCGTCCTCGCCGATATTTTGATCCTCAAATCCGGCGACCAAGTCCCCGCCGATGCGGTGGTGCGTCTTGGACATTGCTCGTGCGACGAAAGCCTTTTGACGGGCGAGTCCGTGGCTGCCCTGAAAAAACCAGGAGATGACCTCTTCTCAGGCTCTTTCATCAAATCGGGAACCGTTTCGGCCGAAGTCACCCACGTCGGCAAGGACTCCTATGCGGAAAAGCTTCAGTCCACGGCATCCAAGTTCTCACGTCCGAAGTCCGAAATCGCTCAGTCCGTCTGGGATTTGACGGCCATCTGCACCTTAATCGCTTTAGGCTTTGGCGTCGTCTATGTCATCACGGCTTTTGGGAAAGGCGACATTCGCTGGGACGATTTCTTCCCGATGAAACAAGAAGGAACATCCTTTATCGGCAGCTTATCTGGGACGATGGTCGCCATGCTTCCGACGGGCATGTTCTTGCTGACCTCGGTCGCCTTGACGACGGGCGTCATCCATCTTGCTCGCAAGAACGTTCTTGTGCAAGAACTCTATTGCATCGAGATGCTCGCCCGCATCGACACGATTTGCTTCGACAAGACCGGAACACTGACCGACGGAAAGATGTCGGTAGGGGAAGTGATACCGTTCAACGGCCACGAAGAGGCGGAAATTGGCTCAGCCGTTTCGCTTATCCTCGCCGCGACGGGCGATGAAAACGCGACGGCGAAAGCCCTGCGCGAGCGCTTTGCTTCCGTCGAGGCGGGAAAGGCCTCTTGTTGCGTTCCGTTTGACTCGGAGAAGAAATACTCCGCCGCGACGTCGGAAGAAGGCGTTTCCTATGCCTTTGGCGCCTATGGGTTCGTTCCGGCGAAGAAGGACCCCGCCGTTGAGTTATTGATTGATAGCTACCGCAAAAAAGGATATCGGTGCCTCGTAGTCGGCGTTTCAAAAAACGTGATAGAAAATGGGGTTTTGCCGAGAAATTTTGAGATTTGCGGGGTTTTAGTTCTCCACGACCACATCAAAGACGACGCAAAAGCGAACATCGAGTGGTTCCAAAATAGCGGCGTCACCATCTTCGTTATTTCTGGCGATGATGCGTTAACGGTCTCGGAAATCGCCTCGAAATGCGGCGTCGAAGGAGCGCGCGACTATGTGGATATGTCCACGGTTCAGGACGAGGACATCGATTCTCTGGTCGAGACAAAGCGTATCTTTGGGCGCGTCCTTCCCGAGCAGAAGAAGAAACTCGTCCTCGCTTTGCAAGCCAAGGGCCATAAAGTCGCGATGACGGGGGATGGCGTGAACGACATCCTCGCTCTCCGTGCGGCCGATTGCTCCATCGCTATGGCAAGCGGTGCCGCCGCGGCGAAAAACGCCGCCCACCTCATCTGCACGAAGTCGGATTTCACGTCGCTTCCAGACGTTGTTGCCCAGGGCAGAAGGGTCATCAACAACCTGCAGAGGTCTTGCTCGTTGTTCTTGAGCAAGACGGTCTTCGCGTTCCTTGTCTCCACCGGCTTCTTAATCAGCTTGATTTGCGGTGGCCCGCGCTATCCCTTTACGACGTCGCATTTGCTCGTATGGGAAATCATCACGATCGGCCTCGCGAGCTTCTTCCTCGCCTTACAGCCTTCTTCCGAACTCGTCGAGGGCTCCATGCTTAAGAACATCTTTGCCCGTGCTATCCCTAGCGGAGTCGCAGAAGCAACGTGCGCGGGTGTGCCGTTTATCTTCTTTGGTTTGTTTCCGCGGCTCATCAGCTATGATTCGAGCCTCGCTTATACCGACGCCGTTTCGATGGCAGTGCTCGCGTTCACTTATTTCAGCTTCATCACGCTTTATCGAACTTGCCGTCCGCTGAACCGTTACCGAACCATCGTTTTCGGCGCATCCGTGGGGCTTTCGGTACTCGTCCTTATTACGGACTTCTTCTGGCGGGACTCCGCAGGCAAAGGGGTGCTGCTGCGTTTCTCTTGGCAAGGCCTTAACTGGACGTTCCCGCTTCTATTGTTCGGGGTCGTCTTGATTGCCTTAGGCATCTACGTTCTCTTGATTTATCTCGTTGAAATACGTCCACAAAAGAGGAGGGCACAACAATGATCGTTTCCAAAGAAGTATCCAAAGCGCTGCAGGAGGGCAAGGCGGTCGTCGCGTTAGAGTCGACCATTATTAGCCATGGCATGCCTTATCCGAAGAACGTGGAGACCGCGATGAAGGTGGAAGCCACCATCCGCGATAACGGAGCCATCCCGGCTACCATCGGCATTATCGATGGCGAAATCATCGTTGGCATGAGCCCCGAACAAATCGAGGATTTTGGAAAAAAGAAGGGAATTGCGAAGGTTTCTAAGCGTGATTTGCCCATCGTCGTCGCCAAAAAGCAGTATGGCGCGACCACGGTTTCGGCCACGATGCTCTGCGCGAAAATGGCGGGAATCCGCGTTTTCGTGACCGGCGGAATCGGTGGCGTGCACCGCGGCGCGGAGAAGACTTTCGACATCTCTCGTGACCTCAAGGAGCTCGGCGAGGTCGACGTCGCGGTCGTCTGCTCGGGCGCAAAGGCCATTTTAGACATCCCTAAGACGCTCGAATACCTTGAGACCGAAGGCGTCACCGTCCTCTCTTACAAAGCCACCAAGTTCGCGAACTTCTATAGTCTTGCGACCGACGGGCCCGTGGACTACGCCTTCCAGACCCCGGAAGAGGCCGCGGATATCCTTTATGCGAAGCAACAGCTCGGACTAAAAGGCGGCGTCTTGATTTCCAACCCCATTCCCGAGGAGATGGCTTTGCCGCACGAATATATCGATTCCATCGTGGATCAAGCGGTGAAAGAGTGCGAGGAGCAGGGCATCAAAGGCAAAGATGCCACCCCGTTCTTGCTTAAGCGCATCGTCGAGCTTACTGGCGGCAAGTCGCTCGAATCAAACATCGCCCTGGTTTGCCATAACGCTGAGTTAGGGGCCGCGATCGCCGTCGAGCTCGCGAAGAAGGGAGGACGACAATGATCACCGTAGCGAAATTCAAATACGCCTTGAAGGACATGATGAAGACGATGCCGCTTGAGGAAATCAACGTCACCGCCCTCTGTAACCGCATCGGATGCCATCGTCAGACCTTTTATTACCATTATCAGGACATTTATGACCTCATCGCCGCGATTTTGCTCAATGAGGACCTCGCTGAGGTGGAGGCCGCTAAGGATGCCCGCGGGGTCTTGAAGGCCTGCCTCGCCTATGTGAACGAAAACTTCAACTTCCTGCGCTCTACCTATAATTCCGCAGCGCGTGACTTAACCGATGACTTTATCTTCGGAAAGCTCAACGCTAAGTTCTTCTCGTTGTGGTCCTCGGACAAGTCCATCGGCCTTAAAAAAGAAGGCGTTCGCGCCGTCGCGAGACGCTTTGCCCACGTCGTCGCCGATGAATTCGGATATTGCTTCAAGGATCCAAAGCTGACCCCAGAACGCTTCGTGAACCGTATGAATAAGTTCATCAACAACTTGATTGAAGTCCTGCTTCCGTCATTGATTAGCCTAAGCAAAAAGGAGGAATTACGATGATTGATTTCGATTTTATTTCGCCTACTAAGATCTTTTTCGGACGCGGCAAGGAACGAAAAATCGGCGAGATCGTTGCCTCCTATGGGCTTCATAAAGTCCTAATCGTCTATGGCTCGAAGCGCATCGAAGCCGACTTGCTCCCAATGGCGGAGGAAGCCCTTCGCGCTTGCGGCATCGCCTCAGTTCGCTTCGGCGGCATTCGCCCAAACCCTCTGGTTTCCAAAGTCATCGAAGGCGTCGCCTTGGCACGGAAAGAAGGCGTTGACCTAATTCTCGCCATCGGCGGTGGCTCGCCAATCGATAGCGCGAAATCCATCGCGGCGGGCTTCTATTACGACGGAAATCCCTTTGACTTCAACGTGAAGAAAGCGACTTTGACAAAGACCATGCCCGTCGGCGTCATTTTGACCCATGCCTC
>JAFSVB010000031.1 GCA_017450325.1 Bacilli bacterium | reverse complement strand
TTTTTCGCATTCTCCTAGAAGAGGATGAAGACGTTGATCGAGTGAAAGATAATCTTCAAACGTCCAACCTGCGATTTGCTTTTCCTTCGTCTCATTCATAAACGCTTTACTTGCCTTTGTAATTATATAGCGGGCGTAAGACGTGTCGGATTTCCATGGTATCGCTGACGAGTTTCATAATGTCGTCGAGGTTTCGATAAGCGGATGGAATCTCGTCGACATTCTCCTCGAATATAGTCGAGGAACGCACATGCGCCATCTGAGCTTTGTATTGCTCCATGGAGAAGGTGTCTCTGGCTTGCTTGCGGCTATATAGGCGGCCACCGCCATGAGGGGCGCTGTAATTCCAGTCCGGATTTCCCTTCCCAACGCCAAGCAAGCAACCTTCGCGGGCGTTGATGGGGATGATGACCGGATCGCCTTTCTGCGCGGAGATGGCTCCATGGCGGATAATGCCGTCGTGTTCGCTCGTAAAATGATGGCAAACATCCGCTCCCCCAACTTCTTTCCAGCCCATTTGATCGAGAATAATGCTTGTAATATATGCGCGGTTCTTTTTGCAAAGCTCCTCGAAAACGCGCATATCGAAAAGGAAGTCTTCCTTATCGTCCCCACGCAGTATTGTGTCCTCTAATTTTGCGTTTTCTTTGCAAATTCCGGATTTCTCTAACGCTTTTTGCATGTAAAAGTCCACGGCTTTCCCAGAATATACGCCTAATCCATTGTGGACGAGGAGGTACAAAGACCCATCTTCGTCTTCGTCTAGTTCAATGAAATGATTGCCTCCGCCTAGGCTTCCCAAATAAGCTGGCCACGCATAGTAAGAGCGTAGGGATTGATAACACTTTAGCTGGCTGAAATCAAAATCATATGCAGGCTCTAGGTAGCGCCCCCACTTGCCAGCCGGAATCAGGTGGCAAGCCTTGTCGAGCAAGGAAAAATCCACCTCGTCTCTATGGGCATTCAGTTTTGTATAACGAACGCCGCACCCCGAGTCATCTTCAAGGCCCACGATAACTTCGTCACCGGAAGTCATGGTGAAACCCGTGATCGTGCCGTTCCCGTTTGGGTGGCCATCGGGCATAATGGCGATCCTCCTGCCCTGCACCGCGCTTGATGCGCATATGGAAAACAAATCGCTTCGGGCGCGATTGGAAAGGTCTGGAGCAAAATTAAAGGCCTTGCAGTATTTGCCTTCGATGATTTCCATAGATAGTGAAAGTAAGCCAAATCGCCAATTAAGGGATAAGACCGGGCATAAGCGACTTAGGATCGATTATTAGGATCTGGTGCCTTTGCTGGAATTGCCGCCGCCGCAATTGCCGCCAGCGACCGAGGCGAGCTCTTCATCCGTAAGCTCGGCGTGTTCCTTTTGGCATTCTTCCAATATGCGCTCGGCGACTTTGGGGCTAACCTCAAAGCCCTTATCGGCAAAGAATTTGACGGCTTCGTCAACGTTGTTGCAGCCACACACTTCTGCGAGCAATTCGGGGGTGAGGTCCTTGAGTTGTAATTTTGCCATACGTTTTCTCCTGTGGATACGCGAGGGGAAGGAAACGGTAATGAGGAATGTTCCGCCCAGTTTGCAGCAGCCTGCCTTGCTCGGGATATCCCGCAAAGACAAACTCGGCGAACGTTTGCAGGCTAGCAGCGAACGCTGCATTCCTTGCCTCGGATATACTCTATCGGTTTATGGCCTCAAAGTAAACGAACATCGGCTGCCAAAGCGCGAAAGAGCCTCCGCCGACTCCACCCATTCAATAGTCGTCTATCATCCTATGATGATGCGCTAAAAGAACCTATAATTTTTGTATCGGCACCATGAAGTCACCTATCCTCCCGCCAACCCTCCGTTACCGCATCCAGACCACATTCGATTTCGATATGGGTCTTTTTCTTAGGGAAACGCCTAAAGAAGACCTTGATAAAGTCGTCGTGTTTCGGGGCGATGGAGAATACCATAACGATACAGCCGTCCTCGATTCTACGGTTATCAAAGTGGTTTTCCCAAAAGAAAAAGAGGAGACCCGTGCGCGCTTTCTTCACGCAAAAATATCTCTTTCTCGTTATGAGGATGATTCGTATCGGCTCGTGGTGGGGAGCCGAAACATATCCGCTTACGACAACGTCGAGGCCGACCTGGTTTTCATAGGAGAGACATCTAGTCAAAGGCAGGACGACAACGATAGCCTCATTCGTCTCCTTGAGGAGCTACTTCCATATGTGGACGCAGAAAGAAAAAGAGCGCTCCTTAACAAAGCGTTGGAGGATCTACCCTTCGTCCGTTTTCGCCCGCTGCAGGGAGACAAAGGTTATCTTCAGCGCCTAGCGGCCACCGCCGCTTCCGTCACATTCCATGGCCCTACCTGCGCTCAACTACCCATATTCAAGGAAGATTATGACGAAGCCTTGCTCATATCGCCCTTCATAACGCCGGACGTGCTGCTAAACATCAAGCAGCGCCTTCCGGAAAACGCCCACCCCATCATCATGACGACGCCGGAGGTTACGGAGGCGTTACTCCATGACGGGTTTTTGGAAGAGCGTTATTTGTTTTTGGATGTAGAGAGGTTCATCCACGCGAAGCTTTTCTTGATGCGCAAGGGAAACGTTTATGACCTATACCTCGGCTCGATGAACCTCACGGATTACGCCGTAGGCAAAAACCTCGAGATGATGGTTGAGATTCGCGAGGTTCTCGTGGAAAGCATTGCGGAGTTCTTAGCCAGCTTCCTGGAGCTTCCCAAGGTGGATATCGAAGACGCGTTAAGCCAGTTCTTTCCGCGCGAAGACGGCGACTTCCTATCATCCGCCATCGAGTTCGCCACAAGACGCGATTATTATCTGAACCTGCACCACAACCAAAAGCTAAAAGGTGAGGCGGATCTTATCGCGCTTCGCTATTTGCTTTCGAAAAACTGCGCAAAAAATGTAGAAAACCTTTTAAAATCCCCTTATTTTGAATTGATTCCGACGCGGAAGGTCGCAAAGAACCTGAAAAAAGAACGCGTTGTTTACTCCCTTTCTACCTTCGAACAATTAAACCTAGGGCTCATAAACTTTGCCCTGCATCGCTATGACGATTTGCTTTCTAAGAACGCCTATCTTCACGTCAAAGGGAGAGGAATCAAAGACGTGTTCCTTCGCATAAGAAACGACCCTTCTTTTACCTCCTACCATATTCTGAGGACCGACATCCACGCCTTCGATCCCTCCATGGAGGAAGAGTTCATGCTCAAAGCCATCCAGACAACATATGGTTTCGATAGGGCGCTCTGCGATTTCCTTTGCCATTACGTAGAGGCTAAAGACTACCGAAAAGAGGGAGATGAGACCATTTATCATGATGGCCCCGCCCAATGGACGGGCATGCCTCTAGCCGGCGTCTTAGAGAACGTCTATCTAAATGACTTCGATAACGTCATAGAATCCGCGTGCCACTTTTATGTGCGTTGTGGGGACGACATTCTTATCGGTGCAGAATCCAAGGAAAAAGCAGAGGAACTGCTCCATCTCGTTGAGGCGAAAATGGAGGAGCGCCATCTGTCGTTAAGTTCCTCTAAGACATTCATTTTGGCGCCAGGAGAGCCCTTTTCGTTCCTCGGCTTCCAAATTGAAAACGGGGGGATCGATCTAAGTCCCACATTCCTGCAGAAAGCAAAACAAGGGATTTACCAGCAGAGGAAGAGCCTCCTCCGTTATTATTCCAAAAAGGGCATCCCCTCGACTTTGCGTCTTCCCTCTTTGGTTCGATATACCAACGCTTTGATTCGCAAGTTCGATATCGTCGGTCATTTCAAGGTCATCACCACCGCCAAATCTCTTAAAGCGATTGACGACCTCATCTTAGACATGATGCGCATCGTCGTGACGGGAAAGAAGGGAAAAGAGAAGTTCGGCCTAACGATGAAGGACCTCCATTTGTTTGGCTACCGCAGCCTCGTGAACTCCTATTATCGATATATCAACCGCAACGAAGGCGAGACGGTTTAAGAGGGGTTCGACATTTGGGACGCCTGAAAAGCATCTTCCGTTTTCCGACACGACCGATATAGTAAACACATCCATGATTCTCTATCACGCTAGCGCGGAGCGCGTGCCCGAGCCGAATCCCTTCCGTGGTCGTAAGAACGCCGATATCGGCCAAGGCTTTTATCTATCTCCTGACGAGGAGTTCTCGCTGCTTTGGGCAAAAGAAGGCTGGCACATCAACGTCTATGAGTTTCGTGACGATGGTCTAAAGTCAGAGCGTCTAGACATCGGCGAGAGATGGTTCAACATCATCTTCCAAACTCGAAACTTTGCTCGCGACGCACTCCTTGACGTGGACGTTGTCGTCGCCCCGATTGCAAAC
>JAFSVB010000232.1 GCA_017450325.1 Bacilli bacterium | reverse complement strand
CCATTTTTTCCGGGCAAAACAAGGCGGTTCAGCTCAAGGATATCCCGATGGCCGAGAATGCGATTCAGGAAGCGGATTTCGTTTTGTATGACGGTCACTCCCACGAAATCGACGGCCTGCTTTTAAAAACGATTAAGGCATCCTCCAAGGATTTGATTTTCGATGGCGGCGGCTATCAACAAACTTATGACGAAGTGCTTCGCCATAACCCCATCCTCATCTGTTCCGAAGAGTTTCAAAAGAACGGGAAGGATGGCATGGCTTTGAAAAAGTTTTTTTCCATTGACCGCGTCGCCGTTACGCATGGGAAGGGCCCGATTATCTATCGCGACGTAGAAGAAGGAGGCACGTTGACGCCTCCGCAGGTTAACGCCGTGGACACTCTTGGCGCTGGTGACGTTCTGCACGGTGCTTTTTGCTATTATTACGAAGTTCGGGGATTGCCGTTTGCCTCGGCGCTAGAAGAAGCGATGCGCATCGCCTCAAAATCCACGGAAGTCCTCGGTGTCGTCGAAGGCGTTCACCATGCCATAAAGACATCTAGATAGACGTTTTTCCCGTAAAACCTGCTTCTTTTGCTCTTTTTCATGCGACTGTTTTGCATTCGCGCACACAGGTGCATAAACTATGCGTGAGGTTTTTTCCATGAATAAGCGCCGTCTTCTCGTTACGACAATCCTATCCTCCCTCACTTTGATGGGGTGCTCGATTACCATTTCCCCTGCGCCATCTTCTTCAGGATTTTCCCCTGCGGTTTCTTCTTCTATGTCCGTGGAAGATCCTTCGCTAGCATCGTCCGAGCAGCCCTCCTCTAGCGTAACGAGCGTTTCTTCAATCGAGCGGTCTTTGACGTTAAGCCATTCTAATGCGTCTATTGCCATAGGACAGACGCTGCAGCTCGTCGCCACTTTGCAAGGTAGTGACGCGAGCCTTTCTTGGTCTTCGTCCAATAGTTCCGTCGCGAGCGTTTCTTCTTTGGGCTTAGTAGAAGGCAAAAGCAATGGGAAAGCGACCATCACGGTTTCAGCGGAAGGCTTATCCGCGACTTGCGCCATAGAGGTGTATGAAGATTCGGATAGCGACCATGTCGACTTTGATATCTTCGCTTTCAATGACACGCATGGCAACGCGTCGGATACCCCAGGGAAGGGGATTGGAATCGCGAAAGTGACCACGCTTTTAAAAGGCCTGACCAAGGATAAGGAATCCGTCATCATCTCGCAGGGCGACATGTGGCAAGGCTCGGTCGAGAGCAACTATACGCATGGGCTCCTCATGACGGATTGGATGAACCAGCTCGGATTTGTGTCCATGACCGTTGGGAACCATGAATTCGATTGGGGGCAAGAGGCGATTAAAGAAAACATCGAAATCGCGGAATTCCCAATTCTCGGCATTAATGTTCTGCACGAATCCAATCATGAGCGGGTGGATTACCTGCAGCCTTCGGCGACGTTTATGCGCGGCGAAGCAAAAATCGGCGTCATCGGCGCGATCGGCAATTGCCTTAGCTCCATCTCGTCCTCCATGGTGGAAGGAATTTATTTCGCGACGGATTCCGAGCTCTCCAATCTGGTTAAGGCGGAATCCAAAAGACTGCGCGAAGAAGAACAGTGCGACTTCGTGATCTATTCCATCCATGGCTCCGCCCGCGATGACGAAGACGAGAACTACGACATCACGCTCAGTTCAGAGCGCTATGTCGACCTCGTCCTCGAAGGGCATACCCATAGCCCTTATTGCTATACCGACGACGCGGGAATCTATCACATTCAAAGCGCCGCGAACAATGTCGGCTTCTATCAACTCTCCGTCGACTTAAACATGAAGTACAAGTCGTTCGACATTACGCCAAAGTATTTCGATACATCCGCCTATTCCTCTTACTCAAGCCTCACTCCAGACTCGGAAACCTCGGCCTTGTTCGAGAAGTACGCCCCTATGTACGAACACGTCTATAAGGATGTCGGCTACAACGATGTCTACCGCGACGCGAATGCGCTGCGCAACCTGATCGCGGACCTCTATCTCGAAGCGGCCAAGGAGAAGTGGGGGAAGGATTACACCGTTGCCTTAGGCGGGGGCTATCTATCGTGCAGAGGCCGCGGCTTGCCTGCTGGCGTGGTGTCCTATAGCAAACTCGCCGAGCTCTTCCCCTTCGATAACGACGTGGTCCTGTGCTCGACGACCGCGGAATACTTTGTAAATACGTCTTATTACAATGGGGAGAATACGAATTATTTCTGCTCTTGGTCCGAAGAAGGAAAGCAGATTCGAGATCGCCTTTCCAAGGGCGAAATGGGAAGTAATGAGCTCATCTACCTCGTCACGGATACCTATAACAGCGACTACGCCCCCAACCACCTCACGGTTTTAGACCATCTAGCTTACGGCGGCCGTTATGCCCGTGACCTCCTTTCGGACTATGCGGAAAGCGGTGGATTTGGACGGCCTCTAAATCCAGAGACCCCGCCTTCAATAGAAAGCCATGCAGGGACTATCGAAGACCCGAAAACGATCGCAGAGGCCTTGTCGCTTGCCGCGAATCATGTTGGTAGCAGCGCCTCAAACGCGGGCTCCTCGCCTTACTTCTTTCAGGGCACCCTCACCCAAGCCGCGACGAAAGTGGACGGCTATGGGGACCTTAACTCCCTTTACGTGGGCGATGAAGGCGGATCCTCAATCTTGATTTATCGATTGAAAAAGACCGCGGACCGCAATCTTGTTTTCTCTTCTACCGCCGATTTGAAGGTCGGCGACGTCTTGCTCTTCTATGGCGCTCCTTTCACTTATAATGGCGATTACAACAGCAATACGGCCGAGTTTAGTTCGGGCACCTACCTTTACATGCTAAACGGCGCGCTCGTGGTCGAGGGGTAGCTGCTCTAACCAAGTTTTGCGATGAAGTCCTCCCAAGAAGGGACGAAGAAAGAACATTTGCCCGCATAGTCCTCTGGATGAAAGGAGGACTTATCGTCATAGACGCCTGCAACAAGATAGCCCGCGGATAACGCGGTGGCCATTGGGCCGAAGGTATCCTCAAGGACGAGGACATTTTCCGCGCTTAATCCAAAACGCCCGGACAAGAGATCGTATATCTTGCTGGAATCCTTGCCAGAGTCGACGGCATTCACATCCAAAATATGCTCAAAATAATCGTAAATCCCCAGTCTTTTTAAACATGGCTCATAGAATTCACGCGCGTTTGCCGTCGCAACGGCGAGGGAAACGCCGCGGTCTTTTAAGGCTTGTAAAGCGTTGATGGCGCCTAGCTTCAAAGGCAATTCTTCTTCGTAGGCGTGGCGGCAGGCATCCTTCCATTCTTGGAGGATATCATCTGCGGATTCATTGGGCAGGAAGGTCTGCTTCGTCCAAACGGCGCCATTCTTTAGGCCCATGTGGGCGATGCGCTTTCCGTAGTTTGGTGGAACTTCCATCCCGCGCTTAGCGAAAAACCTCACGTCGATCTCGTCCCATAGGGTTGTGGAATCAATCAACGTGCCGTCGAGGTCGAAGATGGCAAGGCGGATATCGCGGTCTTGGATGATCATGCCGTTTATTGTGCGTGGTGCGCGCAGAAAAGAAAAGGCGGAAACCGGTTACAGCTCCGCTTATTTCTCAAAAGACTATTGGCAGACGCGGTTTTTGCCAGATTCCTTGCCATAGTAGAGGCGCTTGTCCGCCTCGTTGATCCATTCGTCGATGCTCTGCTCTTCTTTTTTCCAAGCGAAACCGATGGTCGTGGTCAGGCTCATTGCCTCTCCTTCGTAGTTGAACGGATAGGACTCGATGGATTTACGAAGCTCCTCCAAAGCGTCGCTAGGAGAGGTGCGGTCGTCGCCGACGAGCAGGAACTCCTCGCCGCCCCAGCGGCATACTTCAATATTTGGGGATATGGAGGTCATCAAGGAGGCGATCGTTTGCAGGACATAGTCGCCACAGTTATGGCCGCGGGTATCATTGATGGTCTTGAAATCGTCGATGTCCGCGATGGCGATCCAGTGTTTGCGGGAAGAGGTGTCTTCTTGGATTTTCTGGAAGAAAGAGGCCATGTAATAACGGTTCGGCAATCCGGTTAGCTTGTCATGAGTGACTTCCTCGGTGAGCTCTTTTTCGGAGCGGGTGGCCACGGAAACGAAGAACAGAAGGGCCGCGGACATGATGACGAAGACGATGACCGCCCAGCCGATTTGCAGGGCGATGTTGACCCCTTGCGGCAGTTTGTAGGGAGCATCATAGAAAATCGTGACGATATAGCTGGAAAGATAGGCCACGGCGGCTATCGGGGCCAAGTAGATGGTCGGGATGATTTTCTTCTCCAACGAACGGGCGAAGTACTCGGAAAGGAAGAGCAGGATCACGATGCCGATCAAGGTAATCTGAAACCCGGCGTCCCATCCTGAAAAGATAATCGCCAAAGCCATATGGATGTTGATCTCGATATAGGAAGCGACTCCAAAGGCCGCGAGTTTCGACTTGGCGATTAGGATAATCGACCCAAGGTAAAAAAGCATGCTGAAGATGTTGACGTAAACCATTGGGGTTACGTTGTTCACGAGGAATAGGATGAACATCGCCACATGGATTAATAGGAAAAGGATGGCGATGGCATAGACGATGAGACTGATTCTTTTCTTCAATAGCAGCGCGTTCATAGCTCGAATTCTCTAAGATTAAACACGCATGCACGCTAAATGTCGAGACGGTAGACGTAATCGTCCATGATAAAACCACATCCGATATCAATCTGCTCGGAGTGGGTAAGCAAAAAGCCCCAATGTTCGTATATTTTCACGGTCGGGTTAAAGCGGTTGACGTTTAATTCGATGGCGTTGAGCCCAGCATGCTTGGCCTTGCCGACGATGAATTGCAGCGTCTCTTTCCCAAATCCTTTACCGCGGTCTTCTTCCCGCATGTAGAACTTGCTTAGATATAGCGCATCGCCTCGAGGGTAAAAGGCGAAGAACCCCCGCCAGATTCCATCTTTGGCAACGATGTAATAGGAGTAGCCGTTGCTTAACTGTTCTAAGATGCCGCGCACGCTTTGGAACTTCTCGAGATGGTAGTCGTTCTGCTTCTTTCCGATGATGGGGTCGTAGTAGGCGCGAATGATGGAAGACGCGAATGCGGAAAGACGGCGGATGAGGTCCTCATCCGATGTTCGAACTGCGATGAATTCCAGTTTCCCGTTCATCATCCTTCCACGATAAGAGGACGCTTGGCCGCGTCATGGAGCATTACTTGCTCCTTTCTACGCACGCCACGGATAACCACTTCGTTTTCCTTGCAAATTACCGATATTTTCCGGAACGTGTTCGCGATGGTTTCATCGTCATAGTAGCGGAATTCAAATTCCCCGCTTGCGATGGGATAGACGTGGAACGCGATGCCATCTTCTTCCATTGGGACGATGGAGCCTGCGCGGACGAAATAGGGCGGTAGACCATGAAGCGGCGCCTTGACGCGCATAGTACCGCGGCACAATGCATCGCCGAGGTACCAGCCCTCCTGGTTGTCTGGGAGATTCACCTCTAGCTCCTCTATGCCTTCATCGAAGACGGGACAGGCGAGGATGGATTGGCCGAAGAAGAAACAATCGCTCTCTTCATCGTATTCGGGGTATTCCAAGAAGACGGGATATATGAGGGGCCGATACTCTTCTATGACGCGGTTCGCCTCCGAGAAGATGTAGGGGATGAACTTCGCCCGCATTTGGAAAAGGGCTTGAACTTCGGGCAGAAGCTCTGGATAGAGCCATGGCATCGTCGAGGAGCCGTCCTGATTCCACGAATGCAGGGTGAACCGCGGCGTGAATAGCCCGTATTGAATCCAGCGCAAGAAAAGCTCGGGGCTAGGTTTTGGCCCGGCAAACCCTCCGATATCCTGACCGAAGAAACGGAATCCCGATAAGGCCATGCTCATCGCCATTTTATGGTTGCCTCGGAAGTCCTCGAAGGAGGTACGGTTATCGCCCGTCCATGTCGAGGCGACGCGCTCGAGGCCGGCGATTCCGCTGCGGGAGACGTTCATGATGCGCTGGTTTTGATCGCCCGCCTCTTTGGAAGCCATCGCCATCAAGAAGGGGAAGAGCGGACGGATTAGCCGTGCGGGAAGCGGATGGCCAAAGCCACAGGCTTGCACGTCTCTGTCGTGGACGTCATATTCGTTGTTGTCGTTCCAAATAGAGGCATAGCCTTTCTCGATGAGCCGCGTGCGGATGAGCTTCATCCAGAGTTCATAGGTTTCGTCATTGGTGAAATCGAAATAGGCCGCGGAAGCGTCCCAAAACGGGAAAAAGGCGATCGAGCCATCCGTGTAATGCAAGAAGAGGTTTGGATCTTTGAGCTCCTGCCAGAACGGGTGATCGCTCAAAAGAACGGGCTTTACGTTTGGCAGGAAGTGGATACCCTCCTTCTCGAAGTCCATAGCCAAGGCATTGGGATCGGGGATTTTGTCTTCGTTCCAGGTGAAGACATAGCGGCGGTTCCCGATGGAAGTATAGCCGCTAGAAAGATAGAACCCTCCACAATCGAGGCCGTTTTTGCGGACATTTTCAAGGAATCCGCGAAGCTGGCGTTCCGAATCGGGCGCATCGGCATAGGCCATCGTGGAACCGCAGTAGCGGAATGCCCATTTCGGCATCAAGGCGGCCTTACCCGTGAGGTAGAGGAAGCGGTGGAGAATCTCGGACACGCTTCCGAAGATGACGTAATAGACTAACGCATCCTCTTCAAAGTGGGCGTATTTGTATTTTGGATAGTAGTTGTTGTGCTCTGCCCCTAGGTCAAATTCCCCCGTCGAGTAGGTATCGTAATAGATGCCATAGGCGCCGACGGAGTTCTTGCAGATGAAGAAGGGGACTTGCTTATATAGAGGGTCGGAGGCGTTCGCGTCGAACCCCATGGTGTCAAAGGTCTCCATGCGCAGCCGCTTCCCCACATGGTTGACGCTTCCCGTCTTATCGCCTAGGCCATAGACATGCTCGCCGTCCTCACGGGTGATGTAATGGTAACTGCCATCGCCGAGCTCCCCTTCGAAGTTATAGGCGAGAATCGCGCGGTCGGAGAAGAGTTCCTTGTCGCCTTTGCGATAACGAATGCGGAATTCCTTGGTGAAGCCAATGTCGATGTCGACGTCGTCGATGCGGATCTCTGCTTCTTGCGGAAGGGGGGTGAGCCCCTCGGTGGAAAGCCGACTTCGGCCATGGCGGGGCATTTTGCATTCGCCTGGGCAGACGGAATAGGTCGGGACGCTGCGCTGGCCTTTTTTGTAGATGGCGACGCGGAGCATGTGCTCAAAGAAATCCACGCGGATGCGGATATCACCGCATTTATAGACGCGGTACGTCTTCTGAAATGTTTCGTATTCAAAGTCGTGGGACCACTTCATTTTGGGTCTCCTTTAAGCGTATTGCGCAGCAGTTTCATCCGCTTTGCGGGTTCCATCGCGATTTTGCCATCGCTGAAGCGAAGAGGCTTGCCATGATAGAGTTCCCAGCGCTGCGCGCCTTCGTGGTTAGGATCGCCCGTATGAGCGAAAGCGGAGATATAGTCCATCATCGTTTCGGAGGCTTTTCGGTCGCTTTCGTCATATGGCCTCCAAGAGCCCGATAAGGTTCCGAAGGCATAACGGAGATCGCACGAATGGAACGCCTGGTTCTCGTCGCCCTTGGCATCGATGTCGAAGTAATAAAGATATGCGCGATGTTTCTTCGCGTACTTCTTCGCGATATGGGCGATGATGAAGGTGAACATATCGTTGTTCGTGAACCCGATGATGAGCGGGACTTCCCTCGGGGACTTGATGAGGCGGTCGATGCCATCGGCGATCCAATATCCGTCGATGACGGGCATGGTGTTATAGGTATTGTCCTTGCGCAGTGCTTTTTGCTTTTCCACTGCGGCCAGGACTTCTTTCGGGGGGAGCGCCTTAAACTCTTCTAAGGATTTGCATTCGGCGAGGGCGATGACTTCCCTCCAATACGCTCGCGTGTTTTCGGCGGGGCGAGGCAACGAGAACTTGGGGAAAAGCCCAGCGCCCGACATCATGATGGCTTTGTCGAAGAGCCCATCGGCTTTCTTGCTGCAAAGAAGATACTGGATGGACATGGCTCCGGCGGATTGGCCCATCAAGGTGACGTTTTCTTTGTCGCCTCCAAAAGCGTCGATGTGGCTGCGCACCCAGCGTAATGCCTGACCCATATCGTCGAGGCCAAAGTTACCATCGTGCCCTTCTTTTTTGGCGATGTCCTCATGAGTGAAATAACCGAATACTCCAACGCGGTACGAGGCGAAGACGACGACGTTCCCCCGTTTCGCTAGTCCCTCCCCATCAAAGACGCGCTCGTTAATGGAGCCGGAGTCAAAGCCGCCGCCATGAAAGTAGACGATGACGGGATAAGTCCCGGGTTCCTTGGGCGTGAAGATGTTCAGAAGGAGGGCGTCTTCCTCGTATTGAAACGTGGTTCCCTCACGGAATTCGCGGTGGTAGAAGGCGCGTTCTGGGATTTCTAGATGCTCGAATTCGGGCCATGCCCTCTTCTGCATGCAAGCAGGGCCGCGACTGGTCGCGTCAAAAGGGCTTTCGTAGGTTTCCTGCAAAGTGGCGTATTCGAATCTCCCCGCATGAGCGTAAGGGATACCTAAGAATTCAAGGCAATGCTCCCGATTGTTCCCTCGGAAAGTACCGATGGGTGTTTCGCGTAAAATGTCGGGCATAGGAAGGCCTCCGGTCGTCGTTGCCCACTAGGTGGGCGGTGTTAGAAATATGATAGCAAAAGTTCTTTGGAAGGGTTTAGTTAAACGCGAAACCTGTGCGCTTATCGACATGGAAAATGGAAGGAAAACGTCAAGGCATCGATGACGTTCCCACATTTTTAACGCGCGCAATCGGAAGGAGAATTCAAAAACAATGGGAGTTTGCGGCGAATTTGAGGAAAAATGTGCAAAAATATCTTTCTTGAATATAAATTCAAAGAAATAATATTGTTGCTATGGAAAGAGACGAATTCGGCAACCATCTACCCATAGAGAACGGCTCTATTCCCATTCGCGAGTTCGCCCCGGTGCAGCGGACCGAGTTTTCGTCTTATGAAGATAACCCAAACCCGCGAAAGACCGCGGCCAATTCCACGAAGACGAATAACGACGATCTAACATCTTCAAGCGGTTCGCGCGGTTCCCGCAAGACGTGGAGCGGGAGCAATATCACCAAAATCACTCATGGCGCCACCAGTGGCGCAAGCGTCGGCCATGCCGTCGCCGTCGCGGCCACGACGGTCTCCGTCGTCGCGGTTTCCACGCTCGTGGGCATTAAGACGGTCACCGATTCCCATGCATCCGTCTTGTTCCGCCGCTTTTCCATGGTGGAGAATCAGCTTTCCTATGTCCTGAGCTTACGCGATTTCCAAGAAGACGAAGACCCTTTTTCCATCAAGGTGGAGAACAAGTCCTATTCCAGTAGCCGCGAACTTGTCGCCGGCGAGAACGAGGGCGTTTTCGAGGGCCTTGAGCCATCGCAGGTTTACACCGTTACCGTTTCCCAGCAACGCCTGGGCGGCAAAACGATCTACAATGAATCCTTCACCTTTGAGGACAACTACGTCGAACCGCCCGTCGAGCCGCAGTTCTTCGGCATGGATTTCGACGAAAGTGCGGACTTCGAGCACCATACGTTCGTCGTCACGCTTCGATACGAGGACCCGGAGAATGCGCTGCATGATTTCTCGCTCCACCTAAAGCCCGTCGAAGGCACAGAGGCGTCTTTCTCGTTGAACAAGACGCTCGAAGCCCAGACGGTCTCCTTCGCGGAAGGTCAGTTGCAGCCCTGGATGACGTACACCTATGAAATACGCTACTTCAACGGGGACCAGGAAATCACCCATGCGGGCAAGGAATTCGTCCTGCAAGGCGAATCGATGCCGCAAGCGCAGTTCTTTGGCATGGAGTTTGACCACACCGCTGATTTCAAGAGCAATACGTTCGTCGTCACGCTGCGTTATGAAGACCCGGAGAATGCGCTGCATGATTTCTCGCTCCACCTAAAGCCCGTCGAAGGCACAGAGGCGTCTTTCTCGTTAAACAAGACGCTCGAAGCCCAGACGGTCTCCTTCGTGGAAGGTCAGTTGCAGCCCCAGATGACGTACACCTATGAAATACGTTACTTCAACGGGGACCAGGAAATCGCCCATGCGGGCGAGTCCTTCGTCCTTGAAGGTGAGTTGCCCGTCGAGCCGCAATTCCTCGGCATGGAATTCGATCACACCGCCGATTTCACGAACCGTACTTTTGACATCGCGCTTCTTTATGAAGACCCCGAAGACGTCCTGCATG
>JAFSVB010000231.1 GCA_017450325.1 Bacilli bacterium | reverse complement strand
GGGCTTTGGGCTTGGCGGGCTCCTCGGCGGGAGCTTCTTCGGCTTTTGGCTCTTCCTCAGGGGCAATAGGCTTTTCCTCTTCCTTTGGCTCTTCGCTATAGGAGACGAAGGCATCCTCGATGGGCGGGAATTCCGGCGCCACCTTGAAGGAGGAGACGAGGCTCATGAATTCATCGAGCTCCTTCTCGTTCATGGCCTCGACGAATTTGCAGAACTTCTTCGCCGATTTCTTGATGGTCTTCTTGGAGTGGAGGTAGTTGGTGGCCGTCAGGGTGAGGGAGACCATGCCGCTAGGGTCGGTTTCGAGGGCGCCTTTTTGGATGAGGCGCTCGACGAGTTTCTCGGCCTTGCCGGGCTTGAAGTCCAAGACGTCGTCCAAGTCCTGCGGCGCGGTCGCGCCATGGTCGGCGAGATATTTGACGATCTTCTTTTCTTTCTTGGTGAACTCAAACGGGGGAAGGAACCCGAACTTATCGAGGACCTTCACATATTTCTTCATCGCGGATTTGCTTTTGTTCTTAGGCATTGTCGTCATCCTCCTGGTTGGCCTCGACGATCTCCTTGATATGCTCGCGGATCTCGGCGGCATCGCGCGTATTCTCCTCTTCGTTCGCCCCTTCCTCTGAAGAGGGCTCGAGGCGATCTTCGTCGCCTTGCTGCGCGACGGCTTCGACGATGTCGTTGAGGGAGCGGATCATGTAATTGGTCGCGAGGAGCTTGCGGACGGCCTTGAAGCCGTTTTGCTTGAGACGTTCCTCGCTTTCTTGCTGCTTCTGCAGGGCTTCTTGCTGGAGCATCTCGGCCGGGATGAGGCTCGGGTCGGAGAATTCCTTGGGTTGTTTCTCCTGTTCCTTATAGTAGTCCTCGCCGCCAAGGCTTTCGATCAAGGTCTTGCGGTATTCCTGCAGCATGGTCGCGGTCGCTTCGTCTAGCGGCGGGTATTGTGGGTCGATCTCCTCCAAGGTCTTCTTGACGATGCGGGAGACGAGCAGGCGCGCGAACCACTTATGGTCGGCGGGGACGACGTACCAGGGGCTGTTCTTGGTGGAGGTTTCGTTGACCATCGTCTCGAAGGCTTCCATGTAATCGTCCCAGTATTCGCGCTCCTTGAGGTCGCCCGAGGACACTTTCCAGTTCTTGCGCTGGGTATCGATGCGGGAGATGAAGCGGCGGGCTTGCTCGTCCTTGCTGACGTTGAGGAAGATCTTCACCACGCGCGTGCCCGTTTCATATAGGTATTTCTCGAAGTCGTTGATCTGGCGGTAGCGTTCGGCGATGATGTCGGCTTCCTTCATGCGGTCGGGGACGATGTCGTGCTTATAGAAGGCGTGGACCTTGCCGACGAGGACGTCCTCGTAGTAGCTGCGGTTGAAGATGGAGATGAAGCCGCGGGGTGGAAGGGCGCTCCAGAAGCGCCAGAGGAAGTCGTGCGATTTCTCCTCGGCGGAAGGAACCTTGAAGCAATATTCCTTGACCCCGTGTGGGGAGAGGGTGGAGAAGACCGTGCGGATGACGCCGTCTTTCCCCGCCGCGTCCATCGCCTGGAAGACGAAGATGACGCCTTCCTTGCGCTCGGAATAGAGCTTTTGCTGCTTCTTGTTGATCACGAGCAGGTTCTCGACGAATTCGTTGACCGCTTCCTCACGGTTGGTGAATTCGCCGGTGTCGCCGGTGTCGAACGTGCGTATATTAAAACGTCGCTTGCCTTTGAATGCGTAACGAGCAATGCCCATAAAATGGCTGCCTCCCTATTGTGAATCGGCTTTTTTCAGGCCGAGTTGCTTCTATAATGTACCGAAAAAAGGGGTACTTTTTCAAGTGCTACGCGCCTATATATGCATAAAAAGGCGAAAAAAGAGGCGTTGCTGCCTCTATGAGGAGGGAAACGCCCGTATTTCACTTGTTCGCTTACATCTTGGGACGGTATTTTCCCGTGCGGTGCATCTCGTCCTTACAGGCGTACATCGCGTCGTCGGCGACGCGCATGAGGGCCTCGAGGTCGGTGCCGCGGAGGGAGGGGGCGACGGCGTAGCCATAGGAGACGGAGATGTGCTTTTCTTCCTGCATGGTTTGGAAGGTGTCCATCATCTTATGGACTTCCTCCTCGGTCACGCCTAGGAGGACGCAGGCGAACTCGTCCCCGCCAATGCGGAAGCATTTGCCGCCTTTGAAGCAGCGCTCGAGGCAATAGGCGGCTTCCTTGAGCAACCCATCCCCAGCGGCGTGGCCCATGGAGTCATTGGTCTCCTTGAGATAGTTGACGTCGAAGATGCAGATCGTCACCGACTGATCCATGTCCAAAGGGGTGGCGGAGAGCTTGGCGAGGTAGTGGTCGAAGGCGAAGCGGTTGGCAAGGCAGGTGAGGACGTCGCGCTCGGCGGCGATGCGAAGCGCCTCGTCCAAGGCGTCGCGGCGAGCCTTCAGGCCGTTATAGGAGGAAGAGAGCAGCCGCATCTCGCGGAACCCTTTCCCCTCGGCGAGACGATCGTCAGACTCAATGAGCTTGCTGCTATGCAAGACGGGGAGGAAGAGTTCCTTATAAAGCAGGAAGAAGATGAAAACGAGGAGGACCATGATGGAAATCGCGGTGCCCCAAAGCCAGGCGCGAAGCGAGGCGAGGCGCCCGCTTGCATCGCCGGCCTTTTGGCCTTGGCTCGATTGGATGATGCCGACGGCGGCATTGACGTCGGCGCTGACGAGCCCCTTGGCGTCGCCATAGGTGCGGCTAAGGAGGAGGTCTGCGGCGCGCATCGCGCGCGTCTGCTCACTGGCGCTATATTCCTCCTCGGTCAGGGCGGGCAGAAGCGGGGCGATGACCGCGGTTTGGGGGATGCCAGGAAGGGGGTGGACGCTTGTGATGAGCGCGAGGGCGTGAAGCTGGGACTTCAGGAGGTAGTCGGCGTTGTTAGCGGCCTCGATGAGCATGTCGATGGCCTCCTTCGGGGCGTCGGTGCCCTCGAACTTGGCGAGGACATCGTTGCCGCGGCGCTTGTTCTGAAGCTCGGTGCCATAGGCGATGAGAGGGCCGACGTTCGGGGTGTCGTCGGGGAGGACGGGGCGCAGGACGTAGTTGGTCGCGGTGTCGGAGAGGACGCTCGAGCCCGCTAGAAGGGAGGTGGCGTCGGTGACGTAGCCCGCGGAGCGCTGCATGATGCCCGAGAGGGTGGTGGAGACGTTATTGACCTCGATGATGAGGCCGACGATGATGACGTGAAGCGCGAACAAAACCACGAGGGAAGGCGAAAGGAAAGCCGTGACGCTGATGCCTTTGCGGGAAAAGTTTTTGCGGGGTTTTTCAGATTTCACGTTCGACATGGAACATTATGAATTTTTCTCGTGAATTGTAAAGCAAATGCTTTGCAATGAAAGATGTTGCAGCGTCATTTGCGCACGAGAGCGCGTAAAATGCAATTTTCGCGCTTTTGAGGGTGCTTTAAAGGCCGAGACTAGTCCGAAGCTTGGATGCGGCTAAGGTAGTAACGGCCTTGCTCTTCGTCTTGGAGGAGCTCGAGGTAGGGGCGATGCTCTTGCAGGTAGCAGCGGAAGTCGCTTAGGGCGCGGAAGAAGGAGGAACGGGAGATCTCGAGGTCGTCGAGCACCTCCTCCATGGTCATGTGCTTTTTCTCCGTCGAAAGGAAAAGCATGTGCAGGCTGATATACGAACGTTTGCTCTTCATGGCAATTCTCCTATTCGTATCGAAGGTGCCTGCAGACATGTTGCTTCGGGTACGCCATCATGATGGAAGGAGGGGCCTTCCATCTCAAGCAATGGAATTGGCAAGATGCGGAAATATCGTTGTTTCCCTCGATGGCATCGCATAAACTTTGGGACGATGAAAGAACGTTTTTCCTCTTACGTCGCCACGATGAGAAAGGCGCGGGGACTGACCCAACGGGAGCTTGGGGAGCGCCTTGGGTTCACGCCACAGGGCATCTCGCGTTTCGAATCATTGGACTCGGGTTTTGACTTATCCTTGCTCGTGCCGCTACTAAAAACGCTCGATCTTTCCCTCGAAGATGTGAACGAACGGAAAAAAGAGGGGACCCATTATCAAGAAATCGATATCGACCTCGCCTCGATCCCGGACAAAATCAAGTCACTCCGGCAGGAAAAGGGCCTATCGCAGGCAGCCCTTGGCGAACGCATCGGCTCGACCGGCCGCTCCATCCGCAGCTATGAGTCGGGCGACTCGCTGCCTTCTTTTCAGGCATTGGAAAGAATCGCCGAGGCTTGCGAGGTCTCCATCTTCTCACTTCTCCTCATTGCGGCGAAGAGTCCCTCCAAAGCGCCTTTAGCCGTAACACTGGAAGAAGGAAATCCGCCTCAGCCCTCCATAATCGCGCCACCTCCCGCCCCTTTTTGGAAAAGCCGCCGCTTTCTCCTCTTCGCTTTGTCGGCGCTACTTGTCGTATCGGTGGCGGTCGTCACGCCCTTTATCGTCCGCTCCCTTTCGCGCGAGAAGGAAAATGGCTTTGGCCGCGAGAGCTCATCGAGTTCCCTTTCTTCATCATCCGTATCCTCCTCTTCCTCCGCGAGGCTCTCCCCGAATTACCTCGATGCGCAGGCCTCCCACACGGAGTTCCATGCCCTCGGCGAAAGCGTGGAGGTGACCCTTTTTGACCCGGATGGCATCTTCCTGCTCGACGAGATGAAGAAAGAGGACTGCACCTTATCAACCGCTTCGGGATGGGAGGACTTGGAGCTATCCATCGAGGCGCTTGACCTCGGGAAGTTCCAGGTGACGCTTCTAGGGGGTTTCTCGGGTGGCTTCACCTTTCTAGACGCCTCCATCCAGGACACGCTTTACCCGAGCGTCCTCTACCTCCGTTACGTAAGCGGGGAGGAGATGACCATCCAAGGAACCGACGTGACGTTCACCGATGGCGTCTTCGTCGAGGCGGCCAATGCCCGCAGCGAATCCATGCTCATCCTCTCCCATAGTCTTTCCATCACCGGTAGGGAGTACCTATACCGTCATGGCGAGCCGGTGGACGTCCATGGCCTGGATTTAGGGCTGATGTATGGGTGCATCGCGATGCCCTCGGGGATCGTGGATTCAAGAGTCGTGGAGGCAGAGGGAATGGCCGAGAACGGACATCGCTTTTCCTTCTGCCGCGAGCCCACCCAGGACCGCTGCCTCGCCTATTGCGCGATCAAGGTCGAAGGCGGCGTGGAGCGCTGGTTCGCGTTTGCCCCTTGGGTCATCCACTTGGTGAAATAGGTAAGAGACTTGAGAGTTTCACTCCCCATCCTAAAATGTCGGCATGAATATCCTCGTAACGGGCTTCAAGCCCTGGTCCACCCATGGCCTTAATCCTTCCGAAACCGCCGCGAACTTCGCCGCAAATCTCGGCTTTCCCACGCATGTCTTTCCCGTATCCTATCCGGTCATCGACGAGGCTTTTTTCGAGAAAACGTTCGATGCCGTCTTGCTTTTTGGACTATCGGCCACGCGAGAGGAAATCACCTTGGAACGATACGCCTATAACGAATTCGATAAGACCCTCCTCGACGTGGATGGCTTATGCCCCGATCGGGATATCATCGAGCCGAATGGGCCTAAGTCGCTGCAGACGAGCCTGCCGGTCGTGGCCTTATCCGATACGCTTCTATCCCAAGGCATTCCGAACCATATTTCCATCGACCCGGGCTGCTATCTATGCAACGACGCCTATTTCCACGCCCTCCGCCGTTACCAAGGGAAGGCGCTATTCGTCCATCTCCCCGCTTTCGGCGAAGACTTTGACGAAAGCGATCTCAAGCGGGCGGTCGCTATATTGACGGAAGCCTTAAAGCGCCAGCCTTCCTCCGATCGCTAAGGCCATACCCATCGTTGCTCAAATCGCGCTGCTATTGCGGATGGCTTCCCTTTTGGCGCGCGTTTGCGTTATCATGCACGCCATGGGATACCCTCTCTCCGAAGCCATGACGCCGAAGAAACTCCTTCGCGCCGCGACGCCTTCCATCTTGATGATGATCTCCATCTCCATCTATTCGGTGGTGGATGGTTTCTTCGTCAGCAACTTCGCGGGGAAGACGCCTTTCGCGGCCCTAAACCTCATCTACCCCGTCATCATGCTCTTAGGGTCCCTCGGCTTCATGATGGGGGCAGGGGGCTCGGCCCTCGTCGCGGAGCGCTTTGGCGAGAAGCGTCAAGAAGAGGCGAACGCTTTTTTCGGGAACTGCGTGGTTTTCACCATTGCCTTAGGGGCGGTGGTGTCCGCCATCGCCTATATCTTCCTGCCGAACATCGCGCGGCTTCTAGGGGCGGACGACGCGATGATGCCCGATTGCGTCTCCTATGGCCGCATTTTGATCCTTGGCCTCACCGCCTTCAATTTGCAAAACCTCTTCCAGAACTTCCTCGTCACGGCGGAGAAACCGAACTTCGGCTTCCTCGTCACCATCCTCGCGGGGGTCACCAACATCATCCTCGACGCCATCCTCATCGCCATCTTCAAGATGGGGGTGAAAGGGGCGGCCATCGGCACCGTCGCCGGGCAGATGGTCGGCGGGTTCATCCCTTTGTTCTATTTTTTGCGCCGAAACGATTCTTTATTGAGGCTTCGCCGTGGCAAATTCCACGTGCGGGCGATCGGCAAGATGGTGGCCAATGGGGCTTCCGAATTCGTCAACAACATCTCCGCCTCGGTGGTGTCGATGGCCCTGAACTACTTCCTGATGGCCTATTTTGGAGAGGACGGGGTAGGGGCGTATGGCATCATCTGCTATGTCTGGCTCATCTTCGCGGCCTTCTTCATCGGCTATAACGTCGCGGTCGCCCCGCGGATTTCCTATGCCCTAGGCGCAGGGAACAAAAAAGAACTCAGGAACCTCTTCCGTTACTCGATGATCATCCTAGGCGCGGCGGGGCTCATCCAATTCGCCTTCGCCGAGGCCCTCGCCATCCCTTTGTCCCACGCCTTCGCGGGCTATGACCCCGATTTGTTGGCCCTTACGACGCATGCCTTCTTCATCTACAGCATGATTTACCTGTTCCTCGGCATCAACATGTTCGGCAGCGCCTTCTTCACCGCCTTGAATAACGGCGTGGTCTCGATGGTGCTCTCCTTCGTCCGGCTAGGCATCTTCGAGCTTTCCTCGGTCTGCTTGCTCCACCTTGTCTTCGGGGGAGAGGCGATTTTCTACGCCGTCCCCTTCGCCAATTTCCTCGGGCTTATCATGAACCTCATCGTCTTTGCTTGCTTCTCTAGACGCTACGGCTATAGCAAGAAGGCATAACAGGCATCCGATATCGAAGAAAAAGCCTAGTAGGCGCGAAGCCCCTCATCGCCTTTGCTTTCTTTGTCTCGCCTAGGCATAAAAGATGCAAAAGTCGCCCGAATCCATGTCCTTTCGCCTCAAAAGGGCTTATACTATCCCTAATTAGGAGATAACCATCCATGAATCTAGAAACCCGTAACCATCTTTGGGAAGTCGCCCGCACTTTGCGCGACGCTCCGAGGGAAGAGCGCATTTCCGTCTGCGCGGGAGCCGCCGCGACGCTTGCCAAGCGCTTAGAGGACCTCGGCGTCACCGGCGAGCCCTTCGTCTCGTTCACCCTCTTCCTCGTCCGCCTTGGCGTTTCCGCCGACCGCGCCCTCGACCAAGAGGAATACGACCTCTGGCACGAGGTGTTCAACCTCCCCTTGTCCCCCGAGGAGTTCTACGCGGCCACCAACGGTGGGGCCGATCCCGAATTCATCGCCAGCATGGATGCCCTCATCGACTCCTTCGATTCCGAGACCAAAACCGCCGCGTGCGTGGTCGTCATGTCCTTCATCGTCGCCGATGGCGAGGTCACGCCCGAGGAATTCGACCTCCTCGTCAAGCTCTTCGACTAAGCGATGCATATCAAAAAGGCGGGTGCTGCCCGCTTTTTTCTATCGCATGATCCCATAAGGAAGAAAAGCCCTCGTCGAGGGAGGGCTAGATCTTCAAATCGTCGGGCACGTCCATCCGCAGGGGGACGTTGCGGGTTTTGTATTCGTAGACCCGCACGCTGCCGTTTGGGCAGATGCTATCGATGAAGGAATCGTTATCGACTTCGTCCTCGAAATAACTATGGATGACGCGGGCGATGCCGCCATGGCACACGAGCAGCACGTTGCCGCTACTCCCTTGCTCGCGGATCTCCTCCAAGAAGGAGAAGGCGCGGTAGGCTAAGTCGAGGTAGGACTCGCCATCCTTAAAACGGTAGGCGAGGTAGCGGCGCTTCCTCTGGTAATCGCCCGCTTTCCAGTTCGTCCCTTCGTAGTCGCCATAGGCCATCTCGACGATGCGCGGCTCGATGATGATGGGAACCTCTTTCCCTTGCAGGGCGAGCTCGGCGGTCTGCCTTGCGCGCAATAAAGGCGACACATAGGCCACGTCGAGGCGCACGTCCTTTAAGGTCTCCCGCGCTAATTTGGCTTGGGCGATGCCGGTTTCGTTTAACGATGTATCGTAACGGCCTTGGATGATGCCCGCGGCGTTCCAGGAAGTCTGACCATGTCGAAGAAGATAGACGCTCATAATGAGCAACATGATACACGAGGCGCATTCTTTCCGCCACTAGGCGCGTATAATAAAGAACATGAACCTGCGCGATACATACCTGTCCCATCAAGCCGCCTTCTCCTCTCCTTATGAGCTGCTTCGCCTCTTGCCTTTCCTTCCTCAAGAGCAGCGGCAGGGCGCGATCCTATATGCCATCGCTTCCCTTAGCGGTACCATCGATGAGGCCAAGCGCACCAGAAAGCGCGACATTTCCGGCGCCCCCATGGAAGGGAAGCCCGGGTTTGCCACCTATAAGCGCCTTGGCGTCCCCGTATCGATGTTCGACGAATTCCTTCATGCCCTCGACTTCCCCGAGGAGGAGGAACTTGCGAAGGCGCGGCGGAAGTTCAAGCCGAAGAAAGAGGAGATGGAATTCGTCGAGGGCGATTTCGTCTTCATCCCCTTCCTCGATGGGCTCGCGGTGAAGAAATACCGCGGCTTAAGCGGGGGAGAGGTGCGCGTTCCCGACTACGTCCAAGACCTCGAAGTGCTCGCCATTTTGCCTCATGCCTTCTACCAAGTGCGGGCGGAAAAGATCCTTTTCCCAGAGACCCTGCGGTTCCTATGCGAGGAAAGCCTCGCCTCGATGTATGCGCGAAGCGTCTATTTCCCCGAGGGGCTGCTCTACGTGGGGAGGCGCGCGTTCTGCCGCTCCGCCATCGAGGAAATCTCCCTCCCGGGATCGACGCTTGTCCTCGACCAAGAGGCCTTCGCCCTTACGCCGAACCTCATGAAGGCGACATTGCCCGAAAGATTGCTCCACATCGGGCCGCGCGCTTTCGCGGAGTCGGGGCTAAAAAGCGTCATCGTCCCGCGCAAAATCGCCTATCTAAGCGCCACTTTCCAGCGTTGCCCCTATCTAAACGAAGCCGTCCTTCCCGATGGCCTTTCCTATATCGGGGACCATTGCTTCGACAATTGCCGCGAGCTGAAGCGCATCAATTTGCCCCGAGGGCTGCTTGAAATCGGGGATTATGCCTTCGATGCGACGATGGGAGTGAAGTTCCTCCAGTTCCCACTCGGATTACGGAAGATCGGGGCGTATGCGTTCCGCTACTTCGAGGCGAAGGATCTTTCCTTCCCGCTTTCCCTTCTTTTCATCGGGGAAGGGGCGTTCCAACACGCCTACGTCCAAAGCCTCAACCTCAACGAGGGTTTAGAGTACCTCGGCCCCTTGTCCTTCGCCGAGTGCACCTTCCTTGCGTGGGTGAGCTTGCCAAGCTCTTTAAGGCGCATCGACATGAGCGCCTTCTTCGACGAGCAGGCGCCTACTATCCTCTACCGTGGCCTGATGGGGGAGTGGAGGAAAGTAGAGAAAACCGACTTCCTGAAGAAGGGGAAGTGCCCCTATTCGGTGCAATGCCATGACGGAAAGGCCTCTTTCTAAAAGAAAGTGTTGCAAAAGCGGTGGATTCCTATATGATTCACGTTGCGGCTAAGCGAAGTCGAGACGCCTCTCCTGCATCCGGCCTTGCTTATGCTAAGTGAATAAGAAAGGAGAAAAACCATGGCTTTGTCCAAAGAACAGACCGCTTCCCTCGTGAAGAAGTATGGCAAGAACGAGAAAGACACCGGCTGCACCGAAGTGCAGGTCGCCCTTCTCACCGAAAGGATCAAAGACCTCACCGCCCACCTCAAGTCCAACAAGCAGGACGCCGGTGCCCGCAGGTCCTTGCTCATCCTCGTCGGCAAGCGCCGCTCGCTGCTTGGCTACCTCTCGAAGACCAATCCGGAAGGCTACCTCGAGCTCATCAAGAAACTCGGCATCCGCAAATAAGGAAGCAGAATCCGCAAATAGTGCCACCTTCGGGTGGCCTTTTTTCGCCCCTTATAGTGAAAAATAAAGAATCCGTCCATGAGCTAGGCGAATTTTTTTCGATTTCCTTCGATACTTTTCGAATTCGCGACTATATGTGAATGGAGGTATCCGAATGAATATCGATCGTGACAAGAAACCAAAAAGCGCCCCGTGGACCCCCGAGGAGCTCGCCATCGCCAAGGCGGAGGCGGAGCGGTGGGTCAGGAACGCGTGCCTGATGGATAACGCGGCCGCGGCCTACGCCCTCGAGAACGACCTCGATGCCACCCGTGAGATGCTCATCCCAGTCCTAGGCGACCCGGGCATCAAGCTCACCGAGGTCCGCACCGGCGCCGCGGTCGAGCCCGCGCGGAAAGGGTCCCGAAGGGTTATATTCGACGCCGAGGCAATCGATTGCGATGGTAACGCCTTCGATGTCGAGGTGCAACTTGGCGGCGGCTATTTTTCGCTTGAGCGCGCCGTGTATTACGCCTGCGCCCTCGCCCACAGGAGGTCGCTGCTCGAGGGCGAGCCGTTCGAGCGTTTCCGCAGAGCCGTCGTCGTCTTTTTCAACGATGGCGATTTCGCGGGCACCGGCCGCCCCGTCACAAGCATCGTCCCCACCCACCGCGTCGGGTTCGGGAGGACGGAGGACTTAGGACGTCTGGTCTCCGTGTTTGTCTGCAATGTCAGGGACAGGGGCGCTAAGGGTGCGCTTGGGAGATTATTCAAGGATCTGCGGCAGACGGACCCCAAGTTGATCTCCACGCCCGGGCTTGCAAAAGCCCTCGTCAAGGTCAAGAATATGACCATGGACGAAAACACCATGCAGTGGCTGCTCGACCACATGAGCCCCGAGAGGCAGGAGCGGTACCGCAAAAGCATCGAGGAAGCCCACCGCAAGGGCGTGGAGGAAGGCCTAAAGGAAGGCCGCCGCAAGGGCGTGGAGGAAGGCCTCGAGCGCGCCGTTGCCATGCTGCTACGGAAGGGCCTCGTTACGCGGGAGGCGGCTTGCCTCGTCCTAGGCGTGAGCGATTCTGACCTCGACGCGGTCCTGGAGAAATACCAAGGCGCGCGCTAAGCCGTCTTTGCATTTTCATAGCCGGGGGCAACCCTGGCTTTTTTCTAGGATCATCGTTTCATGCGCAGAAGATTCGATGCCTCACGAATCGCATTGGCTATAGCGGCGTAACCAAGGACGAGAAGGCTCTCCGCTAATTGGCGCCGAATATCTAAGAAACGATTGCTCTTTCCAAAAATGGCCGATGGATACAACGTCATTTCGATTCACATTGCAATTGCTTTTGGTAGAACTCGCCATGGGCAAGCTGTTGTCCTAGGGCTCTTTCCCGCGCGAATGAAAGTGCTATGAGAGAGAAAACGCGCGCAAGGCGATGACAAGCGGGTCGGAAAGTGCTTTAATCACCCACAAAGGATGACGCCCTTGCTAGCAAGGGCCGCCATCAAGGACCTAAGTCTGAAAAGGAGATTACCATGGCCAAAGAAGAATCCCTCCTCCCTCGCGTCAATATGCCTCCCTTCGCATGGGTGGTGACCGCCGTCGACTTCCTGCTTTTAGGAGCCTGCTTTGCCGGAGGCGTCCTCGCGATCGTCTTTGGCGAAGGCAACCTCATCGTCCATTCGGTCATCTTCTTCGTCGGTGGCGTCGTCTTCCTCTTCTCCTTCGTTTTCAAGATGATCCTCTTCGTCCGCAGCCTCCTCCTCAAAGGGGATTGCCTAAGATACCTTCCTGAGGATTCGGAGTTCGAGCTGAACCCGATCTTCGGCAAGAGCTTCCGCGTCGGTAGGAAAGACTTAATCTCCATCAACCGCGGCTTCTGGAGTTCCTTCACGGTCATCGCCCGCTTCCGCCAGGACGGAAAGGTCCGCGGCGTCTACCTCGGCTGGAGCAACGAAGTGCCCTTCGCCCTCGTCCGCATCGCCGAAATCCAGCGGCGCCCCTGATTCCTAGGGGAATTGTCCCAGTTAATCCGCCAAAGATATACAATCTGCCGCGCCCCACGTATAATGGGGCGTCTTTTATTTCAGACGAAGCAGTTATGGCAGAATTCTTTGGTTTCGGTGGCTATACCCGTCCCGCGGAAGGGTATTTTTCGTGGCAGCATTTGCTCTTCGTCTCCTCGTTGATGGTCTTGATGGTGTTCTTCGCCATCTTCTTCGGCAGGAGGAACAAGGACAAGGACCTAAGAGCCAAGAACCTCCCCCTCATCGTCGCGGGCATCCTCATGGATGGCTTCGAGGTTTTCAAGATCGTCTTGCTATGCTTCCGTAACCAGAATCCCTTGGATTGGCTCCATAACCTGCCTTTGTTCCTTTGCTCCATCCAGCTGATCACCATCCCCATTGCCGCCTTTAGCAAGGGGAGGCTTAAGGAAATCGCCCTTGATTTCGTCTTCCTTTTCGGCATCTTGGGCGCGGTGATGGGCACGTATTTCGCGGGGCAGAACTACAGCGTCTACCCGGTCTTGTCCTTCGATAACGTCGTCTCGGGCATCACCCATTCCCTCGCGGGATTCGCAAGCCTCTATATCGCGATCTCCGGCATGGCGTCGATGAAATGGAAGAACATGCCGTTTTGCTTCCTCGTCATGACCATCTTCTGCATCCTCGCCTACGTCGCCGACCGCGCGATTCCCTACAATTACATGTTCTTGATGCGTGGCGATGGGACGCCTTATGACATCCTCTATAGCCTCGTCGGGGGCAACGAAATCGCCTATCCGATCCTCGTCGTCGTCCTCTTCTATGCCTACATCGGGGCGTTCTATGGCGCCTACCATGGCATATGCGCGCTTTCGAGGAAGAGAAAGAGCGGGAATTAGCCGCTCCCTCGATGCCGCTTGTTATCGGGCTTTTTGGGATTTATTATCAATCAGAAGGAATTTAGGAGCGAAAAAATGTTCATTGGACTTTCTTATGACGGACGCATCTTTTCAACGGACGCCGAACATTCACGCAAGGTGGAGGACGGGCTATATCTCGACGACTTTAACCAATTGGTGGTCGAGCTGCCTGGCAGCGCCACCTTCGTCACCCATTATGATCACGACTATCAGTCTTGCATCCAAGGGAAAATCCGCCTCATCGGCAACGTCTTGGTCACCTATTACGACTCGGACTACGAATCCTGCCTGCAAGGCAAAGTCCGTTATCTTGGGACGAAGCTCATCACCTATTACGATTCCGACTACGAATCCTGCCTGAAGGGGAAGGTGCGCTCTGTCGGGAATACGCACATCTCCTATTTCGACTCCGATTCCTCGCGGCCTGGCAAGGTGCGCTACGTGGGCGACCTTTATCTCGGCTAATCCCCTTTGGGGCAAGACGAAAGACGGCGGATGGCCCGGAGATGCGGGCAAAAGCCTTTTTCTTTGCTTCGCCAGAAGCGCGGACGAGATAATTGGCCCTACCATTTCGCGTGCGTTGCGTGTACGATAAGCGCATCGGGAACTTGCCACTCCCCCTTATGCGGGCAATGCCGCCGTCTCTCGCGCGTTAAGCGACAATCAAGCGCACCGACTGGTGAAGAAGGATGGTACCGCGCCGAGCAGGCGTTCCTTCAGCAGGGGCGTTTTATTTTTTTCGGAGGAATCCTAACTATGAGAAAACTAAGCGGAGCGGAAATCCGCCGCACTTGGATCGAGTTCTTCAAGTCCAAGGGCCATCAATACATCCCAGGTGTCAACCTCGTCCCCCAAGGCGACAAGTCCTTGCTATGGGTCAACGCGGGCGTCACGGGGCTAAAGAAATACTTCGACGGGTCGGAGATCCCACCCTCTCGCCGCATCGTCAACGTCCAGAAGTGCATCCGCACCAACGACATCGAGAACGTCGGCCATACCGCGCGCCATCACACGTTCTTCGAGATGCTTGGCAATTTCTCGATTGGCGATTACTTCCGCGACGAGGTGATCCCCTGGGCCTATGAGATCCTCACCAGCGAAAGCGTCGGCTTCGGTATCGACCCGAACAAGCTTTACATCACCTATCAGCCCGATGACAAGGCCACCTTGGAACTATGGGTCAAATGCGGGATGGCCCGCGACCACATGATCCCGATGGAGAGCAACTTCTGGGAGATCGGCGAAGGCCCTTGCGGCCCCGATACCGAGATGTTCTTCGATCGCGGCGAGGCCTATGACCCCGACCATATCGGCGTCGATCTTCTCCGAAAGGACATCGAGAACGACCGCTACATCGAGATTTGGAACATCGTCTTCAGCCAGTATAACAGCGTCGCCGGCGTCGCTAGAAAGGACTATAAGGAACTTCCTTCCAAGAACATCGATACCGGCAGCGGCCTCGAGCGCTTAGCTTGCATCCTTCAGGGGACCGAGACCAACTTCGAGACCGACCTCTTCTATCCGATCATCGAGGCGGTGAAGAAGCTCTGCGGCGTGCCCTATGAAGGGGAGAACCTCATGAGCTACCGCGTCATCGCCGACCATGCGCGCTCGCTCACCTTCGCCTTGAGCGATGGGGCCTATTTCTCCAACGAGGGCAGGGGATACGTCCTCCGCCGCATCATCCGCCGCGCGATGCGTTATGGCAAGAAGCTCGGCATCAAGGATCCCTTCATGTACCGCCTCGTCCCCGTCGTGGCCGACCTCGCGCATGACTTCTATCCCGAAATCGGCGAGAAAGTCGAATTCGTCGCGAAAACCATCAAAGGCGAGGAAGAGAAGTTCCTCCGCACCCTCGAAGCGGGCGAATCGATGCTCCGCGCCGCGGTGGAAGGGAAGGACGCGCTTCCTGGCGAAGTCGCCTTCCGCCTCTACGATACCTTCGGCTTCCCCTTTGACCTCACCAAGGAAATCTGCCTCGAGCTCGGCGTTAACGTCGACGAGGAGGGCTTCAACGAATTGATGAAGCAGCAAAGGGAACGCGCCCGCGCAGCCAGGGAAGACACCCAATCCTTCCATAAGCAATCCAAGGACCTCCTCGCCTTCGAGAAGCCATCCTCCTTCCTCTATGAAGGATTCGAGGTCAAGGCAAAAGTCACCGGGCTCTTCGTCGATGGCGTCGCCGTCGATCGTCTCGACGAAGAAGGCGACGTGGCCTTAGACTCCACCGTCTTCTACGCCGAATCCGGCGGCCAGGTGTCCGATATGGGCGAGCTTCTCGGGGAATCCTTCTCCGCGAAGGTATCCTCCGTCGGCAAAGCCCCGCGTGGCCAGCACCTCCATCACGTCCATCTCGACTATGGAACGGTTCAAGTAGGGGACGAAGTCATCGCGAAGATCGACGTGAGCAAGAGACTGCTCACGATGCGTAACCATAGCGCCACCCACTTGCTCCACGCCGCCATTGGCGAAGTCCTAGGCGGACATGTCGACCAGAAGGGCTCCTACGTCGATAGCGAGATCCTGCGCTTCGACTATAGCGCCCTCCAGAAGCCAACCGCGAAGGAACTCTCCGCCATCGAGGAGCTCGTCAACAAGAAAATCCTTGAGTCCATCGAGGAAAAGACCCTCGTCCTCCCCATCGAGGAAGCCAAGAAGCTCGGCGCCGAGATGGAATTCAGCGAGAAATACGGCGAGACCGTCCGCGTGGTCACCTTCGGCGAATTCTCCAAGGAATTCTGCGGTGGCACCCACGTAAGGAACTCCGCCGACATCGGCCTCTTCGTCATCGAATACGACACCGCCGTCTCAAGTGGCGTCCGCCGCATCCAGGGCCGCACCTCCTATGGGGCGTACCGTTATCTCAGCCAAAAGGCCCTCGCCTTAGGCCAGATCAGCGCCGCCCTCGGCGGGGCGAAGGATGGCGAACTACCTAGCCGCCTCGCGAGCCTCAAGGAACAGCTTGTATCTTCCGCGAAGACCATCGAGGCCCTCAAGGACAAGATCGCGAGTAATTCCGCCAAGGGGCTTGCGGAGTCCTTCGAGGACGTAGACGGGGTCAAGTTCCTCGCCAAAACCTTCGATGGCATGGGCAGAAACGACCTCATGAAGCTCGGCGATTCGCTGAAGGTCAAATATCCCGACTACCTGCTCTTCCTCCTTGGAAGAAGCGACGCGGGCGTCGCGATCGCCTCCTTCGCGGGAGGACTCGGCGCGAAGCGTCTTGGCGCGGGCAAGGCCATCAAGCTCGCCGCTCCGCTTCTAGGCGGCAATGGCGGTGGGCGCGACGAGATGGCTCAGGGCAGCGCGAAGGACCTCGCCAAGCTCGATGAGGCCATCATCGCCTTGCGCAATGCGCTAAAAGGAGAATAACCATGATTGAGATCCGCAACGACAACGATATGGTCATCACCAAAGAGGACGGGACCGAGCAGCTGATGAAGATCCTCTTCTATTTCCATAACGACCAGAGGGAGAAGGATTATTACTTCCTCTACGAAGAAGGGAACGAAGAAGAAGTCATCGTCATGGCCACATCCGATGGTGAGTCCCTAGAGACCCTCACCGAAGAAGAATTCGACGAGGCGGAGCAGGTGTTCGAGGCTTACGAGAACGACCCCGCCATCCAGGATTTGAAAGACGAGGACTAATCGGACTCCCCCAAAAGGTACAAACGCCTTGCGGGAGGGTTATGCAAAGCATATAATTCGTACGCACCGAGGACTATAACAGCATGGCAGACAGAAGAATCATCCTCACGCCCCAAGAGCGTGAACAACTCGAAAAAGAATACCGCAACCTCATCGACGTCCAACGCCCGGACGTCATCGAGAAGCTCTCCCTCGCCCGTAGCCAAGGCGACTTGAGCGAGAACGCCGACTATGACGCCGCTCGCGACCGTCAGGCCCAGATCGAATCCCGCATCGCCGAGATCGAATCGATCTTCAATAACGCCGTCTCCGCGGAAGAGGCCGGCATCGGCGGCAATAGCGCCAAGATCGGCATCGGCGACGTCGTCACCTTTGAGGAAGTCGCTACCGGCGAGACCAACACCGTCCGCATCGTCGGACAGGTTGGCGCGGACCCCTTTGCCAATCCGCCGAGCATCTCCAACGAATCGCCCATTGGCGTCGCCCTCATCGGCAACGAGGCGGGCAAGTCCGTCTGGGTCGAATCGCGCGAGCGTTACGAGATCCGCATCATCTCCTCCGAGAGGAAATAAGGAAAACCAAGCGAAGCGGCAGGGGGACCTGCCGTTTTCCTTTTGCAGTAGAAGCGGTGGAAATCTAATTTTCTTATACAGTGTATAGAAACTAGACACTTTCCTTTCGATACTTTCACTTTCAGCCCCTATATGTGAGTAGGAGGTATTCGAAATGAAAACCATCGTCATCATCGTCGTGTTGACCGCGGTGGCGCTCGTCGGCTTTGGGGCCGCCTACGCCATGGTCAACGCGACCGTCACCCCACCCGCCGCGGGAACGATCACCTCGGTCGACGGGAATGCCTTAACGGCCGCCATCTCGGGGGAAGTCAACTTCCCTGGCACCTACGTCCTAAGCCAGGGAGCGACCATGCTCGACCTTATCAACGCCGCCCAAGGCACCAGCGGCAACGCGGACTCCCTCGCCTTCAACACCGACTACGTGTTGCAGAACAAAGGCGCCTATTACATCGCTCCGCTTTACGACAACACCAACACCTGCAGCGCCGCCCCCATCGTCAAATGCAACATCAATGCCGACGACGCAGATACGCTGCAATCCGTCGCGGGCTTCACCAAAACCGTCGCCAATGCCATCGTCTCCTATCGTAGCGCCGCCTCCTTCAAAGCCATCGAGGAGATTAAGAACGTCTCGGGCATTGGGGCCGCGACGTATGAGAAAGTCAAGGCGAAGATCACCCTCCGCTCGGCCTAAGCCATGATGGCGTTATTCGCCTTGCTCGGAGCGACGCTTGGATTATATCTAGGCTATTGGAGCAGTGTTGCGCGTACCATCATTACTTTGATGCTTACTTTGCTCGTCGCGCTTTGGGCAAGGCATCGAAAGGCCTTGAAGTTCTTCTTGCCCTTCCTTTCCTTCGCCTTTGCGATCGCCATAGTCCTACGCTTTCTACCCGAGACTCCGGGCAAGGTGGAAGTCGTCGGCATGGTCGTTCGCGCCTCGGATAACTATCTCTTATTGCAGGTTGGCATACGCCGGTATTACGTCTACCTTAAGGGCCATTCCTACGAGGTTGGGGACTTCCTGCGCCTCAGTGGCAAGAAAGTGGTTTTCATCACGGCCAATTACGAGTCGCGGTTCGACTTCGCGGAGTATCTGAAATCCCATGGGGTCTTCTATTCCATCGAGACCTATCAAGAGCCTTCCACCGTCTTTGGAATGCCTTTCCGCTTCCGAGCGTACCAAAACCGCTTTCTGTCCCATTTCGATAGCCATGCGCGAAGCTATCTAAGCGCGCTGCTATTCGGGCGGAAGGACTACGAGAGCGACTTCGTCTCCAAGGCGGACGCGATGAACCTGCTTTTCATCCTCTCCTCATCCGGGATGCTTTATGGGTGGCTATTAAGGACTTTCCATTATTTCATCGACCTGAAATGGGAAAAGCAGGCGGACATCGCGACGCTTGTCTTCGGTCTGATCTTCCTTCCCTTAAGCCTTGGAAAGATCGGTATCGCGCGCGTCTATTTGATGCGCCTGATCGGTTTCTTGTCGAAAAGACGGAAGAAAGGGGAACTCGAGTATCTCGACCGCGTCGGCATTTCCGGGCTCGTTTTGCTCGCGCTAGATTTCCATAACGCCTTCCAGTCGGGATTCTTGCTCGGCTATGGCATCAGCTTGACGCTTTTCTTTGCGACCAACCTCATCGCCCATCCGAAGAAGATCGTCACCCGGGCCAGGGGCCTTGTGCTTCTACGTCTCTTCGTCTTGCCTGTCTCGCTTCTTTCAGGCCAAGGTCTCCATCTATTCGGGATGGTCTTCACCTTATTGCTCACGCCTTTATCAATCCTAACGACCTGCCTAGGTTATTTCAGCTTCTTCACGTTTCCTTTGCCCTGGCTGCTCAACCCGCTTGGGAACTTCGCCTATACGCTCTTGCAGGTACTTGAAGCCATCGATTTCACCTTGCCTCTACCAATTCCAAGCGTCTACGCCGTCGTCTTCTATTACGCGATCTATTTCGTGTCGATGTTCTTAACGGAACTCGGGGCGACCTCTTTGCGTGCCAAGATTTGGATTGGCGTCGCGACGGTCTATGTCCTTAGCCTCGTGCCTTTTGCACCCATGGTCACCTCCTCCGTCCGTTTCATCAACGTCGGGCAGGGGGATTGCTGCCTGATTCAAGATGGCATGACCAACGTGATGATCGATACCGGCGGCATCATCGGCTTCGACATGGCGGAGGAATCGTTAATACCTTATTTAAGGAAGAACCGCATCTACCATCTCGACGCGATCATCGCTTCCCATCAGGACTATGACCATGTGGGGGCGGTCGCTTCCTTGATGGAGCATTTCCGCGTGGAGCGATATGTCACGGAACGAAGTGATTTCCCGCTTCACATCGGGAATCTGCGCTTTGAAAACTACAACGTGTACGACGCGAGCGAAGAAAACGACAAATCGCTGGTTCTTGGCCTCGATTTCATGAAGAAGCGGTGGATCTTTACGGGCGATGCCCCTATCTGGATTGAAAAAGCCATCATCCAAGACCATCCAGAGCTAGACTGCGATATCCTGAAAGTAGGGCACCATGGCTCAGATACTTCCACCTGCGCGGAATGGCTCGATACGATTACTCCTCAAACTGCGGTGATATCCTGCGGCGTCAAGAACAAATTCGGCCATCCTAAGCCTTCGGTCTTATCTTTATTGCAGCAGCGGGGCATCGAAGTCCGCCGCACGGATTTAGAAGGAACAATCGTGTTTTCCTCCTTGCGTTTTGCAAGCTTAATGTGATGCTGACGTTCGCAGTCTTGCCAATCACGCGATGAAAAGCGCATACCGCGCGATGAACCGTTCTGCAAGGGCCAGTGTCATGCTATAAATATTTCATGCTTATCCAGACAATTGCTTTTTTGGCTTTATCGTGCCTATGTTCTGCCCTCGTCCCTGCGGCGCAGCACCGGCTCTCCGGCTCGGGATCCTCACCAGACCCCGCCGAGAGCTTCCAGGGCGTGTGCTTCAGCGAGATGACGAGCTACTTCGCGGCCCTCACGGGGAACTTCCCTCTAAACGAGGACAACCAGTGCGTGGCGGTCGCGACCAACATGGTCTGCTCGTTCTACGACACGTACTACAACGACAACATCATCAACGATGGTTACGAAAGGCCCGTAGTGGGCTCGTGGCACTATGACGCGCATGGCAACGCCATGTATTTCACGCCATCGGGGTCTTCTCCCGGCGCCGGTTTCGTCTATGACCCAGACTACGTTAAAACAGGACAGGATGTACTATATCTAAATCCTTCTCAGAACTCTGACTTGCTGTTAAATGTGCCTGCTGGGCCAATCTCGCCTCTTCCTGGTATCCAACTATCGCTGCAGGCGATGGACTCAACTGGAACGCTTGCCCTGTCTCAGTGGTGCCCCCTGACGAAT
>JAFSVB010000230.1 GCA_017450325.1 Bacilli bacterium | reverse complement strand
GTCGCGGTCTGCCTGGCGAGGGCTTCCGTCGGCGCCATGATGGCCCCTTGCTTGACGCGGGTGAAATTCGCATATAAAAGCGCAGCCGCGACAAGCGTCTTGCCCGTGCCGACATCGCCCTGCAAAAGGCGGTTCATGACCTTAGGGGCATCCATGTCCTCTAAGGCTTCCTTCACCGCGACGCTTTGGTCTTTGGTAAGCGGATAAGGCAAAGAGGCGAGGAAGCGCTCCAAAGAATCGCGTTGGACCTTCAGGGGGCTGCTCTTCTCGATGGATTGGTTCTCTTGCTTGATGAGGCGGTTACGTAAGCTGAAGATAAGCGCCTCCTCATATTTGAAATAACGGTATCCGCTTTGCAGCTCTTCCGCGCTTGAAGGATGATGGCAAAGGCGGAAAGCTTCCTTGCGGGTTGGGAGGCGGTATTTCTCCAAGAGGTCCTTGGGAAGGATATCGGGGACTTCCTTTTGAAGGCAGGCATCCACCAAATGGACGAATCGGTGCTCTGGATAGCCTTCAGGCAACGAATAGACGGGGATGAGATTCTTCTCGACCATCCCTTTTTTGAAGGAGAGCAAATTGAAGCAATGGTTCTTCTCGTCGTAGCTTCCCTGCAAGGTATAGGGCTCGCCGCTAAGGAGGACTTTGCTTAAGAACGGGCGGTTCCAGGCGACGAAGAAAAGGTCGATGCCATAGGAGGTGCGAAAATAGAAAGTGGACTTATTCGCCGAGGCGAAGCGGTATTGCTTCATCGGCGTGGCGAGGGTCCCATAGAAGACGCCTTTCTGCCCATGGCGAAACGCATAGATCGCCTCCTTCGGCGTCAAGGAAAAATCCTCATACCGGTGCGGTAGGTGCTCCAAGACCTGGACTTCGTTCTGAATGCCCATGGCGAGGAGGAATTCCTGTTCTTTCTTTGAGGCGCCTTCTACCATGCGTCCTTGATTATATCGGTTTCGCGCCCTCGGTGGTTAACGCAGCAAAGCTCGCCTTGCAATAAGAGGCCAAATCCAGCGGGCTAAGCTCCACCTGGCACCCCCGCTTCCCCGCGGAGATGAAGATGGTATCGAAGAGCTGGGCCGTTTCGTCGATAAAGACGGGGAAGGGTTTCTTTAAGCCAATAGGCGAGCATCCTCCATGGACGTATCCGGTCAAAGGCAGCAGGCTTTTCAAGGGGATTAAATCGATGGACTTGCTGCCGGCTGCCTTCGCGGCCTTCTTGAGGTCGAGTTCGGCGTTGACGGGGATATCGAAGACGAAACGCTCGTGCTTGGGGTTCTCGCAGATCAAGGTCTTGAAGACGGCTTCGGGGTTCTCCCCCACTAAGCGGGCCACCTCCATCCCATCTACCGCTTCGGGATCATATTCGTGCATGGCGTATGGAATCTTCGCGACATCGAGAAGTCGCGATACATTGGTCTTATCCATGGAAGGCCTCCTTTTGGTTTAAGGCGCGCTCGATTTTGTTGAGCGTATCGAAGAATCGGTACGTCGCAAGGAATGGCCCAACGAGCAGGATGAGGCCAAACGTATTCCAATAGAACATATGGTCGAAGGACGTGAGCTTCCCTTGGATGCCAAGGCGTTTCGCCGCTTCCCTCAATTCATCCGCGCGAAAAGAAATCCAGAAGATATTCGGCAAGATGAACGTAAATAGCCCTAGGAGGAAGATGAGCGCATAAGGCGGGAACTTCTTGCCCGTAATCTGGCGCATTTCCTTCTCAATGGGAAGGATATAGAAAAGAAGAAAGAGCCCCATCGTCAAGATGTCCAGCAGCGCGATTAACGCCCCGTTTCGATGCGTATGGCGGAACTTCATTTCTTCTCGTCCTTCTTGCGGTAGACCTCGCCGTCTTGAAAGACGATCTCCACGTCTTCCGTAAAGGCGTCCTCCATGGAAGGAAGGGTATAAAGGTCCTCCCCGAGGTGGCTATTGATGGTCGCGGCGAGGTCCTCGTCGATCGCGGAGAAATTCATCTTGGCTTTGCGCAAAGGTTTCACCAAGCGCAGGGCCTTGAAGAAGATGCCTTCTTTTAAGTAGGCGGACTTCTCCGGGTCGATGCCGAGGGTCTCGACATGGTGGCGGTGATAGGCGGCTAAGGCCTCCCTGGAATGGCGCGCCTCGGCGATGAAGCGGTCAAACGGCCCTTTGCAGTAATCAAAACTCGCATGGCCGAGGTTCAGCGCGTATTTGAGCTCAACGATATGGCCGAGCACTTCCGCCAGCACGCTTTGGCAACGGAGATACCCGTCTGCATTCTCGACGTCATGGGCATAGGCGGAGAAGGTCCGCTCTTCCTTTAAGGCGATGCGTTCGAGCATCGTCGTGCATTGGCTAAGCAATGTCTCGGCGTCGCGTTGCATCGCGTCGAGGTTTGTAAGCTCGCGGCTCCTTAGTTCCCTGCGGTGCAGTATCTCTTTCTTATAATCCAGAATGGTCCCTAAGGACAAAGCGAGGGTCTTGACCTTGGATTCTAGTTCGCCCGTTAAGATGGAGGACACTTCCGATACCTCGTCATAGAGGTGCGTCAGGTTTTGTGATATCTCTTCTAGGTAATGCTGGCCAACAAGAAGCGAAGCGACCGCAAGTCCCGCGGATAAAGGCGTCCTGCCGCTTGGGCGGACGAGGATGGGTCGGCTTTTGATCGGCGTGGAGG
The DNA here is from genome assembly GCA_017450325.1 of Bacilli bacterium. Classification (GTDB taxonomy): domain Bacteria; phylum Bacillota_I; class Bacilli_A; order RFN20; family CAG-826; genus Alloenteromonas. Next base: position 841 of record JAFSVB010000230.1, on the reverse strand, counting down.
CAAAAAGCATCCGCAAGCCTCCGCGGACTTGTTTCTGAGGCAGGAACACGCCGTTATAAGGAAGAATCGCGTGATAGGACACGCCTTCCTCCGTCGGTTTCGGAAGAAGCGTGCGCAGGCTCTCTTTCATCTCCTCGTCGGAGATTTCCTCGAGGGATTGCTTTCCCACCGTTTCTTTGGATGCGCGTACATCGACGTCGACGATTTCCGCATCGATGGGCTGTTGTCCGTCGAGGCGGATCAGGGCGTGGCGTTTCTTGCTCCGAAAAGGATTCATGCCCAGCATTATACTACATAAGCAAAAAAGCCGTCCCTTCGTGAGACGGCCAAGATCGCATCGCTTCTATTCGATGACGTGGAAGCGAACGAATTGCAAAGGCAATGGACCGTAAAAATAAGGACATTCCTCGCCTTGGTCATTTGGCGGGATTTGCATGTAGATGGCGTATTCCTCGTAGTAGCCGTCCGCGCTGCGGATGGCCATGGCAATAAGCTCGGGCAGGGGGCTGCCCTCTCGGTAGTTGTCGGTATAGAGATAGGGCATTTCCTGGGCGGCCGTGAAGAAGAAGGCGTAATGGTCCCACGTTTTCAACGTGCCATGAACCAAATAGATCGGCTTCTCCTCAAGACCATGTACGATGGCTTTCTTGAGCTTCCCGTTCGAATCATACTGGAGGGTCGCCTTATGGTTGATGCCGACATCGGCCCAGGTCAAGGCTTGATTCGATTCGTTGACGAGTTCGAATTCCGCGGTGGGTTCCACCCTTTTGCCGCCTTTGGTCACCATGGAGGGGTACATGCGGCCCCTTTCGGCCATCTTGAAGGACGACTCAGCCTTGTT
>JAFSVB010000229.1 GCA_017450325.1 Bacilli bacterium | reverse complement strand
TCCGAAACCATGCACCGATTTGCCGAAACCGATGCACCGATTTGACCGAAAAGCGCGCACCGAAAGTCCGTAATCTGCACTCACTCAGCGAAGCAATTCGAGGAACGCTTCCATGCGCGTATTGAAGAGCTCCTTGGAGAGGGGAATGTCGTCGAACTCGATAACTATATCCGTTACGATTTCCTCGGCGCGGAATACATAGTTCGTAAGCTTGAGCTAGCGCGGCAGAAAAAGAAAGAAGAGCCCGAGCCACAAGCAAAAGAAGAATCCTATGAAGAGGCGCATAAGTCTTTTCTCGCTCATCCAACCGTCATCGATTTCATCCGTTGCTTCCGCATCGGTTGGGGCAGCAATGACTGCGCGGCCCTTCGCCAATTAATGATGGAAGCAAAGAAAGCGGGGGTGCCTACCCATTACGCGCAAAACTACATGGGCTATGCCTACGTAAAGAACATCGGAAAGCTCCTACCAAAAGAGTTTTATGCCGATGAGGTTGCTTTAATCCGCAAGGAGATGAAGATGCGTGGCATCACCAAACTCGTGCATTTCTCCCCTTATCCAAACAAAGACTCCATCCTCCGAAACGGGCTTTTGTCCCGAGCGGAGCTAAGAAGGAGGGGGATGCCCTTCAAGTTCACCGACGAGAAACGCCTGGACGGATTTCTCGATGCCGTTTGTTTGTCCATCAGCAACTGCAACTGGCCGATGTTATGGTCCAAATACATCGGTGGTGCGGAGATCTTCGAGCTCGACCCCGCTATTTTGGTAGACATGCCCGAATGCGTCGTCTATTGTCCAATAAACGCCGCCAAGACAGGATCCTATAGCCAACTGAAGATGGGTTACGAAGGATTTCGAAGTATGTTCGATCCGCAGAAGCCGACAAGTCCTATGACCGCCATTCCGCAGGCGGAAGTATTGTTCTTCGGAACTATTCCGCCCCGATATATCAAGAATTTCTATTACAAGAAGAAGCACTATGATCGCTAGCTCAGTTCTTTTCCTTTCGAAGAAGGAATTGCATCTATGGTAATTCCCACCATTGATTCTTCTTTCATAGGGAATAGGCCGCGCGAGCAGAAGAACTGCTGCCTTGTCGCATAGAAAAGCAGGGGATAACACCTCGATGATAAAAGCGTTCATCTCTCGATATTCAATTTCCTATGTATTTTCTTGTATACGCATGATAAGTCGCGCGAGAACATGCTCATCGAATACCGGTAATGGATGAGAAATGCCCCCTCCACGAAGGGCGATCATTTTCTTATTCATAAAAAAGAGACGGTTTTCTTCGATACTTTCGCGATTACCCCCTATATGTGAGTAGGAGGTATCCATCATGAAAGAAGAAACAAACAACAAAGACATCCGCAGCGAAGAGGAGGAAGAGCTCCTAAAGAGGCGGATGGCGGCGGAGCGCTGGGTGCACGATGCCTGCCTGCTCGACGACTACGCCGCGAAGATCGCCCTGAAGGACAACGTCGAGGCGGCCGAGGAGATGCTCCGCCCCCTGCTAGGCGACCCCAAGCTCAAACTGAAGGAACTGCGTATTGAGGAGACCGTCCCTCCCGCCAAGGCAGGAGGGAGGGAGATACGGTTCGACGCCGTGGGGATGACGGGGAGGGCAATAGCTTCGACATCGAGTTCCAGACGACCAGGAGGCACTTCTCCAAGGACAGGGCGCTTTACCACGTCCATGCACTTGCCCACTCAAACGCCCTTGAGGCCAACGACGAGTTCACTTTCTCGCGCAGGACGGTCGTCGTGTTCTTCATGGGCGGCGACTTCTTCCGCAAGGGGGTTCCCGTATGCAGGATCTACCCCGTCTTCGACGCGCGGGACGGCAAGCCCGAGGCCCTGGGCAGGCTCTTCGAGGTGTACTTCGCGGACGTGAAGTCGCCCAACGCCGGGGGCGAGCTCGGGCGGCTGTTCGCGGACCTCATCCAGGACGACCCAGGGAAAATCGCCTCGCCCGCCCTTGCAAAAGCCCTCGGCGTGGTCAAGAATATCCCTATGGACGAAGAGAACATCCGAAGCATCATCGACCACATGAGCGAGGAGCAGTACGCCCGTTACCAGCGAAATCTCGCCGCGGCGACGCGGAAGGGCAGGGAGGAAGGCGAACGCATCGGGCGCGAGCGCCTTGTCGCCGAAATGGTCAGCAAGGGCCTCATCGACCGCGATGTCGCGTGCCTTTCCCTTGGCGTTGATGACGCAGAGCTCGACCGTATCTTGGAGAAGTACCTAGGCGCGGAATAGCCTTTCGCTTTGTTGACGACGTCGGCTTTTTTCGATGGCTAAAAAGCATCGTATGCTTTGAATTAACGCTAAATCGCATAGCAAAAAGGAGGCGGCTAAGACACACCTCCTTATCCTTTGGACGCGGAAGTCTTATTCTTCCTCATCCTTAGGATCTTTTTTCTTTTTCACCTCTTCTTTCGGCGCGTCGCGTAGCAACGCTTCCGCTTCCTCGAGCTTCGCGAGCGAATAGGAGGAGAGGTAGGATTTCTCGCTCTCGCTTAAGGCGTCATAGGCCTTCCTCGCCATCTCGATCGTCGCGGGGTTAGCCTCCTCTTCCTTGCTCATTTGGCGGATGAGGGTCTCGACGTGCTTCGCGGATGCCTTAGCCTTGAGGGAGGCGAGGGTTTCCTTCGCCACCTCGAGGATATGGATATCCGAAGCATCGATCTTGGCCTTTTGCGGATCGGGCAGGGCGTCGAGGGCTTTGCGGGCGAGGCGGATCTCCTCTTCCTTCTCTAAGCTTACTTCCCCGATGGCGTGGATGGCGTTAAGGACGTCGTCCCGTTCCGCCTTAGACAAAGCGCTGACGGAAAGAGCCTCTTTCTTGCTCCGATAGAGCTCGCCTTCCGGGTAGCAGAGTTTCTTGAGCCTTGGGGTGAGGAGGGTCGCGATACCCGCTTTTTTCTTCACGGAGACGACGCGCATGGGCTTCTCGTTCAGGGGATCGATCACGAACTTCCGAAGCAACAAGAAGCTTACGGCATATAGAAGTAATAGCAACGCGACCACGCCGCCAGCGGCGATGCCGACGATGAGCAAGATGGTGGAGGTCCGCTTGTCGTTGACCACTTTATTATGGTCCGCCTCTTTGCGGAGCAAGGTCTGGTATTCGGAAGCGACCGCGGCTTTTTGCTCATCCGTCAAGGCATCGTAGGCCGCCTTCGCCGCCTCGATGCGCTTGCGGCAGGCTTCGCTATCGTCGATTTCGCCGATGCCATCGACCAAGGCCTTGAATGCGTCGGTGGCCGCCTTGTCCGCCTTTAAGGAGGCGAGGATCTTCTCGGCGTTATTGAGGGTGTTGACCAAATATTCGGAGATGCGCTCCTTCTGGGCATCCGTAAGGGCGTCATAGGCCGCGCGGGCTTCCGCGATAAGGCCTTCTTTTTCTAAAGTGACCTCGCCGATGCTATCGATGAGCTCCTTGGCGTGGTCGATGGCGGCTTTCTCCGCCTTTAGGTCAGCGAGGGCGCTTTCGGCGTCTAGAAGCGTCTGAAGCGTCGCTTCGTCGAGGAAGGACTTCGCCCGAGCGCTTAAGGCCTCATAAGCCTCCCGGGCGCTAACGATGACCCCTTCCTTATCCAAGGTCACGTCGCCGAGGGCCTCAATCATGAAGCGGACCTTGTCGGCTTCGGCCTTATCGGCCTTGATTTCCGTTAAGGCGGTCTCGGCGGCGACGAGTTTCTGCAAAGAAGCGGGGGAGAGGAGCTCTTTTTGATGGTCGGTTAGGGTATCGTAGGCGTTACGAGCGGTAACGATGGCGTTTTCCTTTTCAAGCGTCACTTCCCCGATTTTATCGATCAGGCCCTCGACGTAAGCGACGGCGGCCTCATCGCCCTTCAAGGCGGCAAGGGTGCCCTCAGCGTCGGTAAGTTTCTTCAAGGTTGCCTGATCGATATAGGCTTTCTGGGCATTGCTTAAGGCGTCATAGGCGTCGCGTGCTGCCAAGATGGCGCTTTCTTTCTCAAGCGTGACCTCGCCGATACCGTTGATCATGGCGATCACCTCATCGGCTTTGGCCTTATCGGCCTTCATGGTGGCGAGGGTTCCTTCGGCATCGGTCAGGATCTTTAGTGTAGCCGCGTCGATGAGAGCCTTTTGTTTGTCAGTTAAGGCGTCATAGGCATTGCGGGCGGCCACGATGGTATTTTCTTTGGCTAAGGAGACTTCCCCGATGCCGTTGATCATTCCGATGACCGCATCGGCCGCGGCTTGGTCTCCCTTCAAGGAGGCGATGGCGACTTCCGCGGCGGTCAATTTGCTTAATGTATCCGCGTCCACATAGGCTTTTTGGGCGTCGGTTAGGGCTTCGAAAGCGGCGCGGGCCGCGACGATGGCGTTTTCTTTTTCGAGTGTCACTTCGCCGATGGCATTAATCTGTCCAATAACCGCATCAGCGGCAGCCTTATCGGCCTTCAACGTCTCAAGAGCGTTTTCCGCATCGATGAGAACTTGTAGCTTCGCTTCGCTTACAAAGGCTTTCTGGCCATCGGTCAAAGCGTCGTAGGCTTTACGCGCGGCGGTAATCTCGTCTTCCTTATCAAAGCTGACTTCCCCGATGGCGTCGATCAAGACGACCACATCATCGGCGGCGGCTTTATCGGCTTTTAATGTCACAAGGGCGCTTTCGGCGTCGGTCAGCTCCTTAAGAGTGGCCGCGTCGATCAGGCCCTTCTGGTCGTCGGTCAAGGCGTCGTAAGCGGTGCGGGCTGCAGAGATCTGGTCCTCCTTATCGAGGGTGACCTCTCCGATCGCGTTGATGAGGCCAATGACGTCATCCGCGGCGGCATGGTCGGCCTTGAGCTTGGCAAGGGCCGCTTCCGCGTCGGCCAGCTTTTGGTAATTCGCTTCGCCGACGAGCGTCTTTTGCGCATCGGTCAAGGCGTCGTAGCCGTTACGGGCCGCGGTGATTTCATCCTCTTTGTCGAGGTCAACGTCACCGATCGCCTCGATGAGGGCAACGACCTGGTCGGCCTTTAAGCCATCGTAGGCGG
>JAFSVB010000228.1 GCA_017450325.1 Bacilli bacterium | reverse complement strand
GATCATGGGTTTGGCTTTCTTGATATCGGGTTCGCAAAAACGCAGCACGTCGCTGACCATCTCCCAAGTCCTAGGTGTGGGGAAAGCCACCGCATTGGAATCGCCCTTCTCAATGAACCAGTCCTTTCGGAAGGATAGGAAACCAATCACCCGTTGGTCAACGCCACTTCTATTTGCCCAATCGGTCCATGAACGCAGGTCTGGGAGTATCTCGAAATGCATCATACGGTTCGCGAGGGCCCGCGGCATCTTGAAGGAAACCGACTTGTCGCTCATTCGATTCCCCGCTGCCAAGACGGCACAATTCGCGGGCAACTGGTGCTCTCCTATGCGGCGGTCCAACGCAATTTGATACGCCGCGGCTTGAACCGATGGCGGAGCTGCGGAAATCTCGTCGAGGAAAAGGAAATTGATGACGTCGTCGCTTTCATCCATGTCGAGTATTTTCGGCTTGAGCCACACCGCAAAAGACCGCGTTTCGTCAAAGGTGGGGATGCCGCGCAAATCGACGGGATTGAAAAGCACGAGCCGTACATCGGTGACGATGACCTTCTTCCCGGTTGCCTTCTCCACCCTTGAGGCGACCTGCCGTATTCCCTGCGACTTTCCAACTCCAGGCGGCCCCCAAAGCATCACGGATGGCATCTTTTGGATGGGGCTCCCGTCCTTCACTACTTTCGTATATCCCGCGGACAAGACGCCAACCATCCGATTCACGCTCATGTCGGGACAGGTCATTTTCTCTTCGCTCATTTGATCACTCCTAATTTCTTGTCGATGTCCGCCAGCTTCTTGCGGCATTGGTCGATATTCCCGCTATAGTCCCCAACCTCCTCGGACGTCTTCTTCGCTTGGGCGGCGAGGTTCTTAAGCTCGATGACTTTTTGTCGCAATTCGGCGAGATAGTCGTCGAAACGGGCGATGAAGTTATCGATTCGGACAAGGTTTCCTGCTTCTTCCCGTCCAAGCTTGACTTCGTAGGATCCCTTCCTCCGCAGGAAACAAAACGGTTTGTCCGGAAGCATTCCAGCCGGCAAGACGACCTCGAAGCCAGAATATGTCCCGATGGACGTTTCCTTTGGGCTCATATCTGCCTGAATCAATGCTTTCTGAAGCCGTTGTCTCATCTCGGCCCGGATTTCCTTCGACGCCTTCTCTAAGGTCTTGGCAAAGACCGCGTCTTCTTCGCAAAGCACAATTTGCTCATTTATGGATGCAATGCGATGGCAAAGGGCAATATGTTCTTCAGCCGCATCTTGGCGTGATTGGGTTAGCGAGCGCTGAAGAAATAGATACCTTGCGAGTTCGTTGGCTACCTCGATTCGTTCCTTAATTATCGGATTGCCGACGGCGAGCGCTTTAACTTCAGCATAGCTGAGGGCCTCGTTGCTCATGTCTTGCCCATCCCTTTGGCCCATTTGGCCGGAGAGAAGCGCGGAGATGAATCGTTGTTTGGTTTCCAGTAGTTGCCAAGAATAAGCATCGAAGCTGCCTTGGGTTACATACCGGTAAATATGCACGGACTCGTTTTGGTTTCCTTGCCTTAGGATTCTGCCTTCCCTTTGAACCATGTCCGAAGGGCGCCAAGGAACGTCGAGATGATGCAGGGCAATCAAATTGTCTTGGACATTCACGCCGATACCGAGTTTGAACGTCGAGCCGAGGAGGATTCTCGTTTCTCCTCTTCGGACTTTCCTGAACAACAAATCCCTTTTCCTACACTTAGAGCCGAGAACATGATCTCCTCTAGAAAGAATCCATCCTAAGGTTATCATTCTTATCTGGATTCCCGGAGAGAGGCCATGGCCTCGGCTTTCCCTTTACAGGCATGCAAGGGGAATGGCGGATCAGCGCGAAGACCATTTTGAGCCACTAGTTCATAAACGAAAATGCGCGGTCCGCGCCTTTGGAGGAGCGCGTTTAACCCTAATGCGAGGCGTCTTCGCCATCGCGCGTATATCTCGGGAAAAAGCGACGCCAACGGACGAACGCGGATCACGGGAACGATCCAAATGCCAGGAAGGAAGGTCTATTGACATGATAGAGAAGGAAGCGCCCATACTGGCGTTCGACGTGTCGAAGGGAAGCAGCCACTGCCAAGGCTACCTCTCGTTCGGCAAGCCGTCGTCCAGGCCGGTCAAGGTGGCGCACAGCAGAAGCGGCATGGCGGCCGCGGAGGGGATCTCCGAAGCGCTTGAGCGGGAGACGGGAAGGAAGCCGAAGGTGGTCATGGAGTCCACCGGCGTCTACTCGAAGCCCGTGATCAGATGGGCGGAGTCGAGGGGGATGGAGGTCTACCTCATATCGCCCCTGGAGTCGGCGAAGGTGAGGAAGAGCAGGGTCAGGCCGACGAAGACCGACGCCCTCGACTGCGGCGTCATCGCCGAGGTCGCGTACACGAGGGGCGTGAGGAAGCTCACCGCCGCATCGTCCCTATACTCCCAGCTCTATTCGCTCTCCAGAAGGAGGGCGGCGGTCGTCGACAGGCTCGTCGCGTCGAAGAACCAATACCGGAAAAGTCTCGACGCCGTCTGGCCTTTGCTCGATGAGGCCTGCGATCCCTTCGGCGGCTACGCGATGTTCGCGGTGGCTAGGTACAGGCATCCGGAAAGGCTCGCGAAGGCAAGCGCCGACAAGCTCGTCCGGGCAATGGAAAAAGCTAAGCTGCGGACCGGAAACGTTTCCAAGGGGGCGATCGCCGCCAAGCTCATTGCCTACGCAAGGGACGCCCTGAGCGGATGCGCCCCCGACGACGGCGAGGTCGATTCGCTCCTCTCCGCCCTCGACGACGTGATCAGGGACATGAGGGCCTTGGACGCGATAACGAACCGTTTGGTGGCGCTCGCGAAGGAACTGCCCCATTTCGCCCTCGTCGCCTCGATCGACGGGATAGGCGACGCGTTGGCGGCGCTGCTCTGCGCCGAGATTGGAGACCCATCGAGGTTCAAATGCCGTAACGGCATCGTTGCCTACGCCGGCCTGGACCCGACCATACTGCAGTCGGGCAAAAACGACGGCCTGCATTACTCTATAACGAGGAAGGGCAATTCGTTCCTCAGGAGATACCTCTACCTCGCCGTGGAGAACATGGTCATGTCCAAAGCGGACAACGCGATCACGAGGTTCTGCTCCAAAAAGAAAAGCAGCGGCCTCTGCCACAAGGCGGCTGCGACTGCGGCCTGCAGGAAGCTCCTAGTCACGATCTGGGGAATGCTTCGCAGCGGGTCTTTCTTCGAGAGATAGTTTAGCAAACCGCAGAGATTTTAAAAGGGATTTTATGCCCCGTTTTCGGCATGCCCTCAAAAGAGAAAGCCCAAAAAGAGAAAAGACTACTTGACAAGACTTATCCTATTTC
>JAFSVB010000227.1 GCA_017450325.1 Bacilli bacterium | reverse complement strand
GAGGACGAGGACTGTCCGCCGCAAGCGGTCAAGGCGAGGAGAGTGCCGGAGAGGGCAACAATTAACGCATGCTTTTTCATAGAATTGTTTCCTCCTTAGCATGTCTCTCTAAATTCAAACGATTTTAGAGGTGCGGTTATATTACGGGGAGGTGAAAAATTGTCAAGAACGTATTACAAATTCAAAAAAACACCGATGAACACTGCGTTTTTCAGTTATGACAAAGTGGAGTACATCATGCGCGCGTGCGCGTCAAAGAGAAAGGAAAGAGGGCGAAGTGCCCTCCCTTCATAAAAAGCAGAATGAAAGCGGTTTCAATTACGCGAATCCGCCCACGAAATACCCAATAACGGAGAAGAGGATGTACATTATTCCCACAAAAACATAGGGTAGAAAACCGCTGCGCGTCCCCTTCCTTTCCTCGCTACGGCGCTGAACATATTCGTAGTAGTCCTCTTTTCGGCTCTCATCAATGCGCTTGCGGCGGAAGAAGAACGAACTGAGGTCAAAGGCGCCGAAACTATTCACCAGCGAAAGCATGCCTATAAGAAATAGGACCGCGCCCGCGATGAATCCCCCGTCCACGTAGGCATAGAACATATTCCAGGTGCCCCGCACAGAGTTATAGATGACCATCAAAAGAAGGCCGATAACAAAGGAAACGATAAGTTTGATCCAGTGTTGCCTGAAAAACTCGCCGATGACGTTCATGAGATTTGTCCTCCTTCTGGCACGGTGACGCCTTGATTGGACTTAAGCCACTCCTCGATCTCCTTCGGGCCGTATTTCAGCTTGGAAATCTCGGCCTCGGTCAAGGAGAACAGAAGCTCCTTTTGCTCAGCCAAATCCTTGATCTTGTCTTCCATAGCATAGGTCGGGTTCGGAAGGACGGACTGAAGGCGCTTATCCGCGGCCTGTGCCTTTTTGAATTCTGGTGAAGCGGCCTTCTTTTTTGGGGCGGTCTTTTTTTCTTTTGGCGCAGGTTCTGCAGCGTTTTTCTCAACATCCGCCTTTTTTGCAAGGGTTTTTTGAGTTTTCTTTGCAGGTTTTGGCTCTGCGGCTTTTTCTTCCAAAGGCTGATCTTTTGCAGGTTTTTTTGCCTTCTTCGGCTCGGCCTTCGTCACCGGTTCATCCGCTTTGCTAGAAGCCGCCTCTTCAGGTTGCTTCGCTTTTGAGACAGTCTTTTTCTTTGGGGTAGCTTTCTTGGCGGGTTCGGCTTTTGGAGTCTCTTCCATGGGCTTAGCCGCGGCAGAGGCATCCACTACCGCTTTCTGCTCCTCTGGCTTTGGCTCAGGCTTCGGTTGCTCTTGCTTTTTAGGAGCAGCCTTTGTCTTTGCCTTCTTCGGCGTTTCTGCCTTTGTGGGAGACTCGATGTCTTTCGCGGGCTGTTCAGGGGCTTTTTCGGCGGGTTTTGCCGGCGCGACAGGGATTTCTACCCAAAGTTTATAACGCACATCGCTCGCTTTTTGGGACCACATAGGGATGCCGTTATGGCTGAAAGCGGATTTCTCGTTGCCTTTAAGGGCGGCCATGCCTTCCGCTTCGATGGCGATGCGGTCCTTGGATGTTAAGTCGACAGGCCCATGGACTTGGGGGTAGTAAAGAACCGTCGGCTCGCGGAAGATGACTGCATAGTGATTTGCCCAATCGTCGATCGCCTCGAGCAAGGTCTTGCCCGCGCCATAATAGGGGCGAGCGGCGTCTACGCTTGGCTTCTTTGCTTTCTCCGATAAGGTCGCTTCCAGTTTGACAGCAGGAGCTTCTTTTTTCATCTCTTGCGGCTTTACCGGGGCGGGGAGCTTTTGTTGTTTTTCAACATTCCGCTCGGCTTTTGCAGGGTTTTCGTTTTGCTTTGAGAGTTTTTCCTGCGGTTTTGCAGGCTTTTCCTCTTTCAAGGTCCCCGTGCTTAGATAAAGGCGGAGCTTTGGAAGAGATAGGGTGAGGGGTAGTTTGGACCTGGTGGCCGTCGGAATTTTCTCGAGGGCGCTGATTTGTGTCTGCACGTCGGCTTTTTTCTTGGCATCAGGATAATTGGCGTTACCAAGGACGGCCGAAAGGCGGCGGTCCGCCGCGAGGATATCGTCTTGGGAAGACGGCGCCTTTTGTTGTTGAGGTTTTGCGCGGTCTTGAGTGGGTGCCGCATGCCCTTTTTGCTCTTTGCTAGGACGCTTTTCGCCGAGATTCTGGACCAGCTTGCCCCCGGCAACGATTTTGCAGACCTCTAAAGGTCTCCCAGATTGGGACTTAAGCAAATTCAAAGCGCGTAGGTCGCTGGCGAGGAATTTGTCTTGAGTGATGATCAATATCTTGGAAAAAAGGCGATCGGCGCAGACTTTCACATAAATGGCATTGTCCGCGAAGTTTTCGGTTTTATCTTTTTTCGTAATGGTCAGTAGATGTGTCCACCATTTGTCGTGCCGTAGAATTTTGAGCCCTCGCTTGGCATCGATTCGCTTGGAATCGTCCTTTTCCTGACGGGCGTGTTTCTTTAATTCGTCATAGCACCGACGTGGGACGTAGATGATTTGGTCTTTTTTCCGATATTCCTTCGCATTCCGAAGGATATCCATCCACTCAGCAAACGCTTCTTCCATCAAAGAGCAAGTGTCGATGATCACATAGTCGAAGGGATTGAGGAACTTCGCTAGCGTCGACGACTTGTTCTCGTCGCTATACATTCAGAGAACCTCCTTTCTCGAAGAGATTATACTCGTCTGGCTTATTTTCGGTACAATGTGTTACGTCACCCCCGAAAAGGTCCTTTATCATGCCCATCAAACTCATCGTCGCACATAATCTCGCAGAGCTAAGGAAGGCTCGTGGGCTCACTCAGGTCGAGTTGGCGGAGAAGTTTAACTACACGGATAAGTCGGTCTCGAAATGGGAGCACGGGGATACCCTGCCCGACATCGAGGTGCTAAAGCAATTATGCGACTTCTATGGCGTGACCTTGGATTATCTCGTCACCGAGGACCCTCAAGATAAGCCCGAATTCATGAAAGACGAAGGGCGCGTCGTCAATAAATGGGCCATCGTCGGACTTTCCGTCCTCGCGGTATGGCTTGTGGCCATCGTGTTCTTCTTCGCGGGGCAAGTCATGCTTGGGGAAGATAAGTGGGCCGCTTATGGCTGGCTCGCGTTCTTGTGGGCGACGCCGGCGATGTTTATCGTGCTGCTCGTCTTCAACGGCTTATGGGGCCGCTCCGCATGGCGGTCTTTGCTCGCGGCGTTATTGATGTGGACGGCATTGACGTGCATCTACGTCACGCTCGGACTATTCGTATCCGATGGAAGAGGCTGGAACTTATGGCCGATTTTCCTCATCGGCGTCCCGCTCACCATCGCTTCGATTCTTTGGGACTACGTCCTCGCCAAACCGAAGAAAAACAAAGAGAAAAAGCCAAAAGAATAGGGGGCGCGGCCTCCTATTTTCATAGATATTTCATCGTCTTGCGGAAGGCGGTAGGCATCGAGTATATCTCCCCGATTTCCGAAATGGGAACAACGAGGGCGTCTTCAAGAGTTCCATCGCAAAGGAACACGTCCATCGTCCATTCGATATGGCTGAAACGATGTTTGCACATGCCAGCGTGGCGGACGTTCCTTAAGGTAGGCACCGCCTCCTGTAGAGTATTTTCATCCCACGTCCCCTCAAGGTTCGGGAATTCATAAAGCGAGGCAAGGAGCCCTTTGTCGGCCCGCTTGCGAATGGCGATGCTTTTGCCATCAAAAATCAAAAGGACAGCGAGGCGAATATGTTGCAAAACCGGCTTCTTTTTCGGAAGAGGATACGATAATTGCGTCCCTTCCGCGCGGGATTTGCAAAGATTTTCAAAAGGGCATCCCTCGCATTTTGGCATACCTGATGGCATGCAGACGAGTTCCCCCAAATCCATCAACGCCTGGTTGAAGGCGGAGGGGTTTTCCATCCGCGAGCCGAAATACTCTTCGCACGCTTTCTTGCTCGAAGGCACATCAACGTCGATAGGGAGAGCGTTTAAGCGCGCATAAACGCGAAGAAGATTACCATCCACCGCGACAGAAGGAAGCCCAAGCGCAATCCCGCGGATCGCCTTAGCCATATAGTCCCCTACTCCCGGTAGTTTCTTAAGTTCCTTTTCTTCGCTTGGAAGGCTGCCGCCATATTCGTCCATGACCATCTTCGCGGCTTTGAGAAGGTTCCTCGCGCGAGAATAATATCCTAGGCCCTGCCAAAGAAGCATGACGTCTTCCTCTTTGGCGTGAGAAAGCGCCTCGAACGAAGGATAACGGTCAAGAAAGCGGTCGTAATATGAAAGAACGGTATCGACCCGAGTTTGCTGGAGCATGAACTCACTTAGAAAGACATGATAAGGAGATGGGTCTTCTCTCCAAGGGAGGATGCGCCGGTTCTTCTGATACCACTCGAGCAAGCAGGAGGCAAAGGCCGACGTCATCTTAGTAACCGAGCTCCTCGTCGATCAAAATCACGGCAATACGGTCTGGGATGAAACTGAGGCGGAGCTCAACGCGGTTCGCGCAGATGCACTCTTTGGAAATGCAATCGACGCAGCGCCCTACTTTACGGCATGGGGTATCCCTATTAAGACGCTCGGCGTTTTTGGGGCAGGCAAGGGCCTTCATCCGCTCTTCCGCAGCAGCCTTGTCCGGGACGATTTTGTTCTTGCCGACAAGCAAGATGACTTTCTTAGTCCCAAAAAGGATGGAGGCAACGCGGTTGCCTAAGCCTTCCGTTTCATAAAGAACGCCAGATTCATCTAGCGCGTTCACCGAGGCGAAGAAGACGTCCGCGGATAAGCCGTTCTTCATGACGCTCGCGCGCTCTTGAGGGGTTTTGGCCATATCGCGGTCGAGCAAAAAGCAAGGAGTCTTCTTCAAGGCTTCGTACATCCCGGATTCATAAAATGTCATCGACCCGCCATAAGCGACGACGTCATTCGGCTTAATCATGCTAAGAGCAAGGGCTACGGCCTCTTCCTTGCTCGCGCAATAGTGGGCATCGAATCTACGAGCCTGAAGTTTTGCGATTAATTGTTCCATAGCCTCATTGTAATTTCGGACGCGTTTCATTGCACGAAAAGAATCTTGTTTTGCATCATTTTCAGAAAATTAAAAGGACTTCTGCGCAGTTTTCACGCAAAAGCCCAATATTTTGGTTTTGCTTATGCCGCAAAAGTGACGGATACGGAGTCAAAGCGAACCTGAGCACCGAGGGTGATAGACATCGTGGTCGCCGCTTCGTCTAAGGTCCAGGTAACGGAAGATCCGCTGGCCTTTAGATTGCCGGTAGACGCGGTCGAGTTCGCTAATGCGCTTGCATATTTATTACCATCCGTCTCAAACGAAACGCTCGCGATTGGAAGTTCAGAGCGAATGGTCAGGACTTGTTTACCATAGGCGCGAAGAGGATCTGCAAGGTACCCCTCGGAAGTGGCATCCGTAAAGTTCCCGACGTTCTGATCGGAAGCGCCCTTCTCAAGCACGAAGGAGAAGGCGCCGTTGTTCCAGATGACAGAGGAATGGTCGGAAGGGGCCGCGATGATATCGAGGACGCTGTCAAAGGCAATCTCCGAGGTAGCGCCTGCAACGGCTTCGCTAAAGTCCTCTTCACCGGTTTCCGGAAGCTTTTGAGTAGCGTAAGAAGTGACGTAGAGGTAGAAATAGTAGTCGCCAAAGGCTTCCTTTTCCGCGTAGAACTGCAGTTCGACATCCTCCGCCTCCGAATAGGCAAGGTAGCCATAATCCTCATATTCGTCATCATAGACGTCCCATCCGGCATCGCTAAGGGCGGCCGCATAGCTGCTTTCAAGTGCCTTTGCGTCCTCGATGGAATCGAAGCGGGAGCGGATTGTTAGGTATTCCTCCGTCTCGTCGCCATCGTAGCAATACTCATAAGCGCTCGCGGTATAAGGCGACACCGATAAAGCGCCGTCGTATCCGGTTTCCTCAAGATATTCCTGGATGAATGCGGCCGGGAATTCCGTCGCCTCGAGATAGGTCACCTCATCCTGGCCAAACCAGGGGGTAAGGGTGATGCCAAATATGAACGGATCACCACTGACTTCCGGTTCCATAACCGCATATTCAACGCAAACCTGTTCCGTTTCATCAAGACCAATTCCGTAATAGTCATCAAACGTATAAGAGGCGTCTTGAAGCGCTTTGACGTAGTCCGCTAGAAGCTTGTTGGCCGAGGCTTCGTCCTCGAGCAAAACATAAACCGTAAGGGAAAGGCCGAAAAAGCCTTCCTCAACGTAGTAGAAAGTCTCCGCGGCGAACGATGGAATCGTCACGCCGGTAAACTCCCAGCCCTCGAGCCATGCGTCGATGGAATCCTGGGGGAATTCCGTAGAAACAAGGACATAGATATCCATCACGAAGATCTTCTGTTCCGAAAGACTGTAGAAATCAATTTCCACAAGTTTGTCGGCATCGAAGGCGGAATAGTAAGCAAGCCCCTCTTCGGTATCGGTAACAACCATAAAGCCGGCTTTGCTGAGGATATCCGCATAATCTAGGACTAAGGCGTCCGCTTCCTGGGAAGTCTCGAAAGTCGATGATATGGTATAGCACCCATAGTCATCGTCCACCGCATATTCATAGTTCGAGGCCACATAAGCGGGAACGACGACTTCGACGCCAAAGTCCGCGAGGAAGGAAGCGACCTGCGCGGCGGGGAATTCCGCTTTCGCCGAGCTGGATTCGCTAGAAACTTCTTTTGACTCTTTGGCGGAGTCATCAGATTCGTAGGTTGGGCTCTCCGCGGAGGCAGTGGAATCAACGGAAGGGTCCGTGGATGAAGTGGCGGATGAATTGGGTCCCGCGCAAGAGGCAAGCAACGTCATTGTCGCGAGGGCCCAGAGGATTTTCTTGTTCATATTCGTACTCCTGTGTGGCGAAAAGTTTGCCTTATTTCAAAGAAATAGCAAGAGAAAATAGATTAAGAGAGCAGGAACTTATAGTCTTCTTCCGTTAGCGCGCCTTCTAAAGACGCTTCATCGGTCATATCGATGAGCAGGCCTTTACGTGCTTGTAGCGCCAGCATTTTCTCCTCGATAGAGTTCTTCATAACAAGCTTAAAGACGGTGACTTTATTCGTCTGCCCGATGCGGTGAGCGCGATCTTCGGCTTGCCGCTCGGCGGCGAGGTTCCACCACGGATCAAGATGGAAGACGGTGTCCGCGCCGATGAGATTGAGACCTGTTCCGCCCGCCTTAAGCGAAACCAGCATCACATCGATGTTTGAATCGGGACGGTTAAAGCGTTCCGCGAGGATGACGCGCACCTTAGCGGAGGTGTCGCCCGTGATATATTCGGGGTTGATGCCCGCTTCCTTGCATTGCTTCCCGATCATCTCGAGAGCGCTGACGAAGCCCGAGAAGATGATGGCTTTCCTGCCCGATTGTTTTAAATCCACCAAAGTTTCAAGGAGGTATTCGATCTTAGCCGAGGAGAAGTCCCCTTCCAAAAAGAGGCCAGGCGTGATGCAGATTTGGCGTAATCTCGTCATGACGGCGAGCAAGTTCATGCGACGCATAGAGCCCTGCTCGAGCTCCTCGCGCGCCTTAGCTAAGTAGGCATCGTAAGCCTTGACTTGGTCGTGATTCATGCCGAGGGAAATCGTTACGAGTTCTTTGTCGGGAAGCTCGGCAAGGACGTCTTTCTTCTTGCGGCCAAGCAGGAACGGCTTGATCTTGGACATCAGACGCGCCTTGGCTTCTTCCCCTGCAAAATCCAGGGCGCCATAAAGCTCTTTGAACTTGTTCACGGGTGGGAAGTAGCCTGGCAATAGGAAATCGAAGATCGACCAAAGGTCCATCAACGAGTTCTGAACGGGGGTGCCCGTTAAGACGAATCGCGTATCCGCCTTGATTTCCTTTACGGCATGGGTTTTCTGCGCGTTGATATTGGAGATGTATTGTCCTTCGTCAAGAAGAAGGGTGGAGAACTCAACCCCTTCTACTTCCTTTAAGTCGTTGCGCAAGGTGTCATAGGAGACGAAGAAGACGGCCTTTTTCGCTTCTTTCATCTTCGCGTACAGCGTCTTCCTCTCTTTTGGGGTGCCCGTGAGGATATAGGCTTCCAGATTCGGCGACCACTTGTTTCTTTCTTCCATCCAGTTATAGATGAGGGACTTCGGGCAGACGACCAAAATGGGCTTCTTCGCATCGATAACATGGAAAAGAGCGAAGGATTGCAGCGTTTTTCCTAGTCCCATATCATCGGAAAGGATGCCGGATAGACCGAGGTCATAGAGATTGTAGAGGAACTTGACGCCGCTACGCTGATAGGGTCTCATCGATTTTTCTATCGGTGCGGGCAAAGGGGGAAGCTCGCGCGAAGAATAGTCCCCTACTGCATGGATTAGTCCCTTGACGCGCTCATCCACATCCCCGCCTAAGGAGGGGAGTTTCAGCGCCTGATATAACGGCAACTGCGCGCCGATTAGGTCGGGCTGGAACGATTCGGAAAGTTTTCTTAGAGGCGCGTTTTGCTCATCGAGGAGGATATAGTTGTTCCTAAGACGGATGAATTTTTTCTTCTTCGTATAGGCGGAATAGATTTGGAGCAACTCGTCCGGACTATAGCCAGAGGCATAAAGCTCGACGGAGAACCAGTCTTCGCCCGATATCGTCCGCAAGGAAATGTCAGGGAAGCCCGAGACGTGGCGTGCCTGTAGCTCTTCGGAAATATAGATAGTCGCGTAGGCTTTTAATGGCTGCAAATCCGCACGGATGAAATTCATCACCGACTCTTCGCCGCGAAGTTTCCCCTCAACGGGACATCCAATCTGCTCTAACGCGGTCGAAAAGCCATGGAAGCGGCGTGCTGTCTCAGCGGAGATGGCGACGAAGGAATCCTTGCTGATTTTTTCGGCGCCGAGGAAGAAATCCGTACGGAAGGACAAAACGTCATTCTCCTCAAGCCCCACATAGAAATCGATATGGGGACGTAGGATCGGGTGCTTCTTTGCAAAGCCCTCATCGACATGAAGGTCTTCTTCCTTCAATAGCGGCAGGATTTTCTTAGCCATCTGTCCCGCTAGGAAGGAGGAATCAATCCCGCTTGCAGAAGCGAAGAAGGAAAACACCTCCCCAGCCGAGGCGGATGCGAACTCATAAAGTTCGATTTCGCCCGGTTTTATGACAACCGCTCTCTTCCCGCTTTTGAAGAGATATTTTGTGTCCAAAGGAAGAGTGGATTGCAAAGTGCCATCTTCGGAAAGAGCCATTTGCACGGGATTGATTTCCGAAATCGCTGTGGGATTTCCGTTATAATCCACGGATTTTCCGTGCAAAAGGAAGAGGAATTGCAGGGATTTCTCCTCATCGAGCACCGCTGGTGAATTGCCGTTAAAGTAATAATTCCCCGCTATGGTGTTATAGATATACTGCAAAGCGTCTTCTTCCTGTGAATCGAAGGTAGAAGGCGGCAAGACGACGTTCTCTTTTTGAATCGAGATGGGATTGCCCGCATAGTAATCCCGTAAGAAAGAGCCCGTCTTGCGGTTCATATAAAGTTTCGTGAAACCAAGGCGCAACGAGACACGAAGACGCCCGCGCTCCGTCTCGAGGTAGAAACGCAAGGTCGGCTTTCTTGAGAGCTCGGCCCTCTGCTCTTTCCCAATGCGATAAGCGAGGTCATCGATTTTCCTCATCGCGGATAGGAAAGTCTTAGCCTTCTTCGGCCCGAGTTCCGCGATTGTCTGCAATGTATCAAAATCATTGCCGTATAGGCGGCGCAGAAATTCCTGGTCCGCGGTGCTATCGACTTCCAAGACATAAAGCGCCAAAGCAAGGGACAAGTCAGACGGGTGCATCTGATAAGTCCCGTTAATGTTCATGATGAAGGAGCCGTACTCGCGTTGGTAATACGCCTCGAACATGAGGGTATCTTCCCGGAAGCCATAGAAAACATGGACTTCGCCGCGCTGGAAAAGATCATGGTAATAGGACCACTTGCCATCGCCAAGCCTGTCCAGCAGTTTGGCCTCCCCGCTTTCTCCGATGAACCGGCTAATCATGGTATTTCCACTCCTTTAGGCCGATGCGTGAAAGTAGGTTATAGCGTTCCGCGATGATGAGGCGGACTTCTGGGCTTTGAATGCAATCGCTAGCCAGCGCCATGGTCATCAACGTCGCGAACTCAGGCCCTTTTAGAAGCAACAGCAGCTCATCCAGATGAGGGTTGAGAGTGCGGTAGCTGACAAAGCGCACCGCATAGGAATTCATGCGGGGAGCCATGATGGGTGAAGAATACGATACATGGGCGGAGAGGGCAACGAGGTCGGCAATACTGAAAGACGAGGGGATAAAAGGCCTTCCAAGCAAGGCGTTTTTCAAGTCTTTTTTCCCAAAATCTTCGCAAAACCGCAATATTTGTTCTTTTTCTTCCTCCGATTCCGTCGATTCGTAGAAATGGATGATATCGAGGTTTGTCGCATTTGGGGATAAGGCTCTGCTGCGGCTGACTTTGCTTTTGATGTCGCTTGGCAAGTGCGCGTAGCAAGGCGCGGAATAAAGGACTTCCAGATCGTTCGCGGGGTTTTTCAAGTAAGCGAGGGCATAATCCGCATCCGCCTCATCGCCAAGATAAGCGAAGATTTCACGCACCGTCTGTTTCATGCCTCGGGGCAGCGTCGAAAGAAGCTGGAGGTAGTCCTCGCGCTGGAAATAAGGGAAGAGCTCCTGCGTTAACGGAGGCGTAACCTCCTTGCCGTTAAAACGGATTGGTGAATAAGCATCCACGATCATTTGCCGCAAGACGGGGGAAAGCTTCGACGATTGCAAGAACTTCACGCAGAAATAGATGAACCCATCCATGGAGCCCTTATTTCCGACGACCGAGACGATGCGGCGAAGTTCTTCGCTGGTGAAGTGCATCTCCTCTATGGTCTCCACCATCGCATCCGCAAGGCCCGAGGCGTCCTTGCCGATGGTCTTATTGAAGTTCACGTACATCCCCGTAACGAGGTCTTCGTACATGTAGGGCTGCAAGCATTTCCCCATGTTCATGTCGATCATCTCGCGGCAAAGCGCCACATAACGCCGGCCACCAAAATAGGAGTGGATTGCGCGGAAGGCGTTTGTTAAAGCGTATTGAGTCGAATAGTTGGTATTCACGACCGCCAAATCCGCCGCATCGGCAGCGGAGAGATTCCCCAGGATGAAGGAAAGGGCGCTTCGGCAGACGATGTCGTATTTCTCGATGTCAAAGGCATCGTCATCGACCAATACTTCCACTTCCTCCACGCCATCCGTTTGGATACGGCTGAAACGAAGAACGCCATCAAAATAGCGGATATTCCGCACGGCCCGTTGCACGACGATGCCAGCCGTGTACCCATTGAGGGCTTGAAGAATCTTTGGGTGCTCCTTGATGTCGAATGGAATGTAACGCATATTCACCTTATCTTGTCGCATAAAGGGAGACATTGCAACCCCTTGGAAAAAAATAAAGCAGAAAAGAAACGCCGCGTTTCTTTCCAGCGCAGCGTTTCTAAATATATAAATTAGGATATGGACGAGAGGGTCCCGAGCTCGCTATAGCACGTGACTCCGGAATACCCGCTGGAATTCAGCGTCGCCGTCTCGATGGAGCCATTCGCGAACTTAAGCGTGTAAGCCTTTCCTCCATAGGAACCCGACTTGCTCGAGGAAGTTAAGGAGCTCGTCGGACGGACGGCTAAGGTGCCAAACGAGACGAAGGTACCGCCGCTGATGCGAACCGCGCCATCGGCATCAAGGGCCGCGGCGTTCATG
>JAFSVB010000226.1 GCA_017450325.1 Bacilli bacterium | reverse complement strand
CGGTAGGATTCGGACGAGACGCGCAAGTCAAGGACCGCATCGGTGACCGCCTTCGAGGAGGTGATGACGAAGTCGAGGGTCGCGCCGTTATAGTAGAGTTCGCGCACGAAGAAGCCGTTGCTGACGTTGTCTGGGCCGCCGCGGATATAGGCGCCGTCATAAATCATCTGTTCCTCATAGGAGCTGGTAGAGGTGCCGAATCCGCTCTTGCCAGTGAAGTCGATGGCTTCAGCCTCGAACGTATAGCGGTCGAGGAATTTTGCATAGACGCTGACGTTCTCGCTGAGGTTGGCGGACATATTGAACTTCTGGGTGAAGGCCGTATCGCGGAACCAGCCGGCGAAGATGGCGTTGGTCTTGGTTGGGTCGCTCGGGGCATTGGTGGAAGCAGCGGCGTTGAAGGCCACCTGCTTGGTCGCATAGACGCCGGATCCAACATAGTAGGTGACGGTCACGGGGTCGTGCTGCTCTTGTTCCTTGATCCACTTGGCATAGAGGTTCATAGCACCGGTCACCTGCATGTCGAAGGTGAATTGCTCGGTGCATTCCGCATCGACGAACCAGCCGCCGAAGAGGTAGCCATCGCGAATCGGGGTCGTTGGCTCGGTAGCGAGCTTGCCGTATTTGACGGTTTGATCGGCGGGGCCTGCAGGTGCGTCGGTGTAATTAAGGTCGAAGGACACCGTGTAGGAGCTTAACGCCCATCCGGCATAGATCGTGGTCGCCGACGTGATGGAAGAGAGATCCGCTGGGGTCTTGCCCGCGGTCGCGTCTTGGTCGCTGCTAGGATCGTATTTCTCCGCGAACCAGCCCTTGAAGTCATGGCCGACGAAGGAGAGCTTAGCCTCGAGTTCGGAAGCAAAGCTCGCCGCGCTAGCGCCACGCTGGATATAGGCCGAGGTCTGGGTCGCGTCGGCGAAGGTACCGCCGTTGGCGTCGAAGCTGACGAGGAATTCGCTTTCTTCCCAATGGGCATAAAGCGTCATGTCGGATGCGACGGGCTGGCCGAAGTCATACACCTCGCCGCCGACGGAGCGGTCGAACCAACCCAAGAAGTCATAATGCTCGCGGGTCGGCTCGGTGGGAGCGGTCATCGGAACGCCGATCTCCACCACTGTTCTTGTGGCTTCAGGGGCGCCGGTATAGTTGTAATTGAAGGTGACGGTCGCCTTGGATTGGCGCCATCCGGCATATAGGTCGAGGTCCGCATTGACGGCCACGGTGAAGTCATAGGTCTTGGAACACACCGCGTCGATGTACCAGCCCGTGAAGACCATGGTGCCATCGGGATATAGCGGCGTTTCGGGCGCGGCGACGGTGGCGCCGTGATCGACGACGACCACGAGGTCAGAGGTCACTTTGTCCTGATAATGGAACGTAACGAGGTGCTCTTGGACGTTTTGGGTCCACTTTGCGTAGACCGTTAAGTCTTTCGTAATCGGCGTGGCGGCATCAAACTGTTCCGTGCAGTCATCGCGATAATCCATGAACCAGCCGCCAAAAATGTAGCCAGGACGCGTAGGATTCTCGGGCAGGGAGACCTTTTCGCCGGCTTTGACGGTAACCTTGATGACGGTCCCGTCGAAGTTATTATTAAACTTGACGATGTACTCTTCATCATCCTCGATGATGCTGGACGATCCACCGGGACCCGATGAGGCGGCAGGCTGGCAAGAGGATAGGCCCGCAGCCATCGTCGCCGTCACCAGGAAGGTGAAGAAGAGAGATCTTTGTTTTCTCATTTCATTGCCCCTTTCTTTGAAAGAGGGGCGGAAGGCTGGTTGCCGTCCGCCCCATTTTGTTTCCCAGAGTTTGGGAGCACTCAGAAGTTTTGTCTAGTGAGGCTTCTTAGGCAAATTCGGTTGGGATTCCGAACTTACTTATTTATCGTCGTGGCGCTTCTTGGCGAGGACTGCCGCAACAGCGGAGGCCAGCAAGACGCCGGAGACGGAAGCGATCGCGATGGAACCGCCGCAGCCTTTGCCAGCTTCGCCGGGATCACCCTTGTCGCCTTTGTCGCCCTTGTCGCCCTTTTCGCCCTTTTCGCCTTGGGCACCGGTAGCACCAGTGTCGCCCTTGTCGCCCTTAGGACCTTGTTCGCCAGCGGGGCCTTGTTCGCCTTGAGGACCAGCGGGGCCTTGTTCGCCAGGAGCGCCGTCTTCGCCATCGACGCCATCGATACCGTCGACGCCGTCTTGGCCATCCGCGCCATCTTTGCCATCGACGCCGTCTTTGCCATCCGCGCCGACGACTTTGCCGAGGTTCTCGGAAGTGCCGTCGGAGTAGGTGACGACGAGCTCGCCCTGGTCGTTAACCTCGGAGGAGATGATTCCGCCGTGGACGATGCAAAGCGTGATCTTGGTGGTGAAGGTCATCCAGCCGTCGACGACGACTTTGACGTCGACTTCATAGGCGCCCTTGGCTTCGGCAGCCGCCGTACCGGTGAGGAGACCGGTCTTGGCGTCGAGAGTGAGGCCTTCGGGGAGACCAGTGGCCGAGTATTCATACTCATGGCGGCCAGCGCAGTCAATCGCGAGGTCGATCTTGACGTTGGAGTTGATGATGGCCTCATAGCGTTCGTTGAGGACATACTCGGTGTCGGCATAGAGGCCGTTGAGGGCGTGGGAGTTGTTCGCGTACTCGCTGTACATGATCATCGCGGAGTAGCGGACGATGTACCACTGGTTGTTGGAGTAGTATCTCTCCTGGCCAGTCGCCTCATTGTCGAGACCGATGTAGACGCCGCCCTTGCCGCCGGTAAGCGGGTTGTTGTAGTCGGGATCCCAGCGTCCAGAGTAGGTATTGTTGGCCGCGGTGCCCTGGCTGAGGGCGTTGTTGCCGCCCGGAGCATGGTTATGGCCGGTACGAAGCATGAGGTCCTCGGGAGACACGTTGGCCTGCGGGGAGTACATATCGGGGTGGAACATGAAGGATTCGGCGCCCCACTCATCGCGGACGAGAGCGTTGCACATTTGGTAGGAGACGGGAGTCGGGACCGCGCCGATACGGGCGAAGGCCGACATGGCGCCTTCCGCGCCGCCTTCTTGGATGGCCATCTGGAATGGCTTGACGTAGATTTCGCGGATGGCTTGTTCGGAGACCCAAGCGAAGAGGTCGCCAGAGTTACGGTTGGTTTCCTGATCGTTGAGGAACATATGCTTCAAGTGAGAGCTGAGGCCACGATCCTGGATGCCACGGACGACGGCCGCCGCGAAGTGGCCAGCGTGATATCCGTCGGAGGAATAGTATTCGTTGTTACGGCCAGAGAACGGAGTCCTGTGGGTGTTGATGGCGGGGTTAAGCCACTCATCGCCAGAGGTAGTCGTGGTCCTGGCAATCTGTCCGCCGTGCTTGAAGAGCGCGAGAGACGCGACGACCGAGCCTTGCTGATAGCCGAGTTCTTCGTTCCAAGTCTGGGCGATGGTCGTGTTGCAGCACCAGGTGTAGGTGCTCCAGAAGCTGGTCGGGCTATCCTGGATACCGCCTGAGGGGATGCCAAGGTTGGCAACGGGTAGGCCGTTGTTACCACCCTGCCAGCAAGCGGTGGCGAAGTCGGCCCAAGTCCATTCGTTCATGAAGGTGACCCACGCTTGCTTGTTGGTGAGGCCTTTGAGCTTGCCGGACTTGATGACGTATTCGTCGGCGAAGTAATCGATGCCGGACATATCGTTGAAGAGAATCCAGCCATCGCCTTCTTTCTCTCTAGCGGCGACTTGCGCATCGGCGGAAGCCATCTGGCTCCAGCCTTTCATCATGTCCGCAGTGACGTTGTAGCCATTATTGTGGCCGTCGTAGCCGTTGACATCATCGATGAATAGCTTATCGGAATAGATGTAGTCGCCACCGTTGAGTTCTTCGGAAAGATCGCAGAAAGTCGCGAGATACTCTTCGGCAGTGACCGCCACGGCATTGGCTTCTTCGCCCTCGAGGACGACGCGGTCCTTCGGGGAGGCGTTGGTGCTGTTCCTGTTGTTGATCTTCGCGCCCTGGGCAATATCCGCGGTGATTCTCTTGTTGTTTTCCGTGACGGCGCCAGTCCAGCGGTTGGCGGTGCGGTAGACGACGAAGTCGCCGGCCTTGTAATCGCGGGAGGCGGTGTCGCCCTGAGTGGCGTCGCCGTTATCGTAGAAGGTCAAAGCGGCAAAGGCCTTAGTGACTTTGAAGATTTCGTTGCCATAGTAGACATATTCGCCGATGGTTTCGAACGCATCGCCGAAGGTGACTTGACGAAGCGCGGCTTGATCCTTGCTGGCGACGTAGATCTTTTTGCTTCCGGAAACACCGATCTTCTGCCCGTTGGAGAAGGCGGAAGACGGCACGAAGTACGCAAAGGTAGGAGCCCAGGCATTGAGCGAATATCCGGCATAGTAATCCATCAACTTCGCGAATTCGGGGGTGACGACATAGCCGCCGGAGCTCACGTTCTCGACCACGGTGGTCTTAAGGCCCTTCGGGAAGGTCGCGACCATATCCTTACGGGAGAGGAGGACCTGCTCTTCGGTGAACATCTTGTCATCGTCATCGATAAGGCCATCGCCGTTCCAGTCATTGTTGTTGGTGCGGAGAGACTGCGCACGGCCAGAGGAGAAGCGGTTCTGGATGAGTTCTTCGGAGAAGTCATCGAGCTCTAAGGTCGCGTCGGCCTTGATTTCGAGGACGGCCTTGTTCTCAGAAGCGGAGCAATGGGAACTGTCGGCGGCGATGAGTTCATAGTTGCCAGCCTCAAGTTCATAACCCGC
Organism: Bacilli bacterium; assembly: GCA_017450325.1. Taxonomy (GTDB): domain Bacteria; phylum Bacillota_I; class Bacilli_A; order RFN20; family CAG-826; genus Alloenteromonas. The sequence goes on along the minus strand of JAFSVB010000226.1, from coordinate 8,378 downwards.
GAAAGAGTTGCCGTTGGCATCGGCATAGTCATAGGAAGCGAGGTCCTGGAGGTTGACTTCGATGCGGAGGGTCTGCTTCGCACCTGGCTCGAGGAGGTCGGTCTTGGCATAGCCGACGAGGGAGACGGCCGCTTTTTCGATGCCACCGCGGGTATACGGAGCCTTGTTGTAGATCTGAACGACCTGCTTGCCCGCGACTTCGCCCGTGTTGGTCACATCGACGGTGACGGTGACGGTCTTGACTTTGGCGGGAGCGCCTTCGGCAGAGCGGACTTGGCTCGCGGCGAGGGTCGTGCGGTCGAGCTTCGGCGCACCGATGCTGAAGGAGGTATAGGAGAGGCCGGAGCCAAACGGATAGACGACGTTATCGGCATACCAGGCATCGGCCTGCTCTTGAGAGCCGGTACCGACGGAGAGGACGCCTGCGCTATAGGAGAGGTTGCCCTTGCGGATCTCTTCATAGACGGTCTCGCTGTATTTGTATCCGAGGTAGATGTCTTCGCTGTAGTCGATGCCGTGAAGCTCGATGGAGGAAGCCTTCTTGCCATCGGGGGTGATGTACGTATTGGTCTTGGCTTCGTTCTGCGCGTTGGCGAGCGAGTTGTACCAAGTCGGGTTGGCGGTGAAATCCTTATCCCAGGTATCGGCGAGTTTGCCAGAGGGGTTGATTTCGCCCGAGAGGAGCTTCGGGACGGCCTTGACGCCGTTGGCGCCCGGACGGCCGATGAACATGATGGCGTCGATGTCGGCGTCATTCTGGAGGTTGAACATCTCCATCGCGTTGGAGGTGTTGAGCAAGACGACGACCTTGCCGCATTTCGCCTTTGCGAAGTTGATCATCGCGATTTCCTGGGCGGTAAGCATCTGGTAATGTTTCTTCGCTTTGTCGCCAGTCATCGCGAGAGCCTTGTGGGCCCAGCCGCTATTTTCTTCCGCGTCATTCGCGTCTTCATTCGTGTTGATGGAGAGGTCACTGCCTTCACCACCGCCGCGCTTCAAAACGATGACGCCGACGTCGGTGAATTCGCCAAGGCTTTCAGTGGCAGCCTCGGCATCCGCCGCATTGGCTTCGGTGATCACGGCGGTGTTCACGAGGAATCCGTCGTCTTTAAGAGCATCCTGGACTTTGCCAGAGCCACCCTGAAGCGAGGAGGCCGCGGAACCGAAGACGGTCACCTTCTCGGTCGCTTTGGCGAGCGGGAGGGCGTTGTCTTTGTTCTTCAGCAAAACGGAACCTTCGCCTGTTAGCTGAATGTTGAGATCGATGGCGGCCTGCTGGGCATCCGCTTGAGAAGCGAACGCGGGGGTAGCATGACCTTCGGCGGCTTTCTTGATGGAATTGCTGATGGGGAGTGATTCGAACGAACTTCTGGTACCGCTGACGCTACCGGAAATGGCTAATGCGCACAAAACCGCTGGGGCAGCGACCTTAAGGAAGGTGAATACCTGCTTTTTTTCTTTCATCTTGTCTCCTTTTTCATAAAAGATTGGGCAGCGAACCCATTTGTTAGCCTTATTCAATCATTGTGATGCTCGTTTTTGAACTTTTCGCACGTTTTTGCTCAAAAAGTCGGCTTTTGAGCATAAATTCATGATTCTTTGCTCATTTTTGAGCGCAAATGATCACGAAATCGTGTTCGTTTATAAACCGCGTGCTTATTTTTCCGCTACGCATTCCTACGTTATGCGCAATTATGCTTGTTTGGGAAAAAACGAGTATCACTCGTTCACAAGACGTTCCATTCGCTGTTTTTTTATGTGCTATTCTAAGAATATGGACTTCGTAATGCTCCGTTACCCAGGGTTATTTGTTTTCGCGGCGGCGCTTTTGATCCTCTTTGTCCTTATCGCCTTGCTTCCTAGGGCGCGCTTCGTTTTGTTCTTGTCCTGCATCGCCTTGGCGACGGGCATGATCTTGGCGGCGTATTTCTTGCAAGCGAGCGTCGGGGAGATGCTCGTGATGGCGATGGGCTGCTACCTAGGCACCATCGCTTCTTATTTGCTATCTCGGTTACGGAGGAAGGCTGCGTGAGTTTTGTCTCGTTGGTGTTTTTCCTCTTCCTTGCGGTCGTCATCCTCGTCCATTATCCATTGCCCCACCGCTTCCGTTATCTTTTTCTGCTCGCGGCGAGCTATTTGTTCTACGGATTCGTGAATCCATGGTTATTGTTTCTCATCGCTGGCGTGACGCTTGTGGCTTACCTCTTCCCACTTGGAATGAAGCGGTTCGAGAAAGCGAGGAAAGCCTTCTTTTGGATGGCAATCATCTTGATTCTCGGATGCCTATTCGTCTTCAAATACCTCGACTTCACGATTCAGTCGGTCATCAAAATATCGAATCTGCTCGGTTCCTCGTGGCGGGCGGACCCGCTTTCGATCATCTTGCCCGTCGGCATTTCGTTCTACGTCTTCCAGGCGTTATCCTACGTCATCGACGTCTATCGCGGGAGGATTGAACCCGAGCGGAACATCGGCTATTTTGCCCTTTTTATCTCCTTCTTCCCGCAGCTCGTCGCCGGCCCGATCGAACGCTTCGACCGCCTGATGCCCCAGCTGAAGGCGGAACGCAAGTTCGACGCGGATAACCTCGTCGAAGGGGCGAAATACATGGTTAGCGGTTACTTGAAAAAAGTCGTTATCGCGGACCTCCTCGCCCTTTTTATCAACCCAGTCTATAACGATTTGCCCTCGCATAGCGGCGGCGCGATTCTCGTCGCGACGGTTCTTTTCGCCTTTCAAGTCTATGGCGATTTCTCCGGGTATAGCGACATTGCAAAAGGCGCGGCTAAAATGCTCGGCGTCGATTTGATGGAGAATTTCGACTCCCCCTATCTGGCGAGCTCGCCACGCGACTTCTGGAGGCGATGGCACATTTCGCTCTCGCGCTTTTTTGGAGATTACGTCTACATCCCATTAGGCGGAAGCAAGAAAGGGAAACCCCGGGAAGTGAGAAACCTCCTCATCGTCTTCCTCCTTTCGGGCCTATGGCATGGAGCGGATGCGAAATACATCGTTTGGGGTGCCCTCCACGCTTTATATGCCATCGCGGAAGCCTTGCTCCCCAGAAGAAAACAAAAGAGCCTCTCGCGGCGGATCGTTGGGGGTATCCTCACCTTCCTCCTCGTGGATTTTGCATGGATCTTCTTCCGCGCCAACTCGCTTTCGGACGCCTTTATCGCCTTCGCGCGCATCTTCACGGCTTGGGGCGAGGGCGTACGGATGGGCGCACTGCTAAGTGGGCTATCCCTCGCGCAGGTTTTGCTTGGCATCCTCGGGATTGCCTCATGCAGATATATCCCGAAAATCCAATGCAAAACCGACCTTAATTCTGAAAACGCCTTTGCGGCCTTATCGCTTCTTTTTGCGGTTATGGCTATCGCCTTGGCTTGGGTTAGCGTCTATCAAGGAGGGAATGGAAGTCAGTTCCTCTACTTCCAGTTCTAGGTATGAAACGCATCGTGAAAATATGGATTGCCGCCCTGACAATGGGACTATCGCTCCTAAGCCTTCCAGGCGTCGCTACGGTTGTGGTCGCCTCCCCTCCCGTCTATGACGAAACGTTCTTTGGCGGCCTCGCCTTAAAACGAAGTCTCCTCGCAAAGAAAGAGGGGAAGCGCATCGTTCTCATCGGCGGAAGCGCGCTTCCTTTTGGAATCCGCTCCTGCTTGGTCGAAGAGGAACTTCCCGGCTATAGCGTCGTAAATTTTGGACTCTACGCCGCTTTGGGGACCGAGTCGATGCTCGACCTCGCTTTGCCTCGGCTTCGCGATGGCGACATCGCGATCATATCCCCAGAGCAAAACGAGCAGACGCTTTCCATGTATTTCTCGCCCCGCGACATGTGGCGGGCGATGGACGATTGCAAAGACGCTTTGTTGGACCTAAGCGAGGCGGACCGACGCTCCATGATCGGGGACGCGCTTGGCTTTAGCAGTGAAAAGCTCCCATACCTCATGCGCGGCGAGAAGGCCGAAGGGGATGGCGTTTATGCGCGGTCGAGCTTCGACGAATACGGGGACATTCGGAAGAATTTGATTCCATCCAACAAGATGCTCGAAGGGTTCGACCCGAACCAGATGATTTCCTTCTCAAACGACGTGATCGAGGATGCGTTTATCGGCAAAATGAATTCCTTTGCAATAACAGCGAGGAACAAGGGCATAAAAACCTTTTACTGGTTCGCTCCCGCAAACCACAGCGCCGTCCTCGAAAACCGCGAAATCGATTCCTTTTACGCCTACCTGAATGAAAAGCTTGATTTCCCGATCCTAGGCAACCCCCATAGCGCGGTGATGAACGCCCGCTATTTCTATGATTCCAATTTCCACCTTAATGGCAATGGCAGTCAGAACAACACCATCCGTCTTATCAATGACCTCAAAGCGCTTTTCAGGGATAGCTCCAAGACCGCGGCGCAGCCACTTCCCCCACCGCCGCTAGAGTATGAAGAAAGCCATAGCGGCAATAACGCGGACCTCGAGTATTTCAATATCGTCGAAGAAGAGTCCTATTGTCGCATCGTCTCTTTGACCGAGGAAGGAAAGAAGATGACGAGCCTGACCGTTCCCTACCTCTACAACGACAAAGTTATCGCCACCTTCGACCAAAACGTCTTCGCAGGGAACCAAAGTCTCCAAACAATCGTCTTGCAAGATAACGTCCGCCGCATCGATAACGCTTCCTTTGCGGGTTCTTCCATCACCCGCATCGAAATCCATAACGATGCCCCATCCAGCGTCGCGGTGAGCTATCGTTTGCTCGAGGGGTGCTCCGCTAACGTATATGTTCCTTGGTACGCTTTGTCCAAATACCGCTCGAACTACTTCTGGTCCGCCCACGCCGACCGTATCTTTGGGTTTAGATGACCTGAGAAAGCCAATAGTTCAGGTAGGTGGTGCGAAGTTCCGCCCCTTCCGTGGATAAGTGATTATCGATGCGGTAGAGGTACCGCGTCTCAAACATCGAATCCTCGATGCCCCCTAAGAATGGGACGTTTAAATGCTCCCGTAGATAACTATCGAGTTCAAAGCGGACCGAGAAATCGGAATTCGGCGTAAGACACTTGACGTTTTTCGGCGCATAAGTGAAGAAAATTCTCACGCCGTGCTCGTTCTGATATTCCTGGTAAAAAGCATCCAAAGTCGTGACGACGTCGTCCGTTTCTCCGAATAACGCCTCGCGAGAATAGTCCAGTAACGGCTGTGAGATCTGCCCGATGAAGTCCGTGTTGGGCCGATAAAGCGTCATATCGCCATGTTCGTTATAGATCGGCTCTTCGTAATAGTTGTCCTCATCGTCGTATTGATATGCGAAGTAATCATAGGAAAGCCCGATGCAACCATGACGGAGCTGCTGGAATTTGGCAAAGGCGTCAAAGAAAGATGAAAGGCGGGTTAGTTTCATGCGGGCAAGCTCCCCGAACCCTCCCTCGAGGCAGAAGAAGAAGCGATGGTCGAATTCCCGCTTTAAACAGAATTGCTCCTCGATCGCATCGAATTCCGGAGCGTGGACGATGATGTCGCCCTCCTTCAGATATGTGCCGATGATTTCCAGTTGCTGGAAAATCCCAAAATAGGCAAACACCCCCATGTTCACAACTTCGTAATCTGGAAAAGCGTCGCGGATTTGCGGCGAAAAATAGCCATAACGCGTGCTCGACCCCGAGAAGAGGACGATCTTTTTCTTGTCCTGTATTTTTGCAAGATAGTCGATTTTATCCTGGAAAGTATCCCAGAAAGTCCCGGAGTAGCAAGGGGTCCGCACCGCGTTCAGTCGCACGTTTTCAAGTGAGGGGCATTGAAACGATTTGCCAGAGAGAACGCGCAGATTATCGTAGAAAGTAAGCTGTTTTAGGTTTGGGCAAACGATGCCGCCAGCCCGCACCTCACGCAAGTTCGGCGGCAACACCAAAGACACCACTTCATCGGAGACGATCGCCCCCTCGGCAATGGAAATAACCGGCTTATGGTTGTGGTAACGAGGCAATACGAGGGAGGCCTCCTGCCCATGGTAGCCGACGATGCGGCAGTTCTTCTTCGATTCCTCAAAGTCGAATAGGGAAGGATTGGTGACCGGAACAAATTGCCCGTAGAGAGCGGGGACGCTCTTGTCGTAACGCCAGCCAAATCCGATGAAATCCCCCGAAAGGTCCGCCTTGGTGTTCCACCCGGTTTGGATATAGCCTCTGTAGTTGAAATATTTCAATCCGTTGGGGGCATGGGCGCGAAGATGGGGTCCCGCCTTGGATACTTTGATAGAAGTATTTTTCTTATCAAAAGGAACCTCATCCGGCGAAGGCTCTTCGACGATCTCGCCCTCGGGTTCAAGCCAAGAGCTCGACGAAGTGTCAGAAGAAGGCGAGGGTTCGCTCGTAGATGGAGACACGGGTTCGCTCGAGAGCGGGCTAGACGAAGAGGGGATGTTCGGGTCGATGTAGATACTCGAATCCGAAACGCGTAACGAGACGATGATCGGATATCGGACCGCTAGAAGAGTCAACTTGCAGCCTTCTTTCGTCGTCTCGATTCTATTTCGCGAATAAGAGCAGCCCGTGACGGCATAGTCCTCCTCAAGGTCTATCCGAAACACCGCGTTTTCGCCTGGAAGGATCTCGACGAACGGATTCCGAACCTCATAGCCTTCTCCTTCTTCGACGCCGACATTGATGGTTTTGCTCTTCGAATAGGGAACGCTGGCGCAGGCGGCGCAAAAAACAGCGGGCAAGATGATATTCGCAATACACAAGCGCCTCATGTTTTAACTATAGCACATCGTAGATTGGGAAATATTTCCTATGATTTGCATCTTTGGCGCTTAGCCATATTCCAAGGACGGTTTCGTAGCAATAGAAGCAAGAAAGCAATACCCGTATGGACCAAAAGCAGCCCAAAGAACCAAAGGAGACTGATGTACCAAGGCTGATTGTGGATGGACAAGAAGAAATAAGGGGTGACATCGTTTCGTATTTCCACTTCCGGCGGCAAGTTCAAGATGAGAAGCACGGCGATCCAGACAATCGCATAAATCAAAAACGGAATATCCGCGATAACCGCTTTATTCCAGGGTATCGGTTCGCGGTCAGCGAATAAGAAGAGCGCGAGGCAAAGAAGCGGAGAAAGCGTATGAAGGAACAGAAACGACGGGAATCCAAATAGAATCACAAGAGGGAACGTATTTAGCAACGTCGTCACCACCGTAAGCAAAACCATGACGAGCATGCATGTCGCGACGAAATGTCCTATGCGAAGGATGGCCGGCAACACTTTTTCGTCTTTAAAGTGAATAATGTGGAACAATGCGATGGATAGTCCAATGATGGAGGCAAAGATATTCGCGTCATTGGTGAAAAACTTGAACACTTTCCATCCTTGGTTCCAACGATCATGGTCGCAATCGAGGACATTGAAGACCGCGGCCAAAACTCCCCAGGCACCAAAAAGGAAAAGAAGAAGATGCAATGCGATAAGAAGAACTTTCCGATGCGACTTACTCATTGGCGGGCCCGCGCATATTTAAGTTTACTTTGAATGGCGTTAGCACAACATACAAAAACCGAAGTGCCTCATGATGCAAGCAACGCAAAAACATGCAAATATCCGCGCAAAGGTCGACTTTTTTCCAATTCATGCCTGTTGCCTAAAACAGATTGTTCAAGAAACGCGATTCAAATAGCGCAAGCGAAAAGCATCAAAAACCCTAAGGTATATGGGAACGGTCTCAACCAAATCGGCGAAACTGTAATTGCCATGAATATGTCGTTTTATTGCATTTTGGCTTTCGTTAGCATGCATTTCTTTTTGAGTGTCCGCACGCCTATTTTCTCCTCTATATAACTCATTCAAAATGAACTCTGGAGCCCGATATGCACGACCTAGACTTTCTGAGCCTTCTCAGCAAAACCTTCCCCACTAAGGAAGACGCGCTTGCGGAAATCATCAATCTATCCGCGATTATGGAACTTCCAAAAGGGACCGAGTATTTCCTTTCGGACGTACATGGCGAGTACGAGGCGTTTTCTTATTTGCTACGTTCCTCTTCCGGCGTTATTCCCGATAAAATACACCGCCTATTTGGCGAGGAGCTTACGCCCGATGGAGAATTGGAGCTCACCAACCTCGTCTGCTATCCACGGGAAACCCTTTTGGAGAATCCCTCCTATAAAGAAACCGCTAAGCAAAAGGAGGCCATCAATCGATTGGTTCGTCTCGCCTCAATGGTATCCTCCAAATACACCCGTTCTAAAGTGCGGAAGAAAATGCCCTACGCATACGGCTATGTTCTAGACGAACTCATGCACACGAATGCGGACGACCTGGATAAATCCCGCTACCACGAGGCGATTCTCGATGCCATCTGCGATAACGGAGGCGCAGAAGGGT
>JAFSVB010000030.1 GCA_017450325.1 Bacilli bacterium | reverse complement strand
CTTCTTCGTAACTTAGGTTCTTAATCGCGTCGAAAACCTCGTGGTCCTCATCGGCATAATGGTTGCACGTCAAAGGATCATAATAGTAGTGCTTACACCCTTCAAATTTATCGAAGGTCATAGAAAGCGTGCAGAGGTAGTCGTTATCTTGAGGACCTAAAATCGGTGAGCAGCCGATTAATATCACAACAAGCAGTAGCGTGGACGTAGGCGCGAAAAAACGGTGAAGGCGTTGAGATCTATTTCGCATGCTCATTATCCCGATATTCAAGAATCTCTCCAGGTTGGCATTGCAGAATCTCGCAGATTTTGCTTAACGTCTCAAAGCGGATGCCTTTGACTTTGCCGTTTTTCAAAAGGGACATATTCGCGGTGGTGATGCCAACCCTTTCCGCAAGCTTGACGAGGCCGATGCCTTTTAGGCGCATCATTTTGTCTAAATTGACGTAAATCATACGATGGCCTCACTATCTTCTTTATAGGTTTTTCCTTCCGCGAGGGCTTTCGCGAATACGGACAAAGCGACGCTGATCGCGAGCCCAACCAGACCGATTAAGACGCAGGCGAGCTCGAACCCTAAGGATGTGACGATGGCTTCGTACGAGGGGGTTTGCTCAAAGATGTGTCCTTGGACCATCCGCAGGATTAATGCGACGAGGAAGAACGCCTCAAAGGCAATGGACCCGCATAAAAGTACCTTTCCTCCAAAAGAGGCCGCTTTTGCGAAGTTATTCATGAATAACGTATCCGTCGATTTCCTCAAGGACTCTCGAAGGACGACGAATAACAACGCATAGACGGCCAAGGAGCAAATGAGATAGACGATCATTTCAACAAGCCCTAGATAAGAATCGCTATGCACGTCGCGGAAGTAGGGGATGGGCGCGAGCAGCGCCGCCGAGAGAACCCCAATGATGAGGAAGGCAATGACGAGGGCGGTGGCTGCCCGTTTGATACTATGGATATTCATATAGCACCTCCTTCCTTAGTATAGGCTTCTATTTATCATGAAACAATAAATTAATTACCGTGGCACGATAAATTTCAAGAGGGTAATGGTCATGAAAAATCTAGGAAAAGAGTCCAGGTGATGCATATCAATTTCGAGGATTACAAAAGGTAATTCAATCGTAAATGCCGATTATTTCCCGATTTAGAGACGTCCGTTGTATTGACCGCATCGAAAAATGTTTTTAACATGGACACAGCATGAGGAGGGCGACCACATGAAAAACGCGACAAGACTCTTTTTACTAACAGGGCTCATCGGATTGATGGGATGTTCCTTTTTGCCAAGTTCTTCATCGAATCCGCCCTCATCCTCTTCGTCTGCGGGCGCATCTTCAAGTTCCATCGGCCCTTCTTCAGGCCCTAGCGTCGCCTCTTCAAGCGAATCGACCGCGAGCCATACTTCCGAAGCCCCTTCTTCGGATTCATCGGAGTTTACCTGGCCTCCCATTGCCGAGCCGACGCCGACACTCAGCCTGTCTTTAGGCGTTTATGGGCGCATCGAGGTGACGAAACACCAATACGCGTCGGTTGATTACCATATTGCCGTGCCTTATGAGGGAAACGACTATGAATTCCCCGCGCCGATCCTGTCCAACTACGAAGGCGAATGCGATTTCGTCTATTCGGATTCGGAATCGATCATCTTTATTGAGAAGAACGACGTCCTCTTCGTCCAGGCAAAATACGATTTTGGTGGCTATTTCCATATGAAAGCCCTGTCGAAAGAAGGAGAAGAAATCGACGATATTTATATCCAACTGGAGACGACGCAGGTCGGAAGAGGGCAACTCCATGTTTATAACTTCGACACCAAAGAAGAGATCGCCGAAGACTCGACCTATGAGATCGCTCCCGGGGAGAGACTTCGTCTAAAACCGACTTATAACGCCGAAGCCCATTATGATATCCTGAGCATTTCCGATGACACACTCGCCTCCTTACAGGCAGAGACCTATTACGTCTCCATCAAAGCGGGGCAAGAAGAGGGTGAGGCCACGATTTCTGCCGCTTATTCCGTGGCCGATTCCACTGGAACGTCCTATGACTATTCCTTCAGCTTCGCCTTGCGCGTCCACAAGGCCCGCGAGCTTTCTTCCATTCGCCTCGATGGCGAAGAAGTCTATCTCGTCAACGAACAACCGAAATATAACGGAACTTTCTACGCCGTTTACGCATCGGGCGAGACCGAGGAGATCGATGAATCGGATCTAACCATGGAAGTGGTGGAAGGGAACAAGGTTCGCTTCTCCTATACCTTAGGCAAAGCCACGAAGGAAGTGACTTACGATGCAAAAACTATCGAAGCCTCGTCCTACAACACGACTTCCTTAAAGCATTCCTTCCGTGATTATTGGAAGTACTATAGCACCGGCTTGACCTCGCTTCCGCTTTCTGGGCAGCAGCGCTTCCTCGTGATTCCAATTTGGTTCCAAAACTCCGCCGATTACTTCGATATTTCGAAAAAAGCCGAGATTCGCGAGGATATTGAGGAGATTTGCTTTGGAGAGAAGGCGCTTGGCGCTGGAACGTTGAAGACGTTCTACGAAGAAGAGTCGCTTGGAAAAGTCACCATCTCAGGCAAAGTCGCCGAATGGTATGACGACGAGAACTCCTCGACGCTTTATAACGATCGCATCACCGATACGGTGCACGCCTTATTCGACCGCGCCGTCGCGAACTATATACAGAAGAACCCCGAAGACCATATCGAGAATTATGACCGCAACGACGACAACAAGTTCGACGGCGTCATCTTCTTCTATGCCGCGAACTATTATGGCAACCTCGGATATACCGACTCCAATGCTTTCGCCTTTCACTTCAACGATAGCGGAGTCGGCGCCGACGAATACATGAATAACTGCGCTTTCTGCCCCATCGGCGAGATGTATGGCTTCACAGGTGCGCCGAAGGACGAACAAAAAGGAACGTCCGACCTATCCGCCCTTCATCCAGACGCCTATGAAAACGCCGCTTCCATCGTCATCCACGAAAGCGGCCATATGTTTGGCGCGCTCGACCTTTATACGGAGACTGGAAACGCCGGGTCACGCAAGAATGAGCAGGCCTATCAATACGCGGGCAAGTTCTCGATGCAGGATAACGATTGCGGCGCTCACGATCCTTTGCAGACTTATCTCTATAACTGGGGCGCTCCGATGGTCTTCTCCGCCGACAAATACGAAGTCGGCACAAAACTAAGCGTCTATCTTGATGACTTCCAGCAAGGACATAACTCCATCTTGCTTTCGCCTTCCTGGAACGAATACGACTCTCCTTTCGACGAATACATGCTCCTTGAGCTCTTCTCACCCTCTGGCTTAAACAAATATCACGCCGAAAAAGGTTCGAGCGCCTACGACGCGAAAGGCTCGGGCATCCGCTTGTGGCACGCAGACGCTGGCCTTATGAAGGACAACAATAACCAGCGCGGCTATTTCCCCGTGCAGCAAGGCACTTCCTTCATCGCGAGCAACCACAATGTCTGGGAGATGAATAACTTCCACTTCGCTCACATGGTCCGCAACGACGAAGCGGCGGACTATCAGCCGATCCATGGCATGAAGCCTAGCGATCTCTTCCAAGCTAACGATGCTTTCTCGATGGAACGATTCCACAAGCAGTTCCTCAACGAGGAAGGGGTGCTTGATTCTGGAAAGAAACTCGGCTGGGAATTCAAGGTGACCTCTTTGTTCCATAACGGCAAAGGCGGCTATGACGCATCCATCGAGCTCACCCGCGTCGATGATACGGTGACCGAATTCAAGGCGGAAACGCAGTTCTCGGCCGTCTCCACCTTCCCACAAGGGGAATCCGTCGATGCGACGAAGTACTTCCAGCTTCCCGATGAGCATCTAAAGCTCACCGTGAACCAGAACGCTTCCGCAGTTGCCCCGACGGTCGGCTATCAGTCCCCGGATTACTATCTTTGCCTTGGCCAAGGCTCCTACGTAGAGCTTTCGATGGTGATGGAATCCCTTAGCGGCAATCCTACTCCTATCGGGACGATCAAGAAGATCCAACTCCTCTATACGCCGTCGACGACCTATACCAAGCGGGCTGACCCGACGGTCAAAGTAGGGGATGAGACGATTGCTGGAAGCCAAGATTCCTTAAGCATTCCTATCGGCGAGCCCTTCTATATGTGCTCGGCTTTCACATATGAAATCAATTCCAGCAGCGTCCGCATCGATAACGAAGCGAGCGATAATCTCTACCTCAACGCCATTCGCATCGAGTATTCCGTATTCAAGAAATAACGGGGACACGCATCGAAAAACGCCCTTTTGAGCATTGCTTGATGTCGCTTTCACGCGGATATGATATAAACAACCCATGCAAAAGATTTTCGAACCAGCCTTTGAGATCCTCTACCTCGTCATAGGGCTCGCCATATCCATTTTCATTCTCGTGAAGAGCCATAAGAGACTTCCCTACGTTCTCTTTGGCGTCATGGGACTCGTATTGGTGTTTGGAGATTCCTTCCACCTCATCCCGCGCATCGTCAATTCCTGGGAGCTCGGCGACGCGAACATCTACGCTTACCTAGGAATCGGAAAGCTCGTCACTTCCATTACGATGACGGTTTTCTACCTCATTCTCTTTTGGTTCTTCAAGCTTCGTTATCAAAAGAAGACGCCG
>JAFSVB010000225.1 GCA_017450325.1 Bacilli bacterium | reverse complement strand
GTCTCACCTTCCGCCGCGAAAAAGAAAACGCCCCGAAGGACGCTTCTTATTCGCCCGGCTTATGGGTCTTATGGTATTCGATCTTGTTCTGATACATCCGCGCGTCAGCTCTACGGAAGACGTCGCTATAGCCGCGGTCTTCCTTCTCCGCGAAGGCAAGTCCCGTCGCGACCGAGAGCACATAAGGCAAGCCTGATATCTCGTTGAATTCACGTAAGGCATCGCCGAATTCCTCGATGCGCTTCTTCGCTTCTTCTTCGCTGCCGAAGAAGAGCACCGCCATCTCGTCGCCACCGATCCGGAAGATATCCTCCTCCACGAAGACGGACTTGAGGATATTGGCGACGCTCGCGATGGAGGTGTCGCCCATGTCGTGGCCGAAGGTGTCGTTGGTGTACTTCAAGTCGTTGATGTCGACGATGAGGACGCCAAAGCGCTGATCCATGTCGAGGGCATCGATGCGCTCGGTATAGCGGGCGCGGCTACCTACGTGGGCGAGAGGGTCGACGTAGGCGGCTTGCTTGGTGTATTCGATGTAGTCGTGAAGCTCTTGCTGGGCGGAGCGTATTTTCGCGCGCAGGGCGAGGACTTCATCCCCTTCGGGCTTAACGGGCTCGGGCGAGACTTCGGTTTCCTTGATGTCGGCGGTAAGAAGGCGCACGTCCTCCTCGAGGTCGTTGAATTCGTTGAGAAGCACGCGCATCCTCTTGCTGATATGGCCCGCGATGAGGCTGCCTAGGACGATGCCCGAGACGATGGCGATGGAGCTAATGATGATGATCGCGCGGGAATGGGACCAGACGGATTCGTTATACCAGTTGGCCCAGACGTCGATGCCGATGATCATGACGACGCGGTTTTGGGAATCGAAGACGGGGGCGTATGCGCTATAGAAGGTGCCCCAGCGGTCGGTATAGGGTTCCTTGTCGAAGGCGGCCTTGCCTTCGGCGGCTTGGCGGATGGCATAGGTCTCTTCTAACGCTTCGCCGAATTCGGCGGGGTCGTCGGAGGGGTCGATGGTGAACTCGAACGTATGGTCGGCCTTCTCGCGGCAGCCATAGATGAAGGCGAGCTCGCCCGAGGTGCCGGCGTTAGCGATGCGGAAGGCGGCGAGGATATCGTGGACGGCTTGGTAAGTGGGCGTCCCTTCGTCCTCGGCTTGCAAGGACCCGACCTCGTCGCGATAAGGCTTGATGAGCTCGGCGGCGGTCGTGGCCATCTCGATGGTCTTGTCGGAGATCATCGCCTTCTGGCTCGTGATCGATTGGACGGCGAGGGTCGTGCCTAAGCCCGCGGTGAGGACCACGATAAAAGGCACCATGATGAGCAACAGCACGAGCGAGACGCTTAGTGGATGCTTTCTCTTCTTCGCTTCCATGATATTTGATTATATCGCTCCTAGGCGCATATGGAAAAGAGCAAACGTCAACCAATAAGGTGCTTTTTGTCCGATGCCTTTAGGAAAATTCTATATTCTGCAAGGTTTTTTCTAGCGAGGATGTGCCTCCCTAGAAGTGTCAATATCCGACCGCTTTTGTCGATTTATTTGCCCGCACGCGCGATAAAGGTCAAGAATGGTGGCAAGAAAGGAGGCATTTTTATGCCGAACGAAAACAAAGCCGCCACCATGCCTTCGGGCATCCGTTTCGATGCGGACAAAGGGACCTACCGGGTCGACTATATCCGCATGCGCGACGGCCACCGCATCCATGTATACCGCTCGGGTATCCCCACCTTGAAGGAGGCCTTGCGCCTAAAGGAGGAACTGTTCCTACAACGCCTAGAGGAATATCGCCGCAAGAAGAGGAACGTGCTCTGCTTTGGCGACTTCTATGACCGCTACGTCGATTACCGTAGCCTCCACGTGCGGCAATCGTCCTTGGTCCAGGCGCGGGCGGTGAAGAACAAGCTTTTCCTCCCCTACTTGGCCATGCCGACTTCCACCGTCTTAAGCTCTTCCTACCTGAAGTCCTTCTATGACGTCATCATCTTGGACGAGACGCTTTCTTGTCCCTGGAAGAACCGCATCATCGGGGTGCTCCGCAACATGGTGAGCGTCGCCTTCAAGTGGAAGATGCTCTCCTCCGAGGAATACCAAGAAGGGATGGCGGTGCTTGAGAACGTCCCCGAGCGGGCGAAGTTCCATGAACGCATCATCTGGAGCGAGGAGGAGGAACGGCGTTTCCTGCGGGTGATCGAGGAGGATAGCCATCACGTCATGTTCCTGCTTTTCATGGAGCTAGGCGCCCGCATCAGCGAGTTCTTAGCGCTTCGTTGGGAGGACTTTGACCCCAAAAGCGGCACCATCGTCATCCGCCATCAGCTGCTCAATAACTCGCAGAAGACCTTCGTGGTAAGCGACGTCCTTAAGACGAAGGAGAGCTACCGCAGCTGCCGCATCCGCAAGGAGGTGAAGGAGGCGTTATCTTCTTATCATAAAGCCGCGCAGGAAAGCCCCTACCTCTTCCCCAACCCCCATAATCCGAAGCAACCCTTCTCGAAAGCGATGTTTCGCAAGTTCTTCGAGGAATACATGAAGCGGGCGAAGGTGCGCCGCGTCACCCCGCACGCCATCCGCCACGCCAAGGCGACGAAATTATTAAGGGCGTGCCGCAATATGCTCGAGGTGAAGGCGGTGGCGCGCTATATGGGGCATAGCGCGTCGGTGTTGATGGATATCTATTCCCATAGCGAGACAACGACGATCGACTCGGTGCTCTCGCGGGTAAGGTCCTAAAGAAAAAGCGCGCCTAGGGGAAAGGAACCCTAGGCGCGGGGAGGAGGAAAGGAGGTTACTCCTCTTTGATCGAAGCGCCGGATTTGGGTGGTATGTCTTCTTCTTTTTTATGGATGAGGTCCAGGTAATGGCGGTAGAAGGTCTTCGCGCGGATGCTCTGCACGGGGTCGCACCGCTTCTCGATGATCACGGCAATGTCGCGAAGGGCCATGGCCGCGACGAGGTCGGATTGGTAACGGAAGAGGTTCTCCTTCCATTGGATGAGGTCGTGGTTCTTGCCTTCGCCTGGGGCGTAGTCCCAATAACGCATGGACTTCGCCTCCTCCTTGGTGAGGGAGAGGCGATATTCCGGATAGCTCGTCGCCGAGGCTTCCTCGATGCCTTTGTCGCGGACTTTGTCGACGAGGAAGGCGCCGAAGATGACGCGGTCCTTCTCTAATTCCCCGGGAAGGATGGTCGTGAGCAAGACGAGGCGGTCCTTCTCGAGCTTCCAGCCTCGCAAGGTATTGTCGTGGTC
>JAFSVB010000224.1 GCA_017450325.1 Bacilli bacterium | reverse complement strand
GCTCGCCTTCAGCGGGTTCCTAAACAAAAGCGAAGGCACCAATACCCCAGAGTGGAAAGCCGCCATGCAAAGCGTCAACGAGCTCATGGAGGTGATGGGTCCCTACCAGCTGAAAAGCGGCGATGGCTCCTATCGCCCCATCACCCCGAAGGCCTATGAGCAGATCGAGGCGATCTTCGACAAGGCCGTGGCCGCGGTTTCCGCATTCACGAAGACCGAAGCCAATACCGCCGAGGACCAAGTCCGATTGCAGCTATTCAAGAACTTCAACAAGGAATTCCTCGCCAAATCCTACATCGAATACAAAAACGTCAAGCCAAGTCCCGAGCAAAGCCTCCACGATGCCATGGAGAGCTTCCGTTACGAAAACGTCGAGGTCTCGGGCGACGAATTAAGGCGGGTAGGGGGCAACCTGAGCTCCCGCATCGACCTTAGCGTCGACATCGATGGCGCGAAGACCCGCGGCGTCTTCACCAAGCGTTCCAACTATGAACCAACCGACCAATACGCGAGCCTAATCCATGAGATGGAGACCAAATACGGGAAGTTCGCTTCCTTCTGGAAGGCGCTTGAGGACAGGCGCTTCTATGAGGGCGGCTTCTCTGGGGTGAATTCGATGGCTTTTATCCGCAGTGGAACCGACCGCGTTTTCGACGCGACCGACGACATAAGAAGGCAGGCGCTTGACAATTTCAGGGTCATGACGTCCCTCGACCTCTATCCTGCGAGTCGCGATGAATTCATGAAATACCGCGAGGACCCGGATTTTTTCAACGCCTTATTCGATTTCTCCGTCAAAGGGGAACAGCTCAACGTCTCCTTCGGCATCAACGAAGAGCTGCTCGGGCTTCACCCTGGGGAGAACATCGACGCGCGCAACTCGGCGATGAGCAGCGTCGCGAACCTTTTGGGCGTCGGCGGCCTCATCGCCAAGTCCAAGCAGCTTTCCGTCCATATGCCTGGTGGCAGCTTCCAGACGGGCACCTTCATGGAATTCGTCGACGGCAAGGACATGAACCATCTCGATAGCATTGACGAAATGCGCGTGGCGGGCCTAGACGCCTATGAAGGCAAGCAAGCCAAAGCGCAGCTAGCGAACCTCCAAGTCCTCGACTATATCTGCGGCAACGTTGACCGCCACCCGGGGAACATGCTCTACCAGTTCGACCCGAACACCCATAAGCTCACGGGCATCAAAGGCATCGATAACGACGCCTCCTTCTTAAAGCGCCGCCTTGGAAACGGCCAGGGCATCGCCCAGCTCGCGAGTCTCCGCCAGATGCGCGTCATCGACCAGACCATGGCCGAGAAGCTGCTACAGATCGATGAGGGCATGCTCACCGCGACATTGCATGGCTATGGCTTAAGCGCCGAGGAAATCGCCTCGGCCTATGACCGCCTCCATAATCTCCAGAAAGCCGTCCGTAGCGCCCCCACCTATGACCCCGAGAAAGGGCTTCCTCCCTTTGATGGCAATGCCGAAGGCTATGGCATCACCATCGTCAAGACCGAGGATTGGGAGAAACTAAGCATCGACGAGCTAAGCGAAGGCAATAACAACTTCTCCAAGATCAAGACCGTTCAGCAATACGCGACCACCGCCCCGATGGTGACCCCATCCCTTTTGAAAGACCTTGAATGCTCCAAGCGCGCGTTAAAGACGATGCTTAGCAGGGATAACACCAGCGGCTTGCTTGCCAAGGCGAGGAGCCATAAGCCCTTCATGAGCATGTCGACGCGTTACCAAAACGTTTTGACCGCCCTAGAGAACTACCAAAACGCCCCAATCCCCGAAGACCCCCTCCACTGCGAAGGCCACGAGAAATGGAACCGCCTCGCCGAACTTAAGGAAGCGGTGGACGTCTATAAGCGCGAGAAGCGAGAGCTCGGCCATATCGACGAATATGGTAACCCGAGCGAAGACATGAAGGGCCGCGCCCTCGGACGCATCGAGGACGTGGAGCAAATCGGCAAATTCGCCGATAAGCTGTTGCAGCAGCGTAGGCAAGCCCAAAACGCGGAATACGCCTTAGAGGAGGCAAAGCGCAAGCAAAGTGAGCTCGACGCGTTCAAGGCGCTTCCTCCTGAGGAGCAGGAGATCATCCTGCAGCAAAAGCGTGCCCACGAGGAACTGCTCAAGCAAGACCTTTCCATCCGCGTGGCCAATAGCCTCGAGCAGGAGCAGGACATCGCGGAGGAGTTTGAGGAAATCGATGTGTCCGAGAACCTTTCCATGGACGCGGCCAATCCGCATCAATAAACCATATTCATATAAATAAGAAGCAGTGCATAAAAGGATAACAGGGGACCCTGATCCTTTTGCTATGGAAAACGCCTATACATATAGAGCAAGCGGCAGGGGACTAGAAACGCTAGAAGAAACTTGACTCCATACCCTAAAAAGCCACAAAAAACATTCAATATCTATCCTATTTCTACGAATAGTATTAAAAAATGCGTATTTGGTGCTAAACTTTCTTTT
>JAFSVB010000029.1 GCA_017450325.1 Bacilli bacterium | reverse complement strand
TTGATAGGTTTACAAGATTATACCGACCTGCTATAGTATCGTCAACTAGGAGGCATCCCAAATGAAAATCTCGTCCAAAGGCATCACGGCGGTAAAGCTCTTCTTGGATTTAGGGGAGCATTACGAAGAAGGGTTCGTCTCCTTAATCGACGTCTCTAAACGCAAAGACATATCCAAGAAATTCCTGGAGCAAATCGTTCCTATTTTCAAAAATAACGGGCTTTTGCAGGGAAAAGGCGGGAATCAGGGCGGATATCGCCTAGCGAAGGAACCTAAGGATATTTCCCTGCGGGATATCCTTTATCTCACGGAGTCTGTCTTCGCTACGATTCGCAGTGGGTGCTCCCCGCTCGATGAGGCCTTCTCAAGCGTCGACCGTGAACTCGAGAACTATCTATCGTCCATCACCTTGGAATCCCTCGTGGAAAAGCAAATCGAATCCTATGCGAACATGTGGTCGATATAGTTTCATGGTCGCGTAGGCGTTCCTTGAAAGGCTTAAAGGCAAGAAAAACCGAGGAACTCGCGTTCCCCGGTCTTTTAGTTGCTTTGGCTTACTTCGCCTCGACGGCGTCTTTCTCCTGGACGAAGAAGACGGCGATGAGGGAGAAGGCCCACGTGATGGCGAAGAGGACGATGCAGGCGATGGCTTGCGTGACCGCGGCGATCGCTTGCGCATTCCCAAGGTAGAGGTCGCTGCCGACGTAGTAGCCGATGTTCTCGATACGCGCGCCAACGAGCAAGACGGTGGCTAGGGCGAGCAGGATGGTCGAGACGATGCGGATGACGTCGATGAGGACGACCTCATCTTGACGGATGTCCCGCGCGATATCGCGTCAGAAATAGGCGCAGGCGGGGCCAACATCATCACCAGCAGCGAAGTCTAAGCAACAGAAATCGCAACCCATTGTAAGGC
This sequence comes from Bacilli bacterium, assembly GCA_017450325.1. Lineage (GTDB taxonomy): Bacteria > Bacillota_I > Bacilli_A > RFN20 > CAG-826 > Alloenteromonas. The sequence goes on along the minus strand of JAFSVB010000029.1, from coordinate 2,811 downwards.
GTCATGGATCATGGCGCCCTTTCGTTGATATGCGACGGTCTTAGACGCGTGCAATGACATGCAAAGCTCGCTCAAAATAGCGTTATTTCTTAAAAAGAGGCGGGACATATAGCAAAAAAAGAGAAAGATGACGAATAACGCATTGCTGAATGTATTTCGTTACTATGATGAATCGTTGTGCTGGCATCTCGAGGCTCCGCTCATTCTCCTAGATGTCGCATGAACCCGAAATCAAGCCAGAGGATGGTTTATAGAAGAAGAGGTTATCGAGGCTCTTGAAGCGCATCGCCGGAAGACCAAGGTTTAAATAGAAGGGAATATCCAGCAATGCTTGGAGTTTAACTCGCGCGTATAATCCTATTTTTCAATGCGCGCGTACGTGAAAGCGTTTCCCTCTATTCAGCATCTCCTTAAATTTCGGTTTGCATTCTTCTTTGTTTGCTTGTGGTCGTGGAATTCCGCCGTAAACGGGTAAAAGCACGAAGGCTTAAGAGCATTCTCGTTCCTTTCCTTTCATGCTTAACGGGCAAAAATGCAAACACCAGTGCCAGCCACCGTCCACAAGGCGAATTGATTGCTAAATCAAAAGGAAATTACATATGTAAAGGCCAATAAAAGGCCTGTTGTTTCCTCCTTTGCATAAGCGAAAGCGAGACAGCGGATCCTCGCATATATTATTTTATTAATAAAATACATCCGCGATTTGCGCGGTTTTTTAGATTGCTAGAAAGAGCGTCCGTTCCCCTTTTTCGCCCCTAAGAATCCGTGAATGAACCAAAATCTGTCACAAAAGGTTTGTGGCACTTTTGTTGCGTCCGCGCAATATAATCCTAGAAAACAAAACGGGAACATATTGTCCACAAGAGAACCGAGACATGAAGACGTCGAAGCAAAAGAACAAAACGATCCGCGGTGTTATGGCGCTGCCCTTACTCGCGCTTGGCTTTTCCGCGCTTGGGGTTTCTTGCTCTGGCGGCGCCGACATCATCGGCATCCATATGAGCGACCCCGATACCATCGAAGTTGGCTATGGGAACTTCTCCTACGAAGGGATCAACGTATCCGTCGATTTCCGCGACGGATCGAACAAGGAAATCCCCCTGGTGGAAGACATGGTCCCCGTCGTCGAGAGACTTAAATTTTTCAAAGTGGGCGAGCAAAAAGTGAAAGTGGTGTACCGCGACCGTTACGAGACCACCATGCCAATCCACGTCTCTTTCAACGAATTCAAGGATTCCTATGCTTTGGTGGGCTATGAATGCGTCTATGATGGCAATCCTCATGCCGTCACCCTGAATCAAGAGCTTCCCGAGGGCGCCTATATCACCTATCCCTATGGCAACGTCTTCACTAACGCCGGAACTTATGAAGTCGTCGGCGTCATCAGCAAGAACGGCTATGAGTCCATGACTCTCAGCACCACGCTGACCATCCACCAGGCCGAACGCGATACTTCCGGCATCGTCTTTGAAGACGCGACCGTCGTCTATGACGGCGAAATGCATAGCATCGCCGCCACCAACATCCCCGAGGGCGTCGAAGTCAGCTACGACATGTACGAATATGACCGCGACATCCGCCTTTCCAAGGTCGTCTCCGCTGGCAAATACCGCGTCGTCGCCCGCTTTACCGATACGAGCCCCAATTACCGCAAGATTCCTGATAAGACCGCTATTTTGACGATTGAAAAAGCCTACTACGATGTCTCGGAAATCACCTTTGAGGACGTCACCCGCGAATACGATGGGCACGACTACGAGGCCAAGGTTACCAATGCCTCAAAGCTGCCGAGCGGCCTCCAGGTCGAATATACCTATTACGATGAGAACGGCACCAAGGTCAATTCCAACGCAAAGGCTGGTACTTACACCATGGTCGCCTCCTTTACGGGCGTGGATGCCACCAACTACTATCCGATCGAGCCTTTGAAAGCCACGCTGACCGTCGCCAAAAAGGTCATCAAGATCTCCGATAAGGTCACCTTCGAGTCCACGTCGATCAATTTCGACGAGAAGCCGCATTCCCTCGCGATTTCCGGCACCCTCCCTTCGGGCGTCAGCGTCACTTATGAAAACAACGACAACGTCTATGCGGGCGAATACGAGGTCAAGGCGGTTTTCTCCACCGAGAACGAGAACGAGACCGTCGACGTCCCCGTGATGTCCGCTTATCTCATCATCAACCGCGTCCGCCGCTCCGTCTTGGTCTTAGACCCGGTATCCGGGGAATACGAGGACGGATTCAGCGCCTCCAACATCGTCATTTCGGGCACCCAAGCGTCCGTGACCGGCTATGACCCCGAAGTCTTCCGCGTCACCTCCATCGGCTTCTTCGACATCATCGAGAACAACCCCATCGCCATCGACGAGATGGTCGACGGGGAGACGTATAAATACGTCGTCACCTTCGAATACCTCGACGAGAACCTCAATTCCAGCATCATCCTTTCCGATGAGAGCGATAACTTCACCTACCACGAGGCATAAGGATATGAAGAAACGGCATGTATTCTATATCGTCCTCGGCACGAGCTTGGCCTTATCCGCCGGGCTCACTTTGGCGATGTTCTTCTTCGGCGTGTTCCATAACTACACCGACCAACTCGACTTCATGGCCATGGTGGCTTTCGCCATCTTCTTCGCGGTGGTGTTCTTCCTGCTGGCGTCGGTGATCTTCTCGAACAAATTCCTCACCGGCATCGTGCAGGAGACGCTTTTCATCGACTCTTCCTTAGCCCTTATAAGCGCCATCATCGCGTTCTTGTTCTTCGCCCTCATCGACTGCGGCTTCGTATTAGCCGTCATCGACTGG
>JAFSVB010000223.1 GCA_017450325.1 Bacilli bacterium | reverse complement strand
CGCCCCCGAGTTCGAGGCGTTCGAGTGGCTGCCGGATGGCACCGTCCGCGCGAGGTGCCACCCCTTCGGCGACCCCTCGCGCTTGGTCTACCTGCCTGCGGAGGTGGGGGAGGAGGTGCTGCGCGAGCCGACGTGCCACGAGAGGGGCCTGATGCGCCGCACCGCGCGCTGCCTCGGCCGCGAGGAGTCCCGCGACGCCGACATACCTGTCCCACACGTCTCTTCGAGCGACCTCGAGCCGAGCCCGGGCATCGTTTTCGAACTCCTGCCAGGCGGCGACGCGTACGCGGTCGTCGATTACGAGGGCGACTCGCCGAACCTCGTCATCCCCGCGGAGCACGATGGCCTGCCCGTGACTACGGTCGGCAAGATCCAAAGGCCCATTTACCGTGTCGTGCAGGGAAGGCACATCATCCGCAGGGTCATTATCCCCGATAGCGTGACTAGGATTTCGTCATGGGCGTTCAGCGGCCTGAGGGACCTCGTCAGCGTAACCATCGGCAGGAACGTCGCGACCATCGGAGATATGGCCTTCCTCCACTGCTACCAGCTTGTCGAGATCTACAACCGGTCCGATCTCGTTCTACAAAAAGGTTCCAGCGAATACGGTGGAATCGCCCTTTACGCGAAGGACATCTACGCCGAGGGTGGATACAAGACGAAGATTCGAGTTGACCGCAACGATTTCCTGCTTTACGAGAGCGAAGGGCGCGTCACCATGCTGGGGCATGAGGACAGCGACCTCGACTTATGGATACCGGAAGGGGTGCACGAGATCAACGATTTCGCGCTCGCGGACCGTTCCCAATATATCTCAGTAAGGATACCGGCATCCGTCACCCGCATCGGGGGATACTCCTTTTCCGGTTGCTACCGCCTCACGGAGGTCTTTGATTTCACGCACCTTGGAATCGAGGCGGGGTCAGAGGACAATGGCTGGGTTGCCCTGTACGCCAAGGCGGTTCATCGTGACGCGGACGAGCCGAGCGTCCTCGAAAGGGACGAGGGCGGCTTCCTCACCTACGTTCACGAGGGGCGCAGGCACCTCGTGGACTACCATGGCGACGAGGAGACCGTGAGCATCCCCGCGGGGATTGTCGAAGTCGACGATGAGGCCTTCTTCCTTTGCGGCTCGCGCGAAGTGCAGCTCTGTGAGTCGCTGGGGAAAGTCAGCGTTCGGGCGTGGGAGCACGCGGAGTCCCTCGAACGGCTCGTTGTGCCTTCCGAAGTCTCGAGGCTCAACGCGTCTTTGTTCAGGAGCGGTTCCCTGCTTGGAAATGCAGCGAAAAGGATTGGCTTGCGCTTCGCCGAGCCGACGGGCTGGATGACCTCAACGGGCGATGCCATTCCCGAGGAGAAGCTTGCGGATGAGAAGCAAGCACTCGAATATCTTAGGGGCATCTCCGACGGCTGCGAGTGGATTGCGAGAGTCAAAGAAGAATAACGAAGAAAGGGGCGGGTTATGCGCAGGAAAACGAGGATTATTGGCGGGACGTTACTGGCCTTTGGCGCGCTTGGAGCGATTCTTTCAACCATTGGGGGCTCAATGTCGCCCGTCTCCGCGGATGGACAATATGAGTTGCAGTACAACTACATCGACGATGGAAACGGGTCGCTTGTGACGTCGAGCACATATGTGCCTGACGGCTGCGATGCGTTTCACAATTGTTACGACTATGCGCTAGAAGAAGTCTTCGAGATCTTTGATCCGGGCAATAACCGCAGACAGCCAGGGTGTCTTTCAAACAGAACAATCATAAACTCTCCGCTGGACGTTGAGGAGGTCGCCGACTGCGTTTGTGCCGACCTAATGGCGTGTGGCTACGACGTCACGTGCTCCGCTTCTCGCCCCGTTGGGCTGAACCCGGGAGAGTCCATGATTTGCACGAGGGTTGGCCCTGGCGACTTCCACTTCATGAGATGGAGCCAGATGTGCGGCCACTGGGGCTGGACTCAAAAGTTCATAGAAAGTGTCCCCCTCTTCTATGCGCACGACCCAGAGGAAATAAACTGGCACCATGAGGGCAGCTGGCACGTTGCTTTTCTCGCTAGCCTGAATGCCTATACAAGCCAGGTCCTCTACATTACGTACGGGGAGTCACCCTTCACCGTATCTCCCGCTGCGGGAGGCGTTGGCTGCGTAGTGACCGGGCTGAGGAGCGGATTGTCCTTGAGCTCCGATGGCTTCCTTCGCGTCCCGGAGAACGTCAACGGGGTGCCCGTCGTCGGCATCGCCCCAGGCGCTTTTGCCAACGCGGCCGGGCTCCGGGCGATCTACGTGCCGCCGACCGTCGCGAGCATCGGCGCCGGGGCCTTCTCCGGCTGCCCGTCCCTTTCCTCCGTCTTCCTGGGATCCGGTGCTTCGCGTGTTTCCCTCGGGGCGGGCGCCTTCCAGGGGTGCCCTTCCACCCTTAAGATAATGGCGGACCTTTCACTTGGGTACCGTGAGGCCACCGACTGGGCGGGCGCCGCGGGGTTCCTTCGCGAGTACGCTTCCGACGAGCTCGGCCTATGCGCCGTCGAATACGGCTGGGAGGGCTATCCGGGGTCGGAGCACGCGCAGATGGTCACCATGTATAACGAAGGCAATTACGATGAATCCTGGGCCCCCGAGTACTACGGTACCGAACTTCTGCTCGTCGGATATTACCTTCAATATTACCTAGTCTATGGGGAGCTTCAGTCCTGGTCCTACCTCGGCATGATACAGATGAGGCTGTCCATCGACGTTGGAGACGCACATGACGGGCAGGGGATGTTGCTGCTCGACGGCGACGGCGACTACGTCACCGAGGCCGAGGTCTCGCTCGGGGTCGCGGAATTCGACATCACGGGTTTCATTGCATCGGAGACCGATGAGTTCTTCCTCTTCCCCGCGGACGAAAGCGGGAGCATGATCCAGTTCGAGCCCGCGGACGTCACGCTCCTATGCTACCAGGCCTCCATCGGCGACCCGTTCTACGCGGAGGAGTTCCTTTCCCTAGACTGGTACGACGGGTATCTATACGCCTCATAATGCAAGAATTTTTATTACGGATATCGCTAAAACCCTCAACGCAAAACAAACACTTGAATAGCTGTTCATATTTTGTTGCATTTTTCTATCTGCTATGTATCATCATCGGCTGGAGGTTAATTTATGTACCGCAAAAACGCATGGAAAAAATATGAAGACAAAGCCCCCGTCATGGACTTTGCCGAAGGCTATAAGAAATTCATCACTTATGGCAAGACCGAGCGCTTGGTTGTGAAAGAAAGCGTGGAACTGCTCGAAAAAGCAGGGTTTCTCGATGGTAGCAAAGCCAAGTCAATCAAGCCCGGGGACAAGCTTTATTTTCTCAACAAAAACAAAAACGTCGCCGCATTCATCATCGGCAAGAAGCCTTTAAGCGAAGGGCTTCGTATCTTGGGTGCGCATATCGACTCCCCGAGGCTGGACCTCAAAGAGAACCCCGTTTATGAGAATAACGGCTTCGCCCTTGGCGATACCCATTATTATGGCGGGGTGAAGAAGTACCAGTGGGTCACGATTCCTCTCGCTCTGCATGGCGTCGTCATCAAGAAAGACGGCAAGACCGTCGAGGTGAATATCGGCGAAGATCCTGCAGACCCCGTCGTCGGCATCACCGATTTGCTCATCCATTTATCCGCCGACCAACTTCAGAAGACCGCGGCGAAAGTCATCGAGGGCGAAGACCTCGATATCTCCCTTGGTTCCATCCCTGTCAAGGACGAGGAAAAGGATGCGGTGAAGAAGAACGTCCTCGCGCTTCTTAAGGACAAATACGACATCGAGGAAGAGGACCTCATCTCGGCGGAAATCGAAGTGACGCCCGCTGGTCCTGCGCGCGATTATGGCCTCGACCGTTCCATGGTTGCGGGATATGGACACGACGACCGCGTCTGCGCCTATACGTCTCTAAAAGCGATCTTGGATGTCGAGCCCTCCGATTACACCTCGGTTTGCATCCTCGTCGACAAAGAGGAGATTGGCTCCGTCGGCGCGACGGGCGCGCAATCGCTTTTCTTCGAAAATATCGTCGCCAAGCTTGCCAAACTCGCGGGCGAGTCCGATGCCCTATATGCGGCGAGAGAGATCTTTGAGCATTCCAAGATGCTTAGCTCCGATGTCTCGGCTGGATTTGACCCGCTTTACGCAGGCGTGAACGATCCTAAGAATGCCGCTTATTTCGGCAATGGCCTCGTGTTCAACAAATACACGGGCCGCGGTGGCAAATCCGGCAGCAACGATGCCAATCCTGAATACTATGCCTGGGTCCGTCGCAGCATGGACGAGGCTGGCGTGCATTGGCAGAATGCTGAATTAGGCAAGGTGGACCAGGGCGGTGGCGGAACCATCGCCTACATCCTCGGCAATTACAACATGAACGTCATTGACGCAGGCATCGCCGTTCATAATATGCACGCGCCGATGGAGATCGTCTCCAAAGTCGACGTCTACGAAGCCTATCTAGGCTATAAGGCGTTCCTGACTGCGAAGGAATAAACGAATACGCAAGGCCGAATCCTCTTCCGAAAAGGGAACGGCCTTTTTTCGCTGCTCGGAGAACGGAATATCTATATATCTACCGCGTTGCCCGCGAAAAACGCGAGCATATACGCGCGTGCTAGGGAATATAAAAATTTAGATACCTTTGGTATCTACTAAAAAAGTTTAAAAATATTTGCAAAAAAGTGTTGACGCATTTCCCGAAGCGCGTATAGTTATATGTTCCGCAGGGAACGCCAAGCCGCGAGGCGGGGCGAAACTGTGGAAACACCTTACCAGAGGTAAGGTGAGGGGAACGCAAGACGCCCCGAGGGAACCTGATTCCTGAAAGGCCTGCTGCCTCGAAAGAGGGGAAGGGATGCGGAAGCTGAAATCCGTGTCCTGAGGTACGCTCCGCCTGCTGGTAAACCAGTGAAGGGAGGACGCTTGAAGAAACCGCGTTCTGAAATGGATGCGGGAGGAAACAAGCGCAAGGGCTCCTTGCCTAGGGGTGAGGGAAGCCACCGCCAAAGAAACCCGGGCGGCTAGTGGATCTAGGAAGAACGGGGACTGCGGAACACCTTGGGAAAGGAAAGACCGCGAGCAGGGTAAACTGACTTCCTCAGCGAACCCTCATGGAAAGGGCGCCGCCATCCAGTGCACTGGGAGAAGGGCGAACTCCTCAGCGTGAACGCTTGCCAAAGCGGGAGCAAAGAGGGAAGGGCAATACCCGGGAGGAATCCTGCCTCCATCGGTAGACCGAAAGAAACAAGGAAGAAGCGAGGAACTGTGAGCAGCGGCAAAAGCTTCTAAGGATAGGGGGTGACCCTTAACCGCGGAATGACCGATCCGCTCGGATGAATCCGAAGAACAAAGCGCTCGGAAGTCTGATCCTTCGGAAGAGGCTGAAGAGAAGACGGGCTGCGTCGAGAGGCGATGCTCGCACCGAATCCTAACCGGCGTCTGGTGGAACCAGAAAAAAGAAGAAAAAGGGATGGGCAGTGATGTCCGAAGAGGAGAAAAACCTCCGGCCCAGCAGAAAGGCCACGGTAGACCGAAAAATCTCTGCTCCGATCGCAAGGGCGTGACGTAAAAGTCCTCCGCCGCGAAAGGTAGATATCCACGGCTCCCTCTTTGTGGATGCGACGATAGCCCCGCCGTCAGTGAAACTGGAAATGGGGTTGCGAACAACTCGGATTGTCTTCGGGCGATAAGGGCTGTCCGTGAACGCTCGGGAATTCATAACCGAGACGGTGCCAAAAGAGGCTCGGCGCGCGGTAAACCGCTGGAAAAGCCTCGAACCCGGATTCTTCTCCGGGGGAGATCGAAGACGAAAGTCCTCGAAGGAAGTCGTTCCACCCTGCAATTCGTGAAGTCGGAACGTGGTTGAGGCACTTGGGCAATGGAAGTTATAGCCCAAGGCTAAAATCGAGACATGCCAAGGTTGTTGCCGAGGGCATGCCTAGGAGGATAAGAGTTCCTCTCAGCGGTACACCGCAGAACAAAAAACTTGCTTCTGAATGAGCTGGAGTCAGGCGCCAGCGAGGTAAGGGGCGAACCCCGCAAGGGATGCGGTTGGTTGGAATCTCCCGCAAGGTAAACCTTGAATACGATATGTCCCGACGAAATTGGAGCTAGACAAGTCGTTAAACCGGAAAGCCGAGTGACACCACGCAGTGATGCGTGGCGTTTTCTTCTAGGGATGAATGGACGCTAAGAAACTCGTCTACATACTATAGATAAAACTCCGCAGTTTGATTTATTTCTCTGCAAAACCCGCTTTCTTTATCTGAAAAAGACCTCCGTTTCAGAGGCCTATTTCACGTTTTTAGTGTTCGTAGATTTCTTTGATGTTGATGGAGGAGAAGTGGCGGAGGTCATATCCATCGACGAGAATGATATGGACGATATCGTCATAGCTGATGCGTGCGTCGATGACGTTGCCTTTGCCGATGAACATCTTGATGACGTTCTGCCCTTTGACCTTTTCGGCAAAGCCGTTTAGGCGGGACACGGCTTCTTCAAAGTTGGAGGAGCTGCCGACTTGCGATAATAGAACGATGGGGATATCGAGTTCTTTCGCGAGAGCGGCGAGTTCTTCGACAATGCGCTGGATCTGCTTCAGGTCGTCCGTTTCGGTCTCGGGCTTGGTGAAGGTGGACTTCTGAAGAAGGTCGAGATAGTCGATGTAGACGACATCTACGTCTTCTTTCTTCGCGCGGACATATTCGGTAAGCGCCTGTACGCCTAAGCCCATGGCGTCGACGATATTGAGGCGGAAGAGCGTAGACCAACTGACTCCAAAGTGAGAGATAAGCTTGTTGTAGATGACGGACTGGCAGTATTCATAAGAGAAGAAAATGACGTTTTGGCCGAGCTTTAGGAATTCGCTCGCGTCATAAACGGTGATGGTGCTTTTGCCCATGTCCGTTTTTCCGGTAAGGATTGTTAAATAACCTTTTTCAGACTTAATGATTTCCATCTTGGTTCCCCTTGTTTCTAATAATTATATAAGATGAAAGAGAGCTTAAAAGAATTGATTTTGTCTGAAAAACAGCCAACTGCTCAAGAATGTTTATTTTCGTTTCTTGGATTTGCTTGAACCCTTGCCTTTGACGGCGTTCTTGAGGATTTTCCGTGCGGCTTTGCGGGATTTTCCTTTGCCTTTTAAGGCGACGATGATCAGGACCAATAAGATGACGACGACCACGGCAGCGCCTGCAAAATAGACCCAAATCGGAAGTTTGAAATCCATTTGTCCGCTCGGTGTGCTTCCACCTGGTTCCGAAGTGTTTCCGGCAGGCTCTGAAGTGTTTCCGTTAGGCACTGAAGTGTTTCCGGCAGGCTCTGAAGTGCTTCCGCTAGGTTCGGAGCTATGCGAAGGCGCGGGCGTGACGGATCCGCCTTGATGGAGTTCGTCTGAAGAGGGGCTTGCGGTTCCTTTGGGCGCACTATTATAAGCGGTGACTTTGCGGGCGTTCGCGTCATAGGTGGAAGTTCCCCAAATCGCATCGGCCCACTGCGGGAAATCGATAAAGGGGTTTCGATTGCCGTCGAAATTGCGGTAGATGATGTCGTTGCGGTGAGCTTCATAGTCATCGACGGGGTCGATTTTGTTCCAAACGAGTAGGTCGCGAATTAAGCCAATAGAAACGGCCTTGGTCGCGGTGGACATCTCGGTCTCGGTTGAAAGCGTGTCGTCGAGGATTAGATTGGGGTTACCCGCGTCGATGGTTTCGTCGTCACCAGAAAGGTTGTTGTATCGGGCTACCATGTAGAAGCAGGCACGGGCGATGTCGCCCTTATCGCAATCCTGCGGCTCAAAAACGGAAACATCGTTCGGATTGCTGATGCCTTCGGATGCAGGTGCGCCAAGATAATTCCCAGCGACCACGATTACGTCGCTGATCTTATATTCCTCGCCTGCGTTTTTGCTGCGCTTGGCTGGATCGACGAAGCCATAGGGGTTATTGCTGTGAAGCGCCGAATTGACGTAGGAGTCGCCTGGCAGCAAGTGGTGCAAGTCGCCGCGAGCCCCAGGGAATTGATGCTCTTCTGAGCCATCTTTGCCAAATCCTCTTGATTTAGGCCAGATGTGCTCGCGGTCGGTTCCGTTGTTATTGCCGTGCTGGTCCCATGCGCGTTGATAGCCTTGCTCGACGCCAGGGTTGCGATAGAGCAAATGGTTATAGGGGTTATCCAACTTGTTCGACATGCTACCGTACTTATAGTTCGTGATGGTGTTCGTCGCCTCGTTGTATGTGCCATTGGTAATATTCTTCGCGGGCGAAAGAGTCCAATCGCGGTCGGTGATTTCATAGGCTTTCCAGACGTTGCTGCCCGAATCGTAGGAGTTGTATTTCTGGCCGTTTTTGAGGATGGGCTTCAACGCCTTGAGCAAATCGTCGCCCTGAAGGTTCTTCCCGTCCAAGGCGGAATAATAAGAGCGTACATCGGAATCCGCGACGGGATTTAAGTCGATGGTCGTCGGGAGTTTGGCGATTTCATATTGCGAAACGGAGGTCGCGGCGTAAGCCTCAAGGGCAGGTCGATAGGCAAGCGTGCCCGAAGCGACGGGCATCGCGGTCACAAGGAGTAATAAAGGGAGGGAATACTTGATCTTCATGGCTCGTATTATCGCACCAGCGCGCGTGAATACAACGCGTTTCCTTATTTAAGTTCCTTTTAATTTCATCCGTATAATTGTCCTCGGAGGTACCGATATGCGACCGATGTCATCTAAACCTTTGTTCTTGTTATCTTGCCTTGCTCTTTTAGCGTCCTGCACTGCTTCTGGCGGGGGCTCTCTCGCGTCGAGCTCGAGCACATCAAATAACGAGATTTCTTCTCAAAATTCAAATAAAGACGCGGGTTCTGCGGAAAAAATATCTTCAGAAGCGCAAAATAGTGGCAAGCAGGAACCTGTATCTTCCGACGGTTCCGAAAACGACTCGCCTACGTCGGAAAGCGAACCACAAAGTAGCGAGGAACCCACCCCTTCTTCCTCGGAAGAGATTTCCTCGCAGGATACCCTGTCTTCGGAAACTTCTAGTTCGGCGTCTACCGAACCCGGGAACGGCTACCCCGCAGCTGGGGGTGATTTTGACAACTCAGGCTTCACAATCGCGCGCTCTACGGATGGCCTTGTGCCCGAATTCCGCGATGGCGCCTACCTCATTCTCGAGGCTGGATCTTATGATCTTTCCGGGGTCTTGTTAGGGATGGTCTATGTCGATGTTCCAGAAGGGGACGGAGAAGTGGAGTTAAATCTTAACGGCGTGACCATGTCGTATGCTTCAAACTCCGTTCTTTATTGTGCAAGCGCGGACAAACTAGAGATCTCCGCCAAAAAAGGCACCACCAACACCATCTTAGACCTCCGCGCCGTGGAGGCGGAGGAAGATGAAAGCCAAGGGGGCGGAGCCCTATATTCCAAGGTCGACACGAAGCTCAAGGGGACAGGCGAACTACAAGTGACCGGCACTTATAACAACGGAATCCATGTGACAAAGGACCTCGAGATTCAAAAGCTTTCTTTAACTTCCAAAGCCATCAATAACGCGATTAAAGGGACGGATTCGCTGACGATCAATTCGGGTACCATCACGGCCATTTCCACAGGCGGCGATGCCTTGAAAACCGCGGATAGTGATGTCTCCTCTAAGGGAAAGCAGCGTGGGGATATCGCCTTGCTTGGCGGAACGATTAATCTTTATTCCGCTTGCGATGGCGCACAAGCCGCCCACGACTTTATCCTCGGTGCGGAAGATGGCTCGGAAGGGCCTACCGTCACGATCAAAACGAATAAGTATTCCACGTACACCAATAGCGAGGACATTGCCTCTACATCCACCACGTCGATGTATCTGAGGATGACCTCAAAGATCGACGACTATCGTTATGCCGCGCATTTTTATAACGAAGCGGGAGAGACGGGGTCATGGGCGAACGCCACTTTCAAGACCACTCAATCGACTGGTCCTGGCCCCGGTGGTCGAAGGACATACTACATTTACGAACTGGAGCGCCCGACCTCTTATTCTTCCTTTACTCTTTACGCCTTTAATGCGAACACAGCCACGAATTCCACAACCGATTATGCTGCGAAGTCGTCCGGAAGCACCATAAACGCAAGCCGCGACATGATTGACGTCACGCTTAGTGGCACCACGCTAACCCTAGGCTCTTGGGGCACTTATGCCGCCTCGCAGCAAGGCGGATGGGGCGGTGGTTTCCCTGGCGGACAAGAGGGGAATCAAGACAAAGCAGATGTCTCTGCGAAAGGCATTAAGGCAAATAACGACATATATATTCTTAGCGGAACATTAGACGTCACCGCTTATGACGATGGCCTCCATGCGAACTATGGGGAGGCTCTTGATTCCGGAAAGACCTCTACGGGGGATGTCTATATCAAAGGCGGGCAGACTACGATTGCCGCAAGCGATGATGGCGTCCACGCGGAACGATACCTTCGCATATCGGGTGAAAGCACATCCGTCACGGTCACGAGCTCTTATGAAGGGCTTGAAGGAAACCAAATCTATATGGAAGGCGGCAAAGCCATCGCCTATGCGAGCAACGATGCCGTAAACGCGGGCAACGGTGAAAATAGCGCTGGCTTAACTCCGGTAATTAACGTTTCCGGCGGCCATCTGTTCGCGGCCGTTCCTAGCAACGGGGATACCGATGGAATCGACTCCAACGGCAATTATGTCCAAACGGGTGGCGAAGTCATCTGCGCCGGCCCCAACCAATCCATGGGTTCCGCTGCGTTAGACACCGACGGCAGCGTTACTGTCAACGGCGGGTCGCTTCTTGTTTTTGGGAATCACGAAAGACAGCCATCCCTAGGAAGCGGCGTCACTTCTTCCTCAAAATCCGGGACCTATGGGAACGCCGCGCATACCGTTTCCTTTGCTTCTGGAACAGTGGAGGTAGAAAAACTCCCGAACTCTACGTATTCCATTCTGCGCGCCTATAGTGAGCTCGGAAGCATCAGCCGCGTAGATTAAAAAGTCCGCAAATCCAGCACGAACCGTGCAAAACCAGCCTGAATTGGCTGGTTTTTAATCATTCAAAGCGAAGAAATAGTCCGTTATCGTTTCGGGCGATTCGTTTCCGCTGGTGAAGAACCAATAGTCCACGACAGAGATAAAGGAGTCTAGCGCAGAAGCAATCCGCAGCGGCTCGGGGACCTCTTTCGAGGCAAGGGCACCCTCTCGAAGAACGCGCGTCATCAACGGCTCCAACTCGTGCCGCATTTCTGCTAGGAAGCGCTCGCGGCACCCAGAGCTCAAAATGGCGCGCACAAGCTCCCCTTCGTCACGGAGGTGATAAAGGATGTGGGTGAATAAATGCTTGTAATCCAAGACGGATGCCTTGGAGAAGTCGTGGCTTTTTTCTTCTTGCAAGGAATGGGAGAAGACGTGGTGGAAAATGTTGCGGAGTAAAGAGTCCAAGACGTCGTCCTTGGTTTTGAAATGCGCATAAAAAGTCGAACGAGATACCTTCGCTTTCTGCAGGATGTCCTCGACGGCGATGGAATTGTAGCTCCTTTCCTTCAAGCATTCCCCGAAGGCGTTATATATGGCGGCAATGGTCTTCCGTACGCGTTTGTCCATAAATCAATTATATAACGGAACATTATGTTCGATAACAAGAGGAAAAAGCGAACAATATCAACATATTTGTTTTATTGCGTATTTATTCTTGTTAATATGCGCACATGCCACAAGAGCTGACGCGCGATTTTCTGAACGAAATGAAGGCATCAAACCGCACACGCTGGATGATTCTTGCCGGTTTTTCGTTGCTCGTTATAACCTTATTCTTCATTTCATTGATGGTCGGTTCTTCAGACATGCCCTTTGGAGAGTCTTTTATGGCCTTGTTTGGGCAGGGCAGCGACGTCGCTGTCCGTATCGTGCAGAAGATTCGCTTACCAGAAACGCTCGCTGCCCTGATTGCGGGAGCGGGGCTTTCCATTGCAGGCCTTATGATGCAGTCGACCTTGAAGAACCCGATGGCGAGCCCCTCCGCCCTAGGCGTTTCCAATGCGGCCGTTTTCGGGGCAAACGTTTCGATCATCGGCTTTGCGGGTGGCTTTTTGGCGACGGGCATCAACCCACAGGATTTTGCCGTTGGCGCGAATCCCTTTGCGACGAGTTCCATCG
>JAFSVB010000222.1 GCA_017450325.1 Bacilli bacterium | reverse complement strand
GTCGGTGGAGATGCCGCTGGAAGTGTCTTCGCTCGAGACGACAGGGCCAGCGGTTTCTTCTTCCGATGCACCGCCGAGCAAGCCATCGAGCCAGCCCTGAAGGCTCACGTCGATGCCACCGTCGCTTAGGATCGCGAGGATATCCTCGATGAGCCAGTCGAGCTCACCGTATTCGTACTGCTTGATACCGCCGGTGACGGGATCGATGATCACGTTGTCACCATTCTTCTCATCATAGGCGCTCGCATCGACCGTATATTTAAAATTCCAGGCGGGATTTGCGGCGTTAATGCCCTCATCAAAAAGATTGAGGTAGATATGGCTATCAATCATCGAGGCATGCAAACCACGGTGATGGGCATTGTTCCCGGCGTCGCTATAAACGACGGGAGCGGTGACCGCGAGGTTGATGCCGTGCAAGGACAAGGAAGAGAGCATCAAGTCGATGCTCGTGCCCGATGCGTCCAGGCGATTCGTGTGTGAAACGACGGTATTGACGTTATTCTCTCCGGCGATAACCTCCTCTTTCCCATCGAATTCGAAGACGAGCTTATCGGCGGTGATGGACATGCCGTTGGCCGCGGAGTTGGCGAGGTTGGAGATAAAGCGTTCGCGCCCGGTCATTTGATGGTCGTCGATAATCGAGGGAAGGTCTCCGCTATTTTCCGATTCGCGGATGACGGTTTGGGGCACGATCATGTAGGCACTGGCGGCGGAAACGCCGAATACCGCGAAGAAAAGTCCTGCCGCGATCATGGCTTTTCGCGAAATGTGGATTCGGTGCAGATTGTTCAGGAAGTGTTTCATGGTTTTCTCCTTTTATAATGAGTCGGGATAGTCGGGGAGTTTCGTTCCAACCTCGGGGAATCCGAAGGGAGGAGCTTCGTGGTAATAGAGCGTCGTAAGCGAGCCAACCGCGGAGGATCCTACGCCCGCTCCGGTGACGGCGATGTAGCTCTCCTTGGTTTCCATGCGGATGAGGTTCAGCTGCTTGTCGAGGGTGACCGTCAGGTGGCAATAGTCGAAGGTCGGCTGGTATTTGAGGCTCGAGATGGTCTGCATTTGCTTCTTGTAGTTGAAGGTACCGTAGACAGGGGATAGCTCCGCCTCCACCTCGAATCCATCGTTGGTCGGATAGATGCCTGTTTTCCGTTTTCCGGAAGGACTCTCTTCAAGTATCAGGCTTTTCTGCGTCACCACGTAGATGAGGGCGCTTGAGACGGTTCGCCCCATCATTTCTTTGTATTCCTGGTTGGAATAGGTGACTTTCGGGTGGTTCGCGTAATCGTCGTTGCCACCCCAGTAGGTGTCGGTGAACCCGCCTTGTTCGAACATGCGGTCATACAGGCTCACAAAGCTGCTGGAGGAAACAGATTCCTCGAAGAAGCGGTCGCCTTGATGAACGGTGGTAGAGAAGATGCCTTGGTTGACGAGACCGGCTGCGAAGCTTGAGCCAACGCCCCGCGTCCACGTGTCGCTTTCGGACTCGAAGAGGCGGTAGGATACGTTGATCATCTCGTCGACGCTGAGGGCCTTCTCATAAGGCGTTCCGTTTTGGCGGGCCTTCTCGTATTTGTTCATCGCTTGCTCAACGTCGGGAAGGAGTCCATCTCCCGAGACGTTGAAGATGACGGTCGTCGGCTTCAATGCTTGAGTGACTTGGAACCCCACCCCACCACCAAGAAGCAAAGCGCTCATGCAAAGGGTTGGCCAGAAGAAGGATGCTGCGGTCGTCGGTATCATATGTCCTCCTGCGGTCATCATCCCCCATGTGTGGCGCACGTGCACTCTACTACGCGCTTTCCTTTTGAAAGAAAGGCGATTCTACGATTCGGAGAATGGACATTTAGGCCGATTTTGGTGGATTTTTGCTACAAAAACCCTCTCAATTCCTCAAATGGGAGAATGCGACTTGGCGTTTTCCTTGGCGGAATATCCGTCTTTTCTCTTTCTCTTTTCGCCCTGTTCAAATAATCTATTGGAGAAAGAAGGTTCCTATGAGCGAATTAAAAGTCATCAAGGTCAAGCAATCCGTTTTGGCCAACAACGATCTTCGCGCGGCCAAGCTGCGCGGGGAGTTAAAAGAAAAAGGCGTGTTCTTCCTCAACGTCATGTCCTCGCCAGGGTCTGGCAAGACGACGTTGCTGATCGAACTCATCAACCGCCTGAAGAAGTTTATTCGCATCGGCGTCATCGAGGCGGATATGGATGCGGTGGTGGATGCGAACACGGTCGAGAAGGCCACGGGGGTCCGCACGATTCAACTCAACACCTCTGGCGAATGCCATCTGGATGCAAAGATGACGAGCGAGGGCATTGAGGCTTTGGGCGCGGAAGGCTTAGACTTCATCATCCTTGAGAATATCGGCAACCTCGTCTGTCCCGCCGAATTCGATACCGGCGCCAACGCGAACATGGTTCTTTTGTCCGTACCCGAAGGCGATGATAAGCCCCTCAAGTATCCTTTGATGTTCACCCGCGGCGATTTCTTCGTCTTTACCAAGATGGATGCCACGGTTGTTTTCGACTTCGACTTGGAAAAGGTGGAGGAGCGCATTCGCCGTCTGAATCCGAATGCCGTCTTCTTCCCCGTCAGCGCTAAGAAAGGCGATGGCATAGAGGCGCTTTGCGACTTCCTCCTGAAGCAGGTTCGCGGCGAATAATCTCGCCGATTCAATGACAGTTTTCTAGTGGCGAATACCTCAAAACGCCAATGAAACGTATTTAATTATTTTATCGATGCCATCGGACTTTTTTCAGTTTCGTTTGTTGGAACTGCTTATTTTTGGTATAGTATTAACGGCATTTGGCTGACGTCTTTCGACGAAAGGAGGGAACATGTTCGATATTGACACTTATGTATTTCACACACATTGTGGCGTATGCAAGATAGTGGCCATCGAACCGCTGTCTGGCGACGATTCTGGTAATCTCTACTATGTCCTTGCCCCCTTCCACGGCGACGATAAGAACAATATCGTTCGCGTTCCCGTGGATAATCCCGCCTCCCTCCGCCACCCCTTGACCAAAGATATGGCCCTTGAGCTGATCCACAATTGGCCGGACATCACCCAAAATCTTTACGTGACGGACTCCAAATCGCGTAAGTCCGCTTATGAGAACGCGCTTCGCTCGGGCTTCGTCGAAGATCTTGCCACCTTGATGGAAGGCGCCCTTCAGCGCAAGGCTCGCGATGGCCATCTCAATTCGATGGATGCCCAATTTCTCGCGCGTGCCCAACCGATTGTCTATGGCGAGCTCGGATTCGCCTTAAACATCGATGTCGCCAAGGTCCCAGAATACATTCGGGCCAATGCGAGAAAATAAAAAATGAGGATGTCTCGTCACCGGGGCATCCTTTTCTCATGCGTCTATGCAGGAATTACTCCGCATAGTAAATCGTGTTTTTTATGAAACACCCCATAAGCAAAACCAAAACTCAGGGAAAGCGGTAGGGGCGCATAGGATTTGAAACTCGTCCTGGCGATGAATTCCTCAACGTCAATCTTTTCGATGTAGCCGTAAGGGTTATAGACCGTGACGAGGTCTTTGGATAAATCCATGCCCGTCACGAAGGAAAAATGAAGAGTCCATCCGCTCTCGAACTTCGCCGCCCGTTCTATGGCGATGGGGTTGCCCTTTTCCAAGGATTCGTGCACTTCTTTTAGAAGACGATCGTTTTCTAGATACTCATGCATCACAAAGCGTTTCGAAGGAATGGACTTGCTAACCTCATCAAGAAAGCCATGTGATGTAGAAGCGGGTATGGAGGCGTTACGCGCATCTAGGTCATCTTCGCTGACCTTCTTTCCATAATAGGAAGAAATCATTTCGATGGAAGCATAGCCGCAGGAGATATGCTGTTTTACTAGTTCCAAGCCCAAGTGGGAGTATTTCGCGTCCGTCCTTAAGTATGTCCAGCCTTTTTGAATGGTCGCCGAACGAATCCCGAAAATCGAGAAAGGGATGGCTATCGCAAGAGCGATGGCGCCGAGGAGACAACCTATGATGACCTATGCCTTTTTCATAAGACATATTCATTATAAGCAAAAAGCCGAGCCACGAAGGGCTCGGCACTAGAAAGCGGAGTGTTTTCTTTACGCCTTGAAGGTGCGGTAGGCGCCATAGAGGCCTAGGAGCGCGCCCAAGAAGGAGAAGACGGCGGCGAGGATCGTGCCCGTGCCATTGACGACGGTTTCAACATCGGCGGAAACGGTGTTGGCACCTTTGAAGAAGTTAGGAGCCATGAGCCAGAAGACACCCGCGACGGCGAGGCAAATGCCCGCGAGCCCAAGGCCGAACATGCCAAGCTTTCCGGGGAGGATGGCGCCGATGAGCATGAAGAAGATGGCGACGAGCTGGAGGACGAAGGCCACGATGAGCATCGGGACCGCGTTGAAGCCCTGGTTACCAAACATCACGTTGAAGCAGCTGCCTAACGTGGAAGGGTGGGAAGCGACGTCGGACGCTCCGAAGGCGGTCGCGAAGAGGACGAGGACGGAGACGATAGCGACGACAGTGGCCACAAGGCCGAGAATCATGTTTACTTTGCGATTGTTCATAAATAAAAACCTGCCGTGCATAAATATACCCTCCTTGCACGCTTCGGGCAACATTAGAGTTTTACTCTATTCCGCTTTTCTTTTTCGAACGAATAAAAGATAATGGTATCCATGAAGAGAAATACGGTTTTTTTCGCGTGCAGTCTCTTGGCTCTGGCGATGCTCCCTGGTTGCAGCATTAATGCTAGCAGCAGCTATTACACGGTAGAAGTTTATGCGGACTACGCCGGCATGGAACAGGACCTTCAGGACCTCGGCCATTACCGGACCGAGCGCTCCCATCGCGTCGCCGTCGGCTATGCGCTAAAGGACCAAAAGTTCCTTTCCGACGGGCTTCGCTCCTATAAGGACAACGAAGGCAAGGCTTACGATTACCGCAAATCCTCCCGTACCGCGGAGCACGGATATCAGTACGATTTCGTCGGTTTTGCAGGATTCTATGAAGATAATTCCGCGATTAATTTGAACAAAATAACCGCGGATTGCAGCGTTTTCTGCTCTTTTGAGAAAAACAAAGTCGATTATTTGGTTACTGTTCAAGACGCGTTTGGCGTCACTTATAACGACTTTTCAAACAAGCTTTCCTTCGGCACGAAGGTGTCCGATGACGCAGACCTCCTCGCCTCACTCCTTCCCTTCCCGGACCACGATGTCTCTCATGACCGCGATGCTTACTACATGTCTTATGCCCCATTAGGATGGAACGTCTATCGCTATAAGAGCGACGACGAGAAGACCGAAGCGGAAAAGACGGCGAACAAGGACGTCGTACTCGATCCTCATGGCCTCCGCGACGCGAACGATAAGCCCGTCACGGAATTCCTTCCTTACGATGATGAAGACGCGATCAAGAACTACGTGATTGCGGATCGCACCGTCTTTGAGGCTGCCTATGCCGATGGCGTCGAGAAGGAATACACGGTGCAGCTTTCTTACCAGCTCCGTACCTTAGATCATTACGATAGCCAGGGAAAGCCCATCTATAATTACGGCGATTTCGCAGCGGCTCCCGCCGTGACTTCGCAGGTCGTTCCCTATGGCAAGGGCATCGATGAGGAGGCGCTCGCCGTCCCATATTACAAAATCGTCGGCGTGGGCCATAACGGTACCCCTGATGTCTATGGAAATACGGATGACGTTCCTTCGATCCTGCGCGGTGAGAACATCAACCGCAAAGTCATCAAGTACGACTGCGCCATCACGTTGATTTATGAGAAAGTCGAAAGCGCGACGCTGCGTTTCCATGCCGACCTCGCCGACCTCGACCACGTCCCCGCGAATACCGATGACGTCAACTATACCCAGACCATCTTGCTCGAAGACGGCGCGATCGCCCCTGAACTCCTTCACAAAGACGCTTTAAGCGCCTATCGCTTCACCAATACGTGGACGACGACCCCCTTCAATCCGAGCGTCTTGAATTACGAACCGTTTGACATCTCCCGCATCCTCGCGACGGGCACGGTCGACCTATATCCGATTCTTCTGCCGCGCGAAATCGCACAAGGCGCGCTGCATTTCGAGCTTGACCTTGCCTTTGGCGGGTACATGCTCCACAGCATCGATACAGGCACCACGGTTTATGATGATGCCGTTGTCGAAGATGCGAATTTCCCAACCCGCTATCCTTATGCCGGCGTCTACGCCTTTGGCGATGCTGCGGGCGATTTGACCTCGGTGAAGCTTGGAAACCGCGTCTCCTATATCGGACATGGCGAGCTTGCGTCGCTTGCCTCCGCCACGACGATCGACCTCAAAAACAGCAAGATTACTGAGCTTCCGTCTTATGCGTTCAAGAGCCTTCTCTCTACTGAAACATATAAACTTCCGTCCACGTTGGAGAAAGTGGGGCGCGACCTCTTCTCCCGTTGCCAGAACGTCAACGCGATTGAAATCGACATGACGCTTGCGCAAGTACAAAGCAAAATCGATAGCGGCGATTTCTATGCCGACTGGGCTCTAGGTTTTGAAAGTAAAGTCGTTTATAAAAGCTAATTAATCTTCGATTATCTTCACAAAAACGCGTTATTTTACGTTTTCAAGCGCATTCTTTTTGCGGTGTCCTATCGCAAGCCAGACGATGAAGGGAATGGTGAGGACGCAAGCGGCCATCGTCACAACGAACATGAAGCGGTCGGGGGCCTTGGCCGTCGAACCCGTAGACGGATCGAAGACTTCCTGCGTTTGGAAAGCCAAAAGCGAGATGTTCGATCCTACGATCATCGGCACCATCACCGCGAAGACCATGCGGACGGATTGGAAGGCACCGACATCGTTTTCGGGCGTCAAGTCGCGGATTTCAGCCCCTAAGGCGGCCGTACCGACGAGGTAGCCGCTGATCAGCGCAATGCCCGCAACGATATCCCAGGCGAAGGAGTCGCCGATCAGGAATAGACCGAGCGCGCCAACGAACATCACGGCGACCGCAGGGATCAGCACTTTGATCTTCCCGATGCGGTTGAGCAACGCGCCAACGCCGAGAACAAGCAAAGCGGAGACGCCGAAAATAATGCCGAGCGACATGATGAAATCGCCGCCGTCGTGTCCCATGAACGGCAGGTTCTGCATATAGACCATGATATAGGGCATGAACGAATCGACGCCGATATTGAAGAACATAAAGGCGAGCAGGGCGATATAGAAGAGCGGGTTTTCCTTGATAGCCCGGGGGAAGAAGCCCTTTACCATGTGTTTGAAGTAGTTGCGGTCACGCGTTGGTTCGATATTGTCTTTGGGCAGCAAGAAGAAAGCGATGACGCCGACGATGCTCGTCGCGATGCCAAAGACTAGGAAGAAGATGAGCCAAGGCGTGGCGACGGAATTGGCCCACGTCTCATTCGGGGTGCTTCCTTGCGTGCCTGGAATCCCGAGGATCATGCCCATTCCGAGCATCATGGCGAGGGAGATCAAGGGCATGACGCTAAGGACGGATTCGACGAAAGGACGGTTCTTTTCGTTCGTCTGATCGGTGACGAAGGCGTTGAAAGCCGCGTCGTTCGCGCTCGAGCCAAAGAACGTCATCAAGCAGTCGACGACCACGTTCATGACGCCGACCAACAGGACGCCTTTGACAAGGTCCCCGCCGGCGAGATGGCTCATGTTCGACAAGGACATGACGCCGAAAAGCGCGACCATGACGCCCCAGATGACATAACCCGCGGCGATGAAGATCTTGCGCTTGCCCACTTTGTCGCTCAAAGCGCCAATGAAGAATGTCGTCACTGTGGCGACGACGCTGGAGGCAGCGGTCATCCACGTAATATGGGCGGCGTCATGGGATTGGGAATAGACCCAAAGGTTGATGTAATTGTTTTCAATCGCCCAAGCGATTTGCCCAAATAGTCCAATTAAAAGAATTGCCGCCCAGCGGCGTGCCCCTAAAGCTTCGCGTCTTTTCGATTCCATATAAATAATTCTATGCTCATGTCTATAATTATGTAGAGGTAAAAACAATGGATTGGACGCGATTTCCTATTGCTAGCTATGTCTTTTTCGGGCTATTTGTCATCGTTAGCATCGTGCACTTGGTGCTTTGCTATCTCGAAAAAGAAGTCCTAAGAAAAGCGACGAAATGCTTCACGACCTTATTCTTGGCCATTGCCGCGGTCATCGCGATTCCAACGCAACCCCTGGTCTATGTGGGGACGTTTATGGGAATGCTCGGGGATTTCTGCCTGCTGAAAAAGCATAAAGTCCTGCCCTTTGTCGGAGGCATGCTCTGCTTCCTCGCCAACCATGTCCTTTACATCCTCGCTTATATGTTTTTATGCGGCCCGCTTCATTACGCCTTTTATGTCGCGACGGGGCTATATGTCATACTCTTCCCGATCCTTGGCTATAACATCGGGAGAAAGATCATCCATCAACGACATCTTGCTTTTGCGGGCGTCTCTTATTTCGGCTTCTTAGTGCTCGACTTTATCTGGGCGATTATCGCCTGCACCCAAGGCTATGTCGACTATTGCATCCTCGCGGCGCTTGGCGGCGCATGCTTTATCGCTAGCGACGTCTTCCTCGCGCGCACATTATTTAAAAAGGACGTGAAGAGACGCGACTTCTTCATCATGTCGACGTATCTACTCGCCCAGGGATTAATCGTCGCCGGCTTAGCGATGACGATCGTTATGAGATAGCGAGAAAGACTCTGAGTTTGGCGATTGCCTTCGCGCGGTGGCTGAACTTGTTTTTGGTCTCCTCGCCCGCTACGCCGAAGTCGATATCCGCTTCATCGCAATGGAAAATGGGGTCATATCCGAATCCGTTTTGCCCATGGGGCGCTTCTAAAATGTATCCGGGGCAGAACCCTTCAAAATACAAAGGTTTTGCATCCGGTTCGGATAAGTAGCAGATGCAGCAGCGGAACCGCGCGGCGCGGTCTTTTCCTTCCAAGCGGCGGAAGAGTTCTTCGTAAGCTTGAGGATACCCGCCGCATTCCAAGGCGAAGCGAGCGCTGCGTAGCCCAGGGAACTCATCGAGAGAAAGAACCTCTAATCCAGAGTCGTCGGCGATGACGGGAAAGGGCACGAGTTCGCGGAAAGCTTTCGCCTTCAGATAGGAATTCTCGCGGTAGTCACATCCTGTCTCATCGACGTTCAGGTCGATATTGAGGTCGCTGGGGGAGTAGATGACGAATCCCATCGGGGCGAGCATCTCACGATATTCGCGTAGTTTCCCTTTGTTGTTCGTCGCGAGGCAAATCTGTTTGTTCATGACGATATTGTACATAGGGACTCAAGGAAACGAAATCCTTTTCGCGCGTGACATGAATTTCAAAATAAGAGGCGTTTTGCGATGAAAAAGCGGTAATTATCCTGAAAAAGATAAAAAAAGAACCTCGGCGAATCGAGGACTTTTTCAATGGAGCAGGTGACGGGAATTGGGCAATCCAGTTCACTGATTACCGCTTTCTACCTCTTACTACGTAAGAACGTTCACCATGCAGTTCGGTAATTACCGCTTTCTACCATATTTTGCCACTCTTTTTTACACCCAAATCAGACTAGGTCGTCGAGGCTCTTGCGCTTCTTTCCCTTCGTGTAATGGATGTAGTACTTCATCGTGGTCTCCATCGAGGAATGCCCGAGGTGCAGTTGGACCTCCTTCACGTCATATCCATGGTCGAACATGCGTGTCGCGAACGAGTGCCTAAGCCCATGAAGCGTGATATGCTCAAGCCCAGCCAAGCGGAGGTGCTTGTCCACGAGGTCGCGTATCTTGTGCCTGCTGACATGGGCGCCGTTATAGCCCATAAAAAGGTAATCGCCGGGCCCGATGCATTTCACGCGGATGTAATCCAATAGCTCGGCCATGAAGGACTCAGGCAATGTGACGTACCTGTCAGCGCCGGTCTTGGTATGGTCCTTGCGCTTGCCGTGGTTGTCTATCTGCTTGTTAATAAGGATAGTGCAGTTCTGCGCGTTTATAGACTCATAGGTCAACG
>JAFSVB010000221.1 GCA_017450325.1 Bacilli bacterium | reverse complement strand
TCACAATCCCTTAAGGGAATTGTGTTAACATATTGCCTGATGAGGGTCGATAAATTCCTGAAAGTATCGCGCTTGATAAAGCGGCGCGAGGTCGCGAAAGAGCTCTGCGATGCGGGTTACGTGTGGCTAAACGGCAAGACCGCAAAGCCCTCTTCGGAGGTCAATCCTGGAGACGAATTGCGACTTAAGCTCGGCCGTCACACCCTGACGGTCAAGGCGCTTGCGACGCTCGCTTATGCGAACAAAGGAAACGCCTCAACG
The DNA here is from genome assembly GCA_017450325.1 of Bacilli bacterium. Classification (GTDB taxonomy): domain Bacteria; phylum Bacillota_I; class Bacilli_A; order RFN20; family CAG-826; genus Alloenteromonas. The sequence continues at coordinate 15,889 of JAFSVB010000221.1, read as the reverse complement.
ATGTACGAAGTCATCGAGGACAAGATAGAGAATCGAGGTAACGAAGATGCTTGATTACAAATTCGCCAAAGGCGCAAAGTATCTATGCGCATGCACGTATGGACCAGACTCCATGGCCTTGCTCGACATGATGCAAAAGGAAGGGGTCAAGCCCGTCGTCGTCTGCATCAACTACCATAAATTCGAAGAATCGAGCGAAGACTATATCAAGCTCGCCTCTTATTGCGGTGCCCATGGGCTCGAGTTGGAATACCTCGATGCGGCCACCCTTCCCGAGGCAGAAGCCTACCACGAGGAAGACGATTTCAAGAAATGGGCCCGAAACGTCCGCTATTCCTTCTTTCAGAAGGTCTATGCCGCCCATAACGCCAAAGGCCTTGTCATCGCCCACCAGCAGGACGACTTGCTCGAATCCTATCTCATCAACCGCGAACGCGGCGATAAGAAGGGCAACTACGGCATGAGCCCCGTGTCCACTCAATACGGCATGGTCATCATCCGCCCGCTTCTTCATTACACCAAGGAAGAGCTTCTGGAATACAACCAGGAAAACCGCGTCCCCTTCTCGGTGAAGAAAGAGTCCTTTGAGACCCGGTTCACCCGCTCTGCCGTTCGTGAAAAAATCAACGCTTTGTCCGCAATCGAACGCGAAAACCTCATCGCCGAGATGAAGTCGACCAACGACGAGAGCATCAAGCTCGTCAAGGAGTTCAACCAATCCGTCGATGAAGGCGAGGAACTTGAAATCCGCCCATTAATCGCACTTTCCGAGGACGAATTCGCCGCGACCTTGATTCGCTTCGTCTCACGTGCTCCTGAGGAAATCGCCCTCGGGCCCGCGGACTTCGCGGAGATTCGCAAACTTTGCCTCTCCCCGAACCCCAACTGCTCGCTGAAGCTTGGAGAGGACACCTACCTCATCAAGGAATACGACATCCTCATCCTCGGCAGGAACTATGCCGAACTCCTCTATAGCTATACTTTAGAGAAGCCAGGTGTCCTAGAAACCCCGCAATTCCGCCTCGATTTCTCGATGGGCGCAGAAGATCGCGGCATCAAAGAAGAGGACTACCCGTTGACGATCCGCACCACCCTCCCCTCGGACCGCTATGTCGTCCATGGCTTCCTTGAGCCGGTGCATTCCCTCTATTCCACCTGGAAAATGCCGGTGGGCTTCCGCTATATCTGGCCCATTTTCGTCAACAAGGACGGCATGGTGGTTTACGTCCCCCGCTACCGCAGATATTTCCACGAATACCACACTTCGAAACTCGAACTGATTCTTCCAGAAGAGAAATAGAACAAAAACGAAGAGCAATTTTATTGACAGATATTAGCCGTGGCCTAAAGTCTTTTGAATGGCCTATGGCCATGCTGAAAGGAGAACATGCATATGAATGATGGAAACGCTCCAAAAAGAAGCATATTCAGCTACATTCTTCCCTATATATTGATGGCTGGAGCCATCGGCTTGTTTATTTGGCTCGCCTTCTCGAACCTCTTCCGCTCCAGCGACGAAATCGATGTTCGCCAGCTTGAGGAGACCGTCCTCTATTACAAGTTCGATGCCGCCGAGAAAGAGTTTAAGAAAGACGACTACAACGCTGCCAACCACAACCGTCTCTATGCCGTCAACTATAGCCATAGCTACACGACCGTCTATGTCACTGGCCGCTATTTGAACGCGAATAACAACGTCGGCTCCTTCTCGGTCCGCTTGGACGAAAGCCAGTGGAGGGATGGCTATAACTACATCTACGTCGACCCCAACACCAAGGCGACGACCTCCGTCTACCACGAATCCTTCTTCTCCCTGTTCTCTTCGCGTATCCAAGACGCCCGCGCCTCGGGCATCGAGGACACCAATAAAGTCAAGATTATCGAGGGAAACTCCGATGCTTTCGAGGTTTCTTTTTGGGATGCATGGGGACCGACGATTATCTCCACCGCGGCGATCATCCTCGTCTCGATCTTGATCTTCTCGCGCCTCAGCGCTTCGGTGAACGGGGCGAACAACTCCATCAATAGCTTCAATAAATCTCCTGCTCGTCGTGCGGATTCGAGCAAAGTCCGTTTCGATGATGTCGCGGGTTGCGACGAGGAAAAAGCCGAGATGGTCGAGCTCGTCGAATATCTCAAAGACCCCAAGAAATACGCCAAATTCGGCGCTCGTCTGCCCAAGGGCTTCCTGCTTATCGGCCCCCCTGGCACAGGTAAAACATTGCTCGCGAAAGCCGTCGCAGGCGAAGCGGGCGTGCCCTTCTATTCCATTTCCGGTTCCGACTTTGTCGAAATGTACGTCGGTGTCGGCGCGGGACGTGTCCGTGACTTGTTCCGCCAAGCGAAGGCCACCGCTCCTTGCCTTATCTTTATCGATGAAATCGATGCCGTTGGCCGTCAGCGCGGCGCTGGCTTAGGCGGCGGCAACGATGAGCGCGAGCAAACCTTAAACCAACTCTTGGTTGAAATGGATGGCTTCGAAGCCAATTCGGGCATCCTCGTTATTGCTGCGACCAACCGCGACGACGTCCTTGACCCCGCGCTCCGCAGGGCGGGCCGTTTTGACCGCACCATCACGGTTTCCTTGCCGGATAAGGCTGGCCGCGAAGCGATTCTCAAGGTGCATGCACGTGGTAAAAAGATCGATCCGAGCGTCGATTTCGGTGCCTTGGCCAAGAGAACCGTCGGCTTCTCTGGCGCGGACTTGGACAACGTGTTGAACGAAGCCGCTATCTTGGCGGTCCGCGATGGTAAAGACCAAGTGAGCATCGAGGAGATCGATGAAGCTATCGACCGCCGCATTTCCGGCCCCGCGAAGTCTTCCAAAGGCCTTTCCGCAAAGGAAAGGAAACAAGTGGCGTACCACGAGGCAGGCCACGCGGTCATCGGCATTAACCTACCCTATTCCGACAAGGTTCAGAAGATCACCATCGTCCCGCGCGGCAATACGGGCGGACACGTGCTCATGACCCCGGAGGATGACCGTTTCCTGATGACCAAAAACGAGCTTATCGCCCGTATTACTGGCCTTCTTGGCGGTCGTACGTCGGAAGAGATCTTCTTCCAAGACGTCTCCACCGGCGCGAGCAATGATATCGAGCAGGCGACGCGCCTTGCCCGCTTGATGGTTACCGAATTCGGCATGTCCGACCTTGGCCCCATCCAGTATGAGCGCGACACCGGTTCCGTCTTCCTTGGCCGCGATTATGCGTCCACCCAGCGCAACTTCTCGACGCAGATTGCCTTTGAAATCGATAAGGCGGTTCGCAAGATCATCGACGAGGCGCACGAAAACGCCCGCAAGCTTCTCGAAGAGAAGAAGGACCAGGTCATCTTGATTGCCGAGACCCTTCTCGATAAGGAAACCATCACCGCTGAGGAGATCGAAGCGCTTTGCAAGACCGGCAAATTGCCCGTCCAGGAAGCACCTGCACCCGAGGCTCCTAAAGAACCTTCTGAGGCCCCTAGCGAGCCGAGCGAGCCCGTCATCCCCGACGTCGCCGAATCGCCAGAGCCAAAGGATCCTGACGGCACCGCCAGCGAATAGTCTCCAGACGCTTCCAACCGTAGTTCACATTCGTACGAGCTACGGTTTTTTCTTTGTCCTGCTTCCGTGTCGCTCTCATTACGAATTGCGCCGGCGCTTTTTGCGCGTGCCATATGCCGAATTGTCCCGCTCGTGCCTCTGCCGTTTGACAGGGTAGGGGGAATGGGCTGAGACGAAATGAGACGCACCAAAATTGGTGATTCTTATTTCATCCGCATAGGGCTAAGTGCTTCGATGAAAAGTCAATCGGAGGAGGTAGACTGTTGGCTGCGGCCTATCCTATGTGATTGTCAACGAAACATGCATTACGACATTGCGATCTCGTGGAAAGCTGTTGTTGCTCGTGGAGCGAGACTCTTAATAAAGAATGGCAGTTATCCAGCGTGGCTTTCGTTAATGGCTAGACGTCTTGCAAAAGAGGATGAGACGTTGATGAGCGCGCCTTGTTATATGCGGCCTCATTTTGCCCCTAGGCTACACGAAGAAAAGGCGGACGGGAAGTCCCACGAAAGCGAAAAGCGAAGCCCAGAGAGGCTAAAAAACGCCTTCTATCTAAGATAGAAGAAAAAAGCCATCCGAAAGATAGGGAAAGATCGCATCTAAGAATAAATAATCCGTTTATCAGCTCGAGCCTGGTACGCGTATCAACGAAGCAGATTTGGCCCCCTTCGGTTGGGCGGGCAGATGTTGCTTAATCATTTCGCTCGTCGAGAAAAGGATTTTTTACTCTTTTCGTCAGCGTGATAGGCGGGGATTCTCTGCTAAAACAGCCTAAAACTTGAAAAATACCATCCTTATGATCTTTGGAAGAGAATGAAAAAACAGATATTGCAAAAAACTCACTGCCCATCGATAAAAAACGGCTTTAGCGTGTTTGTATAAATAGACACTATATATAAAAATGTCTATTTATACAGAGTGGCTGGTTATATACTATCCCCATGGGCGAAGAACGGTTTCAAAACATCGCGGATTCTCTCACGGATGAGGTGTATTCTCGTCTGGCTCTTTATGACCTTATCTTCCGTTTTTACCCTGCTTATACCAGCTCCTCGTGCGATTGGGTCATTGGGTCTTTGACAAAAAGAGGGGTGCTCCGCGCTCTTGGGAACGGGTATTACGCAAAAGCAAAAGCTACATGGGAATTTCCTGTGCCACCACGCCGCCTTAAAGTCGTCCAAAAACTGGTCGCGGAATTCCCTGGTTCTTCTTTCGCCTGCATCGACTCTGGAATTGTCAATGAACTTTCTGGCATGGTCGGCGGCGAAGACTGGTTTCTAATCGAAACGAGCAAACGGGATATCTTCCCCGTCTACATGCGTTGCAGGGAACTATCAAAGGCCGACGTGTTGCTCACCCCATCGGAGCATGAACTGAACTACTATCTTAAGCCCGGCTCGATCATCATCAGCCCGCTCTTTTCAAAGTCCCCATGTCGGGATAACGGCCTATTCACGATAGAAAAACTGATTGTGGACCTCATGGAAGAAAGGCTGATCGGCTATCTCTACCCAAGGGTATCGTTCGATGAAAAACTTATTGAGATTATTCGTCAATATAATGTCAATTTAATAACCTGTATCAACTATGCAAGAAGGCGCAAGGCAACCAAGCGTGTGGTGGATTTGCTACGCGCTGCCTTGCCAAACGAGTGCAAAGAAGTCATCGCGGAGGATTTGCTACATGATTAAGATCGGAAATGTAGAACTAAAAGGCAGAGTGCTGCTCGGCCCCATGGCGGGGATTACCTCTTTGGCATACCGCGAGTTCATGAAACCGTTTGGTGTCGCCCTTTCTTTTTCGGAGATGATCTCCGATTGCGGCATCGCTTACGAGAACAAGCGTACCTATGACTATTTGAAAACGAGCGAAACGGATTCACCGGTCGCGCTTCAGCTGTTCGGTTTTGACATCAAAAACACATCAAAAGCCATTGAAATCATCCAAAATACAGCAAAATATGACATTTTAGACATGAATCTTGGGTGTCCGGTGCACAAGGTAACCAAGACGGGAGCGGGCTCTTCGTGGCTGCGCGATGTCGATGCGTTAAAAACCTACATGACGGAGGTCTGCAAGATCTCGTCCAAGCCCGTAACGGCGAAGATACGCCTGGGTTGGGATGGGAAGTCCATCAACGTTTTCGAAGTATCCCACGCCTTAGAAGAAGCGGGGGTTCAAGGGATAACGATCCATTGCAGAACCAAAGAGCAAGGCTATTCCGGGAAAGCGGATTACCAAGCCATCCGTGGGCTTAAGAAAGAACTTAGAATCCCCTTGTTCGTATCGGGCGATATCTTCACGTTGGATGACGCGATAAAAAGCGTCAATGAAACGGAAGCGGATGGCGTGATGGTCGCGCGCGGCGGCGTCGGGAATCCCAAACTCGTTACGCAGATCGACACTTATTTCCAAACGGGCGAATGGGTGGAAAACGCGACCGTGAAAGAGCAGGTGGAGTACGCGCGGACATACGCTTATAAACTAATTGATTCCAAGGGAGAAGAAATGGCGATGCGTGAACTAAAAGGAATTCTTCCGCATTTCTTTTCCGGGTTCCCCGGCTACAAGAAATTCCGATTGAGCATCACGATGAATATGTCGTCAATCAAAGATATGGAGGCCATTTTCCATGGCATCGAAAGAGAAATTGGGCTATCAGCATCTTGAGCACGGCTTCCCCGCTTGCTATGACGAGCAGTCCGAAATACTTATCCTAGGTTCCTTTCCGAGCGTTAAATCGCGCGAAATTAGCTTTTATTACGGTCATCCTCAAAATCGGTTTTGGTCCGTTTTAAGTGAAGTCTTTAAAGAAAACATTGGAAAAAGTATCGATGATAAGCGGATTTTTCTCCATCATAAACACATTGCTCTATACGATGTAATTGATCAATGTGACATCCTTGGAAGCAGTGACGCGAGTATAAAAAACCCAGTAATTACCGATATTTTCTCGATTCTAAAGGCCACAAAAATAAAGAAAATATTGCTCAACGGAAAGAAGGCAGGAACCCTTTTCACCAAGTATCAAAAGACCATTATTGAGTCGGGTATCCCCTTTTCTACGCTGCCATCAACCTCGCCTGCCAACGCGGCGATGCGACTAGACGATCTTGTGCGAATTTGGAAAGAAGCGCTTTCATAATCTTGAATCGAAAATCATTGCCAGTAAAATTGTTCGGTATCGAACGATTATGAAAGAAACTCCGACCTTGATATTGGTTAAAGAAACGGGCAAGAAGATCCGTTCGGCGTTCGAGGAGTTTTTCTCCCCTGAACAATCCGATGGCCTCGGGCCGCAAGACAGACACCTGCTCTTTTACCTTTTGGATCATCCGGGCGCATCCAGCGCGGACCTTCAGTCTTTTCAGGGCAGGGCCAAATCGAGTATCTCGGAGTCCTTGCGCGTCCTCGTCGACAAGGGTCTCGTTCAATACGTCGTCTCCGCAGAGGACCGTCGCGAGAAGCGCGTTTACCTTACCGATTTAGGCATGGCGCGTTGCGAAGACGCTCATAAGCGGATAAAAGAATTCGACTCCATTCTTCTTTCTGGGATTTCTTCAGAAGAGGAGGAGCGACTACGAAAAGCGTTGGAGATTATTTCTTCTAACGCAGAAAGGAGTATCGATGGGCAAGAATGAAATGCTTAAGGCCATCGAGAGAAACGCAGAGGAAGAAGCGAAGCGAACCAAAAAGATGAAAATCATCAAGCAGCTTGCTTCTTACCTGAAGGGCTCGTGGCACTACGTCTTCCTCACGTGGTTCTTCGTCGCGATCGAAGTCGTGTGCGAGGTTTTAATTCCCTGGGTCGCCGGAACCTATCTAATTCCGCTTCTAGACCCCACCCAGGAGATGATTGCCGGGGGCTTTAAGATCGGGGACCACGTCTCCGAGCTTTGGCTCTATGCCTCTTTGATGCTTGGCCTTGCGGTGATCAGCTGCACGGGCGGCATCATCGCGGGATTTATGGCGGCGCGTGCATCAACGCGCTTTGGCCGCAACGTGCGTCAGGCGATGTTCTACAAGATTCAGGATTATTCCTTCAAGAACATCGACAAGTTCTCCACGCCATCTCTGGTGACCCGTTTGACCACCGACGTGAGCAACGTGCAGAACTCGGTCCAAATGATCATCCGTATGGTGATTCGTTCGCCGTTTATGATGGTGTTCGCTTTTATCATGGCAGCCACGATTTCTTGGCAACTCTCGCTTATTTTCTTGGTTGTCATTCCTTTTTTAGGCTTCGTTCTCTTCTTCGTTGCCATCAAAGTACACCCGACGTTCGTCCGCGTTTTCGAAGCCTATGACGGCTTGAATGCGTCGGTCGAAGAAAACTTACGTGGCATCCGCGTCGTGAAGTCTTATGGCCGAGAGGAATTCGAGAAGGAAAAGTTCCGTGGTGTTTCCAAGTTCATCTATAAAAGCTTCGTGCACGCGGAGCGCATCCTCGCGTTCAACAACCCTGCGATGCAGATCTCCGTTTACGCCAGCATGCTGCTCATCTCCTGGTTCGGCGCTTATATGATCGTCCATTACACCCATAACGCCGCAGACCAGTTCAACACCGGCTCTTTGACGTCCATGATTACCTATATCAACCAGATCTTGATGTCTTTGATGTTCGTTTCCATGGGCTTTGTCATGATTATCATCGCTCGCAACTCCGCCGAGCGTATCTGCGAAGTCATAAATGAAAAACCAGATCTGTCATCGCCCGAGAACGCGTTGACGGTCGTCGCGGATGGCTCCGTGGACTTCGAACACGCCTGCTTCCGTTATAACGATGCTGGCGACAAAGACGTGCTCCATGATATCAACGTTCACATTCCCTCCGGCTCTACCGTCGGCATCATCGGTGCGACGGGCTCTTCCAAGTCGACCTTCGTTTCGATGATCGCCCGTCTTTACGACGTCCAATCCGGCGTCGTCAAAGTCGGCGGCCACGATGTAAAAGAATATGACCTTCGCGTTCTTCGCGACGCCGTTTCCGTCGTCTTGCAAAAGAACGTTTTGTTCTCGGGTACGGTGCGTTCAAACCTCCTTTGGGGCAACCCGAACGCGACCGACGAAGATATCAAAAACGCTGCAAAACTGGCCTGTGCTGATGAATTTATAGAGATTTTGCCCGGTGGATATGACGCCCCGATCGAGCAGGGGGGCAACAATGTTTCCGGCGGTCAAAAGCAGCGTCTATGCATCGCCCGCGCCCTGCTTAAGAAGCCAAAAATCCTGATTCTCGATGACTCGACTTCCGCCGTCGATACCTACACCGATGCGAAAATCCGCCATGCGTTCCAAACAGAGATTCCCGAAGTGACGAAGTTCATCGTCGCCCAGCGCATTCTTTCCATCAAGGATTGCGACATCATCCTCGTCCTCGATGACGGGAAGATCGTCGCGCAGGGAAACAATGACGAACTAATGAAGACATCCGATGTCTATCGTGAGATTTATGAAACCCAAATCGGGGGAGGTGATTTCGATGCCGCCTAGACCAAAAGCCTTTCAACATCAGAAGCTCTCCGCGAAGCAATCCGCGGCGATCTTCGGACGTATTGTGCGCATGATGCTCAAAAACTATGCGCCGTTATTGATCATCGCCGTTATCTGCATCCTTATTTCTTCGGCTGCAGGCGTTCTTGGAAGCGTCTTTATCGGCGATGTCCTCATCGACCAATTCATCGGCCCTATGCTGAAAAACGAGGCGACGAGCCTCTATGGCATCCCGATGGAACTGCCCACGTTGATCATCCTCATGGCCTCCATCTACCTCCTTGGCGCCGTGGCGAATTACGTGTACCAAATCCTCGTTTCGCAAATCGGGCAAGGGACGCAGAAGAAGATCCGCGACGAGCTGTTCGCAAAGATGGAACACCTTCCGCTTTCTTATTTCGATGCCCGTTCCATCGGCGACATCATGTCGGTCTACACCAACGATGTCGACACCCTCCGCGAGATGATTTCCCGCGTTCTCCCGATGCTGGTCCAATCGCTCGTAACGATGGTCGCGTCCATGGTTGCGATGATCCTCCTCAAAGAGTGGCAGCTCATCCTGGTTGTCCTAGCGTTCCTCGTCATTATCCTAGTTGTCGTTTTGAACGTCACGAAGCGCTCCAGCCGTTATTTCATCGGCCAGCAACGTATCCTCGGCGCGACCAACGGATACATCGAGGAAATGATCTCTGGCCAGAAGGTCGTCAAGGTTTTCAACCACGAGCCCCAAAGCAAGGAAGGGTTCGATAAGTTGAATGACGAATTGTGCTTCCACACCACAAAAGCCGTGCAAATGTCCAATATTTTGGGACCCGTCATCAATAATTTGTCGAATATTCAATATGTCGTTTTGGCCTTGATCGGCGGCCTTTCCATCGCCTATGGAATGATGCAAAGCCCCGGCGTGATTCTCTCTTACATGCAGCTTGGCCGTTCGTTTACGATGCCGATATCCCAACTTGCCATGAACATCAACATGCTCATCATGGCCATGGCAGGCGGCTACCGCATCTTCGAATTGATGGATACCAAGCCGGAGACCGATGACGGCTATGTCACCTTGGTCAACGCCAAACCTGACGAGAACGGCAATCCGGTCGAAGTGAGCGAGCACACAGGCCAATGGGCGTGGAAACACCCTCATACCGACGGCTCGGGCACGACATATGTCTGGCTACGCGGCAAGGTCGATCTCTTCAATGTCGACTTCGGCTACACGCCGGAGAAAATCGTCCTTCATGACGTGAGCCTATACGCTAAGCCTGGCCAAAAAGTAGCCTTCGTCGGTCCTACGGGCGCAGGGAAAACGACGGTGACCAACCTGTTGAACCGCTTCTATGACATCGAGGATGGCAAAATCCGTTTCGATGACATCAACATCAACAAGATCAAGAAGGCGGACTTGCGCAGAGCGTTAGGCATGGTTTTGCAGGAAACCAACCTCTTCACGGGCACCGTCGCCGAAAACATCAGCTATGGCAATCCGAATGCGACGAGGGAAGACGTTATCCATGCCGCGGAACTCGCCAATGCGGATAACTTCATTCGCATGCTGCCGGATGGCTATGATACCGTTCTTGTCGGCGCTGGCGCAGGGTTATCGCAAGGGCAACGCCAGCTATTGTCCATTGCCCGCGCCGCCTGCGCGAATCCTCCTGCCCTTGTCCTTGACGAAGCGACGTCTTCTATCGACTCCCGTACTGAAGCCCTCGTCCAAAAGGGCATGGACGCGATCATGAAAGGCCGCACCGTCTTCGTCATCGCCCACAGGCTATCGACAATTCAAAACTCCAACGTTATTATCGTCCTCGAGAAAGGCCGCATCATCGAACGTGGCGATCACGCTGCGCTTCTTGCCCAAAAAGGCAAGTATTACCAGCTCTACACCGGTGGCCAAGTGACTGCGGAATAAGTTATGGATAAAGAAATCGCGCGCCTTGAGGCGCTGGAACTTAAGCGTCAAAACGAAGGCATCGAACTCATCGCCTCCGAAAACTATCCCTCCGTGGACGTTCGCGCCGCCCAAGGGAGCATCTTTACCGCGAAATACGCGGAAGGCTATCCGGGAAAGCGTTACTATGGCGGATGCGAAGTGGTGGACCAAGTAGAAAACCTGGCTATCGAGCGGTGCAAGAGCCTCTTTCACGCCGCCTTCGCAAACGTGCAGCCCCATTCTGGTTCGCAGGCGAACTTCGCGGCTTATCGCGCCTTGGTGAAGCCCGGGGACAAAATCCTTTCGCTGACCTTGAATGACGGCGGCCATCTCACACATGGTTCGAACGTATCTTTCTCTGCAAATACCTACTCTTTTGCGTTTTATCCACTAGGAGATGATGGCAAACTCGACTACGACATCATCCGCCAAAGACTCTTTGAGGAGCGGCCAAACCTTCTCCTTGCGGGATATAGCGCATATCCTTTCACCATCGACTTCCGCCGCATGCGCGAGCTCGTGGACGAATATAACGCCTCGACGGGTGAACGTTGCTTATTCATGGTCGACATGGCCCATATCGCGGGTCAAGTCGCCTCAGGCAAATGCCAGAACCCCTGCGACTATGCCGATATCGTCACCTCCACGACGCACAAGACCCTTCGTGGGCCGCGCGGAGGCATCATATTGACGAACGACGAGGCTTTGGCCAAGAAGGTCAATAGCGCCGTCTTCCCTTTTACCCAAGGTGGACCGCTAGAGCACGTCATCGCCGCGAAGGCCATTGCTTTTGCTGAAGCAAACACGGATGGTTTCCGCGCTTATTTCGACGGAGTTCTCGCCAATACCCGCGCTTGCAATGACGAACTTGCGCGGCTTGGCCGCAAGGTTTCGGGCACGGAGAACCATCTCTTCTTGCTCGACGTTCTTTCTTCCTATGGCATAAACGGCCTGGAGGCACAACTGAGGCTCGAACGCGTGGGTATCACTACGAACAAGAACATGATCCACGGCGATACATTGTCCCCAAAGTATTGCTCTGGCCTCCGCATTGGCTTCGCCGCTGCGACGTCGCGCGGATGTGACGCCGAGCAGGCGAGGACCATCGCGCGACTTATCGACAAGGCCCTCTCCTGCGGCGAAGACGAATTGGATTGCGTTCGTTTGGAAGTGCGCGCCATTACGGCGGGATGGAAAGATATCTCGAAATTAGTTTTCTAAATTTTTAAGCGACTTTTGCGCGAAATATTTTCAATTTGCGCGGATTTCGCTTTTTTATTTGACTTGAGGAGAAAGGCTTCTCCCTTTTTTCTTGTGCGCGGGTGCGCTAAGATACACGCGCCATGCTGGAGGAACGTCCATGGAAGAGAAAATGACAGATCAAGAGCAAGCACGGTTCGATAAGCTTGCCCGTTATCAGGAAATGGGGATTGACCCCTTTGGTCAGCGTTATGACTGGAAGGACCGCATTTGCGATGTCCGCGCCAAATATGCCGATATGGAAGCGGAAGAGCTCGCCGCGAAGAACGTCGAGGTTGATGTCGCCGGCCGCTTGATGGCCATTCGCCGTATGGGCAAGGCGTCCTTTGTGAATCTCAAAGACGAATATGGCTCCATCCAGGCTTGGCTTGGCCGCGATGTCGTCGGTGAGGAATCTTACAACGTCTTCAAGCTCGCGGACTTAGGCGATATCGTCGGCTTGAAAGGCACCCTGATGAAATCCCATACGGGGGAGCTCACCATTCGCGTCACCGGCTATACCCACATTACGAAATGTCTAAAGCCTCTCCCGGAGAAGTTCCACGGCCTCACGGATACGGAAGACCGTTTCCGCAAGCGCTACCTCGACCTGATCGTGAACGACGATTCCCGCCGCATTGCCATCATGCGTCCGGCGATTATCAAGGAAGTCCGCCGTTATTGCGACGATCTTGGCTTTGTGGAAGTTGAGACGCCCGTCCTCTCGCCGATTGCCGGCGGTGCTGCGGCGCGCCCGTTCATCACGCATCACAATACCCTCGACAAGGATTTCTACCTGCGCATCGCGACGGAGTTGAACCTGAAGAAGGCCATGATTGGCGGCATCGATCGCGTCTATGAAATCGGCCGTATCTTCCGCAACGAGGGCATCGATACCCGCCACAACCCCGAGTTCACGACGATTGAGCTCTATCAGGCCTATGGCGATCTCCGCTCCATGCAGGAATGGATGGAAAACCTCCTGAAGATGCTCGCGAAGAAAATCCTCGGAACCGATAAGGTTACCTGGGGCGAACACGAACTCGATTTCTCCGTTCCGTTCAAGTCCGTTTCCATGTGCGATGCCATCTTGGAGCAAACGGGCATCGATTTCCGCAAGGAAATGAGCTTTGAAGAAGCGGTTGCCCTCGCCAAAGAGCACCATGTCCCGTTACAGGATTCTTGGAATTCCGTCGGTTATATCATCCAGGCGTTCTTCGACGAATTCGTCGAAAAGACCCTCATCCAGCCGACCTTCGTGCACACCTATCCCATCGAGGTCTCTCCTTTAACCAAAAAGACCGAGGATCCTCGCTTCGTCGATCGCTTCGAGATCTTCATCTGCGGCATGGAATTCGCGAATGCCTATAGCGAGCTCAACAACCCCTTCGACCAGAAGGAACGCTTCGAAGCCCAGCTTGCCGCCAAAGGCAGGGGGGACGAAGAGGCCAACGACATGGACCTCTCCTTCCTTGACGCGATGCGGTATGGCATGCCTCCCGCAGGCGGCATTGGGCTTGGCATCGACCGTCTTTGCATGCTCCTATGCAACGTCGATAACATCCGCGAAGTCCTCCTCTTCCCCACGATGAGGGATGAAAAGTAAATCTTACGGCGGTCTGTAAAGGCCGCCTTTTCTCTCCTTTTTGCAAAAAGTTTTCGATACTTTTGGTTTCGCCCCCTATATGTGAGTAGGAGACACCAATATGCACGAAACAAAAAAGCAAAACATCGAATCCAACCTCATCCAGCGGCTGAACGAGCTCGTCCACGAGAAGACCATGCAGTTCTTCCGCACAAAAGACGAATATCCAATCGACCAAAACGTCATCACGGCCAACACGTTCTATGCCAAGGTTCTCGCTGACGTCGCCCTCGACGTCGAGCCAACGTTTGACCAGTTCGCTCCTTTATCGTTTTCTGAAAAGCCAGACGTCGTTTATCAAAGCGCCCTCTATCTTTATTTCTGTTGGAAAACCTTAGGCATCAATGCGGCCATCTATAACTATTGCAGAAACCTAAACCGCATCGTTGAACGCTCGGCGTCGGAGAAGTCCCATAAGGAAGAAATCATGCTTCCGGACTTTGTTTCAAGCGGCGCCGAAATCCAAGAAGTAGTGGAGCAAGTCGTATATAAAAACTAGACAATATGAAACGACCCTCCGTTGTCGATGCCGGGGATCAATGCGACAATTTGTTCGCCAAAACATTGAGCACTGCCCTAAAGGCAAAGGAGGATCGTTACAATGCAAAGCATAATCTACGTCGGGATGGATGTCCATTCCCAAACCGTCTCGTTGGCCGCCACCCGCGGAGGCAAGTCCAACGTTATCGCCCGCGCCGAATTGAAGACCGACGCCGCGGAGATCGACAAATGGCTTAGGAAGCTGGCGAAAAGCATCCTCGACTCGACCGGCGAGGTCGTGAGCTTCGAGCTTGGCTACGAGGCCGGCTGCCTCGGCTTCTGGCCTTATAGGGAGCTGAGGGCGAAAGGGCACGGCGTCTCCGTCCTCGCGCCCTCCACCTTGTCCGTCACCGCGAAGGAGAGGGCCAACAAGACCGACAGGCTCGACGCAGAAATGATCGCCAGGAACCTATCCCAGGGAACCGCCTCGGTGATCAACGTCCCATCCGAGGAGATGGAATCCATAAGGGATTACTTCAGGACGATGCGCGACCTCACCTCGCATCTCAGACAATGCAAGCAAAGGATCCTCTCGTTCTGCGCCAGGAAGGGCCTGATGTACCGCTCCGAGGCGGGGCCGAAGGCGACTTATTGGACCGCCAAGCACAGATCCTGGCTTTCCAAGGCGGGATTCGGCCAGCCGCTCGACAAGGAATCCATGGACGAGATGCTCGGGGAATTGGCCGGGCTCGAATCCAGGATAGCGAGGATGGAATCGAGGCTGCTCGAGATATCCGGGAGGGGCGAATTCTCGGATTTCTGCGCCAAAGCCGCATGCGTCGTCGGGATCACGCGGGTCGGCGCCCTCGCCATGCTTTGCGAGATCTGCGACTTCAGGAGGTTCCCGGACGCGAAATCGTTCATGAAGTACCTCGGCTTGACGCCGGGAAGCCATTCGTCCGGCCCGAAGGAGATAAGGACCGGGATAACCAAGCAGGGGAATTCCGCGGTGAGGGCCCTGCTGGTCGAATGCTGCTGGTCGTACTCGAGATGGACCGGCAAGAAGAGCAAGGCGCTGACGGCGAAGCAATCCGGGATGGACGCGGCCGACGTCAATTGGGCCGATGCGGCGTCCGGCCGCCTCAGAAGGAGGTATTGGGCGCTGACGGCGAAGGGAAAGCCGAGGAACAAGGCGATAGCCGCGCTCGCGAGGGAGCTTTCGGGCTTCATATGGGCCTTGGGATGCAAATGCCATCTCGGCCCCGCCCAAAGCCGCCTGGCCGCGTAAACGGGGGTAACTGAGGAAGCGAAGGGAAAACGAGAACACGCCGAATCGGCTTTCCGATGGCAGCTGGGCAGGAAGGGCAAAGCATCCAACCCAACCATGGAAAATCTATCGGGCAACGCGAGGGCGATCCCAGATACTAGAGGATGGGGGCCAAGGCGGACCATTGACCTATGGATAAGGCGAAAGCCGAACTCCCGAATATCAGAGTGGTCAAATGCCGGTCACCCCAATCCGAACCAGCCGCCATCGAAGAGCCGATTCCAC
>JAFSVB010000220.1 GCA_017450325.1 Bacilli bacterium | reverse complement strand
TTAAAAGTAAAAACCCGCCTGTGCGAGTTTTTATGCTTTCTCATTCTTTATAGTCTCGGCGTTGATCGCGTCTTTTCCGCGCGGCGTCACGTAGAACGCCTTATCGATGTAACATCCTTCTGGGAAGGTCGTCTGAATGAGCGAATCGAAGCCGACGAGCAGCAAATGGTCATATGCTTTCGGGACGTAGTCGGGATTGATGGTTCCATCCTGGTCGACGAAGGCCGTGCCACTAGACTTGAAACGGGCTGTTAGGTCGATGCCAGAAACGCGCGGGTCCGGGTCTTCCACGAAGACGACATCGTCCTCGAAGTCCAGGCTTGGCAAGGTTCCTTGATAAGGGAAGTCCCCTCCGCCTATATGGTGCGCTTTGCCCGAAAGGGTGCCGCCGCTATTTTTGAAGAAGACGAACTCGATGAGCAAAACGCTTTCGTGGCTGGAAGACGTCTCGCTTTGTTGGCTCGCTGGGGCTTCGTTTCCGCAAGAGCCCATCGTCAATAGCAGCAGGGGACATAGAAGCGTGAAAGCGGTTCTGAGTTTCATTTTTTTGTTCTCCTGTTCCTTTTTACGACAATGGCGGAAAGACATTTTCATCATTGACTTCCTTCACCCAACTTATGATGTAAGAAGTGATGCGACATGCGTAATTCATACTTCCTGAGACATCCTCTGCGGCATTAATTCCCACCGCAATCCCTTCATTTATGAGCACAGGTGCCCCGCTGGCGCCGCCAATCATATCGCAGGTATGCGAAAATTGATAAGTTTGCAGGGTGGATATCACACCTCTTCCGTATGTTATTTGTCCAGGATAGTCTCCACTGTATCCGGCTACCATTACTGAATCGCTTTGATAAATCCGATCAGACATGGGGAAATAGCCTATTTGGAAACCAAGCGAATTTGTGGAAGCAAGGCGCAATATAGCCCAATCGTCATTTACGTTGTGGGTAGAGTTGTAGTTGCCGATGATTGTATAAGAGACGGGGAGCGAGCCATATGGGTTGTTCTCGCTGGCGTCCAAACCGGAAATATTGCGATGGCCAGGTCTAACGGATACGTTACCCCAGGTTGTTCCGTTGTAAACGACGTGACAGCAGGTCAATACAACGCGAGGCCCGACGAAAAACCCTGTGCCCCAGGTCGTCCCGTCCATGATACCATCGCCGTTATCATCCCATGTAACTTTGAGGCTACATATCGCTCTATACGGATAGCTTTGGTACAAACCTACGTCAATTGTTTGACGATCGTCGTCTCCAATAACTGCACGCGGTTCTTCGGATGTTTCGTGATTTACGTCTTCTTTGTGCTGCTCACCTGAAGAAAGAAGAGAACTGGGCGTATTATCATATTGATGAAAAATATATTTTGGTTGTTCTTCTGTGACCGGGGCAGAACATCCAACCAAAAAGAATATTAGCGAAAAACCTAGTCTGTGATGCATGTGTATGTCCTCCAACACCATTGTACAATAATGGCATGTGGCCTTCAACGTTATGGCATGATTGAGTTTGCAGGTTTTTTCCCAGTGAGCATGTAATTCTTGTAAAAAAGCGGCTTCCCATCGATGATTTTATCCGAATCTGGCGAGATTCAACGGATAACATTGAAGGAGGCTGCTTTTCAATGCCCAATTATAGCTATTTTTCGCGTCTTTTCACCACGGAATACTCGGCGTTCATCGACGAGGTGACGTCCGATCTTAGGCTTCCGGACGCCAAGCTGCTCAACTCGCTCACGTTCGGCATGCTCAAGAACGCGACGTCGATAGTAAGCCATTCCGCGAGGTCGTCGAAATCGGACGGCGAGACGATCCACGTCGCGGAGCACCGCCTGACCGACCGCCTTTCCACCTGCGACTTCTCTAAGGTGACGGCGAGGCTCGAGTCCATCGCGGCGCGCTTCCGCTACGGCGACGGCGTCATCGTCTTCGACGAGTCCGACATCCAGAAGCCGTACGGGAAAAGCTTCGAGGCGCTCGACCTAGTGCAGGACGGAAGCAGGGAAGGGAGGCCGGTCGGCAAGGGGTACCACGTCGTCGGCATCGGCGTAATCGGCGCGAGGAAGACCCCCTTCCCGCTCAGGCTTTACCTCTATTCGACCAAGAGCAAGGGCTTCAAATCGTCCTTCGACGAGACCAAGGGATCCGTGCCGAAGGGAACGGCGAAGTCGGTCTCAGCCGACAGGGGCTTCGACTCAGCGAGGTGGTTCGGCCACTTCGAATCGCTGTCCATCGAGTGGGTCGTCCGCGCGAAATCCCAGCGAAAATACTCGACCAGATGGGGAAAACTTACATCGGCCCAGACCCAAAGGAGGGTGAAGG
Source organism: Bacilli bacterium (assembly GCA_017450325.1). Taxonomy (GTDB): domain Bacteria; phylum Bacillota_I; class Bacilli_A; order RFN20; family CAG-826; genus Alloenteromonas. The sequence continues at coordinate 6,632 of JAFSVB010000220.1, read as the reverse complement.
GGAGGTTCTCGTTCCGGTTCAGGGACCCATGGAAGAAGGACGACGCCTACGTCAAGGCCACCGCCGTAAAGGTGTCGCATCAGGACTTCGGCGAGGCCTGGCTCATCTGCGAATACTTCCCGAACGAGGCGGAGGCGAGATGCTACCTGACCTCGATCGACTGTTCGACCAGAGAAGGCTGCGAGAAGGCGCTGAAATGCTACCGCCTCCGATGGCGGATCGAGGAGCTGTTCCGCTTCGTCAAATGGGCGTTCAAGATCGAGGGCATCAGGGTAAGGACCATCAAAGGGCAAAACGCCTTGCTGACCGCGGCGATGGTCGCGACGTTCTTCCTGTGCCTTCTGATAGAGTCGGAGAGCCCGCTCTACCGCGCCTGCAAGAATGCTTGGCCCTCCTTCAGGCCGGAGGCGAGCGACGAGGAGATCGAGGAGAAATACGGTCATCTGCCGATTGGCCTTTACCACGTCATGGGCGGAGCCTCGGTAATAGCCGGGCATTTGCGCGGCGAGCCGAAACTACTGAGGAAAGGGAGGAGTAAGAAGAAGCATGGTCATGAACAACTTAGGTTGTTCTGAGCTTTTCGAAAACGGACTTTGCAGGTTTTTTGCAGTTCGAAAATATAAAAACCTGCAAACTCAATTATGGCATGGCGAGCTATTAGGCCGAACTATTGGCGAAGAAAATAGGCACCCCTTATTTATATAAGGGAGTCTTGCTGGTAAAATAATGGCCGATATGGCAAGCGAGTATCTTCCTTTATATAGACTGTTCCAGATCCTGCCGAAGAATGAGGAGCTCTATGCCCTCGCCTTTACCCATTCTTCCTATAACGGAATGGCTGGGACGAGGCACCAAGACTATGAACGATTGGAGTTCCTTGGCGATTCGGTGGTCGGCATGGTCGTGTCGGAACTATGCTACATCTACCATCCCGAGATGGAGCAAGGGAAGCTTTCCATGCTCAAGAGCCAGTTCATCCGCACTTCCGCGGAAGCCGCCTATTGCCGCAAGCTCGGCCTCAACCAATATATCCGCGTCGGCGCGAGTTTCGCTAAGGACGCCTCCGCGAACGAGTCGCTTTTGGAGGATGTGTTCGAGTCCTTCGTCGGGGCGCTTTTCCTCGACCAAGGTCTGGATAAGACCTATCAAATCGTCCGCAGCATCTTCGAGGAGGACGTGAAGTCGGCCAAGGTCGACCTTTCCGTCAACCCGAAGTCCTATCTGCAGGAATGCATGCAGGCGGATAAGAAGGAGTCGGTGACCTATCGCATCATCGAGGAGCGCGGCAGCGGAGGAGACAAGGTCTTCGTCGCGGCGGTCTATTTCGAAGGAGCGGAGATCGGGCGCGGCTCGGGCAAGAACAAGAAGGCTGCCGAGACCGAAGCCGCCAGCGACGCCTTGCGGAAGATGTCATTACCGGAGTGATCCCATGGGTTTATTTTCGTTTTTAAAGAGCAAGTTCTCCAAGAAAGAACAAAAGGAGAAAGAAGAGACTAAGTCCTACGAGAAGGGCTTGGAGAAATCGCGCAAGGCCTTCGCATCCAAACTCGAGAGCCTTAGCAAGCGCTACGCCTCCGTCAATGAGGAGTATTTCGAGGAACTCGAGCAAATCCTCATCGAGTCCGATGTCGGCGTCGAGCTTTCGCTCCGCCTCATCGAGAAGCTCCTCGACCAAGCCAAGCAAGAGAAGATCACCGAGCCTAAGGCCATCAACGAATTGCTCGTCGACGCGATGTTCGTCGACTACGCGACCGCGGGAGATTCCATCCAGAACGAAATCGCCTTCCGCGAGGATGGCCCGACCGTGTTACTCGTATGCGGGGTGAATGGGGTGGGGAAGACCACTTCCATCGCCAAGCTCGCCTACCGTTATCTAAAGCAAGGCAAGAGCGTCGCCCTCGCCGCGGGGGATACCTTCCGCGCAGGTGCGGTGGAGCAACTTAGTGTCTGGGCGGAGCGCCTTGGCGTGCCCATCATCACGGGCAAGGAAAACGCCGACCCCGCCTCGGTCGCCTACGATGGGGCCAAATACGCGAACGAGCACCATATCGACCTCCTCATCGTCGATACGGCAGGCCGTTTGCAGACCAAGAACAACCTGATGCAGGAACTAGGCAAACTCACCCGCGTCCTCTCCAAGGAGATCCCGGACGCTCCGCATGAGACCTTCCTCATCATCGACGCGACCACTGGCCAAAATGGCGTCCTCCAAGCCAAGGCCTTCAAGGAAGTCGCCCCGCTTACGGGCATCGTCATCACCAAGATGGACGGCACTTCCAAAGGCGGCATCATCCTCTCCATCCGCGATGAGCTCGGCGTCCCCGTGCGCTTCATCGGCCTTGGCGAGAAGATGGAGGACCTACGCGAATTCGACCTCGACCAATACCTCTATGGGCTCTTGCTCGGGGAGGAAGTCCATGACTGAGGAGGAGATGCTCCATAACTGGGACGAGACCTTGCTCCTGCTCGATGCCTATGAGCCGTTGCTAAGTTCCTCCCAGAAGGAGACCCTAAGCCTCTATTTCCGCTTCAACCTCTCCTTAAGCGAGATCGCGGAGGAGAAAGGCATTAGCCGCGCGGCGGCAAGCGACGCCCTAACCAAAGGCGTGAAGAAACTGCACCATTACGAATCCTGCCTCGGCCTAGGCAAAAAAGCCAAAGCCGCGAAGCAGAGCATTGAGATACTCACCTACGCGGATAGCCTCGATCAGGCCAAATCCGCATTATCCCCACTAAAGGAGGCCTTCGACGATGGCATTTGAATCCTTAAGCGATAAGCTCACCGGCGTATTCAAGAAACTGCGCGGCCAGAGCAAGCTCACCGAGAAGAACATGGAGGACATGCTGCGCGAGATCCGCGTCGCCCTTTTGGAATCCGACGTCAATTTCAAAGTCGTGAAGTCCTTCATCAACGACGTCAAGGAAAAGGCCATCGGCCAGGACGTCTACAACAAAGTCAATCCCTCGCAGATGATCGTCAAGATCGTCCATGACGAGATCCAGGAACTCCTCGGAAGCGAGCAGGAGGGCATCCAATTCGAGAAGCCCCTGACCGTCATCATGATGGTCGGCTTGCAAGGCACTGGTAAGACCACGACCGCCGGCAAGCTCGGCTACTACTTCCAGAACAAGCTCTCCAAGAAGACGATGGTCGCCGCCTGCGACATCTATCGTCCAGGCGCGATCGACCAGTTGAAGGTCGTCGCGAGCAATGCCGGCATCGGTTTCTATGACGAAGGCAACAAGGTCGACCCCGTCAAGATCGCCCTCCATGCGAAGGAGAAGGCCCTTAAGGAAGGATACGATGTCCTCCTCATCGATACGGCCGGCCGCTTGCAGATCGACGAGGCCCTCATGGAGGAACTTCGCCGCATCAACCACGAGCTCCATCCGAAGGAAGTCTTGCTTCTTGTGGATGCCGCCTCGGGCCAAGACGCGGTCAACGTCGCAAGCGTCTTTAACAAGGAATTACGCCTTTCGGGCATCATTCTGTCGCGTCTAGATGGCGATGCCCGCGGTGGCGCCGCCCTTTCCATCAAATATTTGACGGGCCTCCCCATCAAGTTCGCCGGCGTCGGCGAGCGGGTAGGGGAACTCGAGATGTTCTACCCCGACCGCATGGCCGACCGCATCCTCGGCATGGGCGACGTGGTCACCCTCGTCGAGAAGGCCAAGGAAGCCATCGACGAGAAGCAAGCCGAGAAGGATGCCCGCAAGATGCTAGAAGGCGAATTCACCCTCGAGGACATGCTCCGCCAGATGAAATCCATCCAGCGCATCGGTTCCCTCGGGGCCATCGCCAAGCTGATCCCGGGCATGCCCAAGCTCACCGATGAGCAGCAAGAGACGGCGAAGAAGGAGATGAAGGCCTTCGAGGCGATCATCCAGTCGATGACCCCCTATGAACGCCGCCACCCCGAGATTCTGCGCTTCTCCCATAAGAACCGCATCGCGAAAGGCTCGGGCTACACCAACGCGGACGTCAACCGCGTGCTCCGTAAATACGAGCAATCCAAAGAGATGATGAAGCAGATGAAGCAATACCAGAAGTCCGGCCGCATCCCACCCGGTGGCATGGGCGGCTTCGGTGGATTCGGAGGAAGATAACATGGCAGACGAACAACCCTTATACCATCCCCGTCAACTCTTCGACGGCATGCTGAAGAACCAGTACCATCAAAACGCCGACATCTATTTTGAAGAACTCGCGGGCAAGGCCAACGTGGATAAGAACATGAACGCCCTCCACGTGAAGCAATATAATGCCGCGATGGAAGAAGTGGAGGCCGCGAGGAAGAAGCTCGGCAAGGCCAAAGCCGGCAAGGGCTGGACGATTGCCGGCATGATCATCGCCTTCGTCGCGATGATCGTCTGCATCGTCATCGGCGTCCTGAATTCCTCGATTTGGTGGATGATCCTCATCGGCGTCGCCCTAGGCATCCTAGGCGGATTCTTCATTTTCCTTCTCGCCACCAGCGTCAAGAAAGCGATGGCCATCGCCAAACAAGAACTCGCGGAGAAAGAAGCGAAGGCCCAGAAGATCCTCGGCGATTGCTACGCCGATATGGCAACCCTCAACGCCATGCTCGACGACAACATGGCCGCCGAAGTCATGGAGAAGACCACGCCCATCATCGACCTCGACCGTTCCTTCTCCCCGGAGCGCCTTTGCTATTTGATGGAGCGGTTTGGCATGAACGAGGAGACCGACCCGAACACCTCCGTCCTCGGCGTCGTCTCCGGCCACATCCAAGGCAACCCCTTCATCTTGGAGAAGGTGTTCCGTCACGAAGTGAAGGACAAAGTCTACGAAGGCTCCCTCACCATCACCTGGACGACTACCCACCACGACTCCAAGGGTAATACCTATACCGAGACCCATACGCAAACCCTCCACGCCGAGACGACCCATCCCGCGCCCTTCTATTGGGACGAGACGAGGCTCATCTATGGCAGCGAGGCCGCGCCGCACCTCCATTTCTCCCGCCGTCCGAGCGGGATGTCGGGCAAAAGCGACAAGGACAACGAGAAATTCGTCCGCGAACGCGTCAAGGAACTCGATAAGCTCGAGGAGAAGGCGGTCAAGGCTGGCCGCACCTTCACCAAACTCGGTAACGACGAATTCGAGGCTTTCTTCGGTGCGGATGACCGCGATAACGAAGTCGAGTACCGCCTCCTCTTCACCGCCCTTGCCCAGCGCAACATCCTCGACCTCATCAAGAAGCCCGAGCCTTATGGCGATGATTGGATCATGGTGAAGGACGGGATGCTCACTTCGGTGGCGTCCAAGCACTCGCAGACCTTCGATTACCAAATGCCCATCGACTACTTCAAGGACTATGATTTCGTCGCGGCGAAGAAGCGCTTCGTCGCGTACTGCGATGACTATATCCGCGGGCTCTTCTTCGACCTCGCCCCGATCATCTCCATCCCGATGTACCAAATCCATAAGCCGCGCGATTATATCTATGGCGGGCAATACCGCGCGAACATGACCTCCTTTGAGCACGAGGCCCTCATCAACCGCATGGATGCGCGCTTGTTCCGTCCGGACAAGGCCGATGAGTCCTTGCCGCTTCTATTAAAGGAAATGAACGCGAAGAAAATCGGCGACAACGACGAAGTCGCCGTCCACGTCCTCTCCTATAAGACCACCCCGCGCGTCGACTATGTGTCGAAGATGGGTGGCGACGGGCGCTTCCACGACGTCCCCGTCCATTGGACGCAATACGACGAAGTCAGCTGCAACCGCAACGTCGGCTTGATGGACTCGAAGCAATCGCGTCCGACCTTCACCAATTCCTCTTTGGAGAACTTGAAGAAGTATCTCAATGACGCGGGAATCCATTTTGAACGCGGACTCTTCTCCTTCTTCCTTGGCGATGAGAAGGCGCACCTGAGCTCTTCGGTCGCGAATAACATCCAAGGCGTTTTCAATAAGAAGACGGGCGAATAGTCATGGCGGATGGATCCTCGTTTCGCTCACCCCGCGAAGAAGGGCTTCGCGTTTATCAAACGGTCTACGAAACGGCGCTTCATCATTTTGACGACATCGCAACATCTATCGGATTGGACCTGTCCGAGCATCGGAACCATCTGGAAGCCCTTAACGCTTCCTCTTTCCTCCAAAAGCGTCTTGCCGAGCAACTTCAGGAAGTCTGGAGGCAAAGTAAGAAACGCAAGCTGCTCGCGGCGGGTCTTTTCTTGCCTTTGGTGACCATCCCCTTTGGCGTGCGCGCATGGAAAAAGAACAAGAAAGAGACCGAAGCGGCGATCAAGGAGATTCGGGATAAGGAACTCCTCGCCGATCAGGAAGCCAAGCAAGCGCGGCAATTATGCGACCAGGACATGCAAGGCATCAACGCGTCGCTGGACGACTATTCGTTCTTGGAAGTGCTCCAAAAAGCGGAAGCGCCTATTCGCGTCTATCCGCGACTAAGCGAAGAGCGCCTTGCCTTATGGGAAAGCCGCTTCGACGTGGAGCTCCAAGGGAGAGACTCCACCTGCGTCGGGGCGATCTCAGGCGACGTCCATGGCAATCCATTCCTTCTCACGAAACGCCATAGCGTCATCGTTTCGCAGAAATGCTATACGGGGTCGCTGGAGATCGAATGGGAGGAAGAAGAGGAGGA